>NZ_QJSX01000002.1:21241-366098 GCF_003217515.1 Deinococcus yavapaiensis KR-236 | reverse complement strand
GCCGTGAACGTGATCGCGGCGGTGAGGGTGGTCTTGCCGTGGTCGACGTGGCCGATGGTGCCGACGTTCACGTGCGGCTTCGTCCGCTCAAACGTGCCTTTTGCCATAACTTTCTCTCCTCCAAGCGGTGGACGCGAATCAGCAATTCGCCGAGGGTCCACATTGGGTTTCTTCTCGCCGAGGGTCTCCACGTGCCCAACTGCACGGACGCCTACTCGGCACAAAAGCGCGCCTTCGCCTTTGATCGGCGCACCAAGGGACTATGCTATACGAAAGATCAAGGAATGGCAAGTCATGGCGATCGTGCGTTTTTCACGACTGACACGACGTCGGCGAAGAGGAAAGGGGAAGCTGGCGGCTTCCCCTTTCCTCTTCGTCTTTGCTCTTCAGCGGCTCGTGTAGCGTTGCACTTCAGGGTCGAGGGCGCCGATCAGGCCAAAAATTCCGACGATCGTTCCGAACGGAAAGTTGAAAAGCGCGAAGACAAAAATGACGATGGCGGCCGTCCGTCCCCAAGCGCGACCTTGCTGAACGGCTTTCAAAGCGAAGAACTCGAACGCCAGCCACGCGAGTCCTAAGAACGCCGAGATCCACAGGGTGGCGCCCGTGAATACGCGCGCGAAGTTGAGCCCCGCCACATCATCCGCGCTGAGGTCGGTGCTGGACGCCGACATGCCGAAAAGGAAGTTGAGCAGCGCGCCGACGAAGGGCAGCATCAACACACCGAGGGCTCCGAGCACGATGTTCACGATCAGCGACGTGGTCACCCACGGCAACTTCTCAGGTCGAGCGAGGGTCATAGAATGAGCATAACATGAGGGAGAGGGTGGCGATACCCTCTCCCCGGCGTTCGACGCAATCAACGCGTTCGCGGAAAGCCCAAGTCCACCTTGCTCGTACTGGGGTCCGGCCAGCGGCTCGTCACGACTTTGGCGCGGGTGTAGAAGTTGATGCCCTCGGGACCGTACATGTGGGTGTCACCGAACAGGCTCGCCTTCCAGCCGCCGAACGAGTAGTACGCGACGGGCACGGGAATCGGAACGTTGACACCGACCATGCCGACTTGCACGTCGTATTGAAATTGACGCGCGGCGCCACCGTCGCGCGTGAAGATCGCGACGCCGTTGCCGAACGGGTTGGCGTTGACGAGGTTCACGGCTTCCTCGTACGTCTCGACGCGCACGACACCCAGCACCGGACCGAAGATCTCGTCTTCGTAGCAGCGCATGCCCGGCTTCACGTGATCGAGCAGGGCGGGTCCGTAGAAGAAGCCGTCACCTTCCACTCCGTGCCGAGCTCCGTCCACGACGACCGTCGCACCTTCCTGCGGCGCGTGCGTGACGTAGCCCGCCACACGATCGCGATGCTCACCCGAAATCAGCGGACCCATCTCGGCGTCCGGATCGCTGCCAGGACCGACCTTGAGCTTCGGAATGCGCTCGGCGATCGCGGCGACGAGATCGTCGGCGATCCCGCCAACGGCCACGACGGCGCTGATGGCCATGCACCTCTCTCCTGCCGAGCCGTACGCCGCACTGACCGCCGCGTCCGCCGCCATCCCGAGGTCCGCATCGGGCAGGACCACCATGTGGTTCTTCGCGCCGCCGAGAGCCTGCACGCGCTTCCCGTGCTTCGTGCCCGTCTCGTACACGTACTTGGCGATGGGCGTGCTGCCCACGAAGGAAACAGCTTGCACATCCGGATGCTCCAAGAGGCGGTCCACCGCGAGTTTGTCGCCCTGCACCACACCGAACACGCCGTCGGGCAGCCCCGCTTGCTTCAGAAGCTCGGCGAGCAGGAGGCTCACGCTGGGATCCTTCTCCGACGGCTTGAGGATGAAGGTGTTGCCGCACGCAAGGGCGTTGGCCAGCATCCACAGCGGCACCATCGCCGGGAAGTTGAACGGCGTGATGCCCGCCACGACGCCCAAGGGTTGCCGAATGCTGTACACGTCCACGCCGCGCGAAGCGCCCTCCGAGAAGCCGCCCTTCAGGAGATGCGGAACGCCGCACGCGAACTCGACGTTCTCCAAGCCGCGCGCCACTTCACCGAGGGCGTCCGAGTGCACCTTGCCGTGCTCTTTGGTCAGCATTCGGGCGATGTCGTCCCGATGCCGATCCACGAGGTCGCGGAATTTAAACATGATCTCCGCGCGGCGGGACAACGCCGTCGCGCGCCAAGCGGGAAAAGCCGCCTTCGCGATCTCGACGGCGTGGTCCACTTCCTGCAGGGACGCGAGGTCCACGTGGGCTTGCACTTCACCCGTGGCGGGATTGTAGACGGGAGCGCTGCGCCCCGACGTCGACGCGACCGGAGCGCCCGAAAGCCAGTGCGTGACGCGAGCGATTTGAACGTGTTCCTGAGTTTGGGTCATGGGAGTCTCCACGTGCGAGAGAAGGAAGAGGCGCGGCCCCTCACGAACGAGAATCAGTCGTCGGCGGAAACGACTTGCCGAGCGCCGATGATCTCGTCTACGAGGGCGAGGCCTTCTTCGATGGCGCTCAAGGCGAAGTCGAGCTCGTCCTTAGTGATGACGAGGGGCGGGCAGATCCAGAGCATGTTGAAGCGCGAAAAGGCGTAGAGGTACTTCGACTTGAGGTGCCCCGCGAGCTTTTGCATCTCCGGGCTGGTGCCGTTGAAGGGAGCGAGCGGTTCTTTCGTCTCCTTGTCGCGCACGAGCTCGATCACCGTGAACAAGCCTTTGTAGCGAACGTCCCCGACGCAGGCGTACGAGGCGCGCATCCCTTCGAGACGCTCGGCGAGGTAAGCGCCGAGCAGCGTGGCGTTTTCGAACAGGTGCTCTTCTTCGTAGACTTGCAAGTTCGCGAGGGCCGCCGCGCAGCTCACGGGGTGGCTGGAGTAGGTCAGGCCGCCCCACAGCATGCTGTTCTCGAAGAAGTCGGCGATACGCTGATTCACGATGACGGCGCCGAGCGGCATGTACCCGCTCGTGAGGCCCTTGGCGCTCGTCACGATGTCGGGCAGGATGCCGTAGTGCTGCGTGGACAGGTACGTGCCGGTGCGGCCGAAACCGCTCATGACCTCGTCAGTGATGAGAAGGATGTCGTACTTGTCGCACAAGGCGCGCAGTTTCGGGTAGTAGTCGTCAGGCGGCACGAGCAAACCGTTGCTGCCCGTGATGCCCTCGACCATGATCGCCGCGACGTTGTGCGGCCCTTCCATCTGGATGATCTCCTCGATGTGCGACACGCACTCTCGGCGGCACGAGGTCGGCTCCTTGCCGAAAGGGCAGCGGTAGCAATACGGATCGAACGCCCGCACGATGCCCGGAATGCCGGGCTCGACCGGCCAGCGACGCGGATCGCCCGACGCCGTCATGGAGCCCATCGTCGCTCCGTGGTACGAGCGGTAGCGCGTGATGATCTTGTCGCGGCCCGTCACGAGCCGCGCGATCTTCATGGCGTTCTCGTTGGCTTCCGAGCCTCCGAGCGTGAAAAAGCTCTTGGCGAGGCCCGTCACCTCGGCGAGTTTCTTGCCAAGCTTGCCGCGCGCCTCGGTCGCGAAGGCGGGCGCGGCGAAGCACAACTCGTCCACCTGCTTCTTGATCGCTTCGATGACCTTCGGGTGCTGGTGCCCGACGTTGATGTTGATGAGCTGAGACGCGATGTCCAGCCACTCGTTGCCGTCCGCGTCCACGAAGTGACTGCCGTGACCGCCCACCATCGTGATGGGATTGGCGGCGCTTTGCACGGACCACGAGAAAAGGGTGTACTCGCGGTTCTCGGAAACGATCTCTTCCCTACTGGGCGTCATGCGCCACCTCCGTTGAAGTTGATTGACCTCATGCTAGGCGCTTCGTCGCGCCCGTCTCAAGAGACACTCTGTCCGATGCGGTCGAGTTCCACGGCGCCGTCCCGGCACAATTGCAACGCCAAGGCGAGCGCGACCGAGCGCCTCGCCTCGCCGATGTCGCCGAGCATTCCCGTGACCTGGTCGAGGCGGTAGTAGATCGTCTGGCGCCGCACGCCGAGTTGACGCGCGACCTCGGCGACGTTCATGTGATGCCGCAGCAGGAAGTCGAGGGTGGCGAGCAGCGTCGCCCTCGGTCGGCTCGGAAGGGTGAGCAGGGGACCGAGTTGCGCTTTCACGAACGTCTCTGCGCGGCCCGTCTCCACGAGCGCCGCCATGACGGGCGCGAGGCTGCCCTCGCCCGGCGAGCCGTGCGGACGCAAGATGCGCTCGTGAGCCGCGCGCGTGAGGTCGGCGAAGCGCACCTCATGGGAAAACGCCAAGATCGGAAAGTTCAACATTCTCGCGGCGCCCAGCATCTCCGGTGGGACGTCACGCAAATTGCGGACGAGTTCGAGCGCCAACCCCGTCGCGCCGCTCTGCGCGAGGTTGCGCACGTACTGCCCGCGCGCCTCGACGCTCGCGTTCGCCAGCTCCAACCCGGTCGACAGCAACAGTTCGCCGCCCGACAAGAAGCGGTGCCCGTCGAGCACCTCGCTGACATGCACCCACGTCACGCGCGCTTCCAGCTGACCTTGACCGCTCAGGACGAGCGCGCCCGAGAAGGCGGGCAGATCGAGGATTTCGCGCAAAGTCGGCAGCATGGTCAGTCCGCGCCGATCGCCCTTCGCGTCTCGGTCGGGCGCGTCGCCAGCCAAGCGAGTACTTTGTCGGCGAGCTTGTCGAAGGCGGTCACGCTCGAGAGGAGATGCTCTTCCTTCGTGTCCTCGATCTTGTTGTGACTGATTCCGTACAGGCTTTGCACGAACATCATCACCGTCGGGACGCCCGCGCGCGCGACTTCCGCCGCGTCGTGCAACGGTCCCGACGGCAGACGGTGAGACACGCCGACCGTTTCACGAATCGCCTCGTCGCAAAAGTCGATGAGCTCAGGATGGAACGGCATCGGGTCGATGCGCCAGAGGTTGCCGAAGGACACGGAGAGGCCGCCTTCTTGCGCGAACCTTGCCGCCGCGTCCTGCGCCTCTTGCCACATGCGATTCAACATCTGCAAGTCGAGGTGCCGTTGGTCGAGGCTGATCTCGCATGTCTCCACGACGCTCGTCACGATGCCGGGAAGCGTCGAGCATCGCCCGATGGTACTCACGCCGCCGTTGCGTCCCGTGATCTCGTAGACTTCGTGCGCCATCTTGCCCGCCGCGAGAAACGCGTCGCGACGCTTGTCCATGGGCGTCGAGCCCGAGTGCGCCGCCTGCCCCTTCCAAGTGATCGTGTGGCGCTCCACGCCGAAGGTCCCGAGGACCGCGCCGAGCGGAAGGTCCAGGCTTTCCAAGACCGGTCCCTGCTCGATGTGAAGCTCGATGTACGCGGCGGCGTGTTCGAGTTCCTCGCGCGCGTTCAGCACCGAGTCGAAGTCGATGTCGTACGGGGCGATCGCGTCCGGAAGGCTCACGCCGTCCTTGTCGTGCAAGGCGCGCAACTCCTCGGGATTCATCGTGCCGCTCGCCGCGCTCGACCCGAACAGGCTGCGCCCGAAGCGCGCGCCTTCCTCGTCCGCCCAGTCCACGAGGCGCACCGTGAACTTCGGCTTGCCTTGGGCGGCGAGGCGCCTCAGAATTTCCAGGCCCGCCAAGACGTTGAGGCACCCGTCGAGCCACCCGCCGTTCGGCACCGAGTCGATGTGCCCGCCGATCAGCAGAGCCTGCTCGCTCTCTCCTTGCAGCGTCGCCCAGAGGTTCCCGGCGGCGTCTTGATGAACTTCCACGGGAAGCTCGGCGAGCTTCGAGCGCAGAAACTCGCGCGCTCGCGCCCACGTCGGCGTGAACGCGACGCGTTGCGCGCCGTTTTCGTCACCGGTGAGTGCCCGCAGTTCTTTGAGTTCGTCGATGGTTCGTTTCGGATCGAGCATACACACCCCCGTCGAAAGTCGTGAACGAGGGACGAGAGCCCCGTCCTTCCATGGCCCTCGTCCCTCGTCTCGAGGCGTTACGGCGCCTTCTTGCCAGTCGCTGCTTCCCACACCTTGTAATCGACGACGTTCGCGGGCGGATCGGCCTTCAGGATGCCGAGACTCTTGAGCAGTGTCACGTTCGCCTTGAAGGTCGCGGGATCGAGAAGCCCGGCGTTGCCCTTGAGCGTCGGGCCCGCGTTGTACAGCTTGGCGACTTCCGCCATCTGCCACGTCTGGTGTTGCAGAGGATCGGCGCGCGTTCCGCTGCCACGGCACGTGTTGCCACACTGCGGCAACACGATTTGAACGGCCTCCTTCTGATTCTTGACCGCGTAATCCCAACCTTTGATGGAAGCGCGAACGAGGCGCGCGGCGACTTCACGGCCCGACAAGCCCGAACCTTTGAAGTTCGTGTTGTTCAGCACGGCCTGCGTCGTGAACATGTTGTCCTCGAGGAGGTTGATCCCGAGGTCGGCGAGGCGGAAGACGCGCAACTTGCTCATGTCGTAGCCGAGCCCTTGAATTTGGTTGAGCTCGTTGTACGTCATGGCGGACACGAGGTCGACCTTTTCGGGAAACACGAGGCTGGGATCGAAGGGATACGTCACGGCTTGCACGTCGGGCCGTGCGACGTTCGACTCGAGGCTGCTCGTGAGCTTGTTGCGCTTCAACAAGGCGAGAACCGGATATTCGTTGCCGCTCGGCCACACGCCGATGCGCTTGCCTTTGAAGCCCGCGACGTTCGAGATGTTCGAGTTGCGCAAGGCCACGAGGGTGTACCCGCTTCGCTGGAAGATCTGAGCGATGTGCACGACGGGCAAGCCTTGCTGACGCGCCGTGAGGAGGTCGGTGATCCACGTCGTTCCGAAGTCCGCCGTGCCCGTCGCGACCGTTTGGATGGGACTTTGGTCGCCGATGGGCACGAGCGTCACGTCGAGCCCTTCGTCACGGAAGTAGTTCTTCGCCTTCGCCACGAAGAAGCCCGCGAACTGCGCTTGCGGAAACCACTTCAACTGCAGACGAACCGGGATGAGGCGCTGATTTTGCGCGCTCGCCGTCGAGAGGGCTCCCGTGACGACCACGAGACCGGCCAGCAGCAACGTCTTCTTCTTCATAAGCTTCCTCCTTGGGAAGGTGGGAAACGAGCGAATCACTTCGCGCTTCCGAAGCGGAAGGTGAAGCGACTTTCCAGCCACGACACGAGGCCGTAGAAGGCGATACCGAGAACGCTGGCGACGACGATGGCCGCCCAGACGACGTCGAGGTTGAAGCGTCCCGCCTCGATCTGAATGCGGAACCCCAGCCCCTCGCCGGTCGCGCCGAAAAACTCGCCGACGATCGCGCCGATCATGGCGAGGGTCGTGGCGATCTTGAGGGCCGTGAACAAAAACGGCAGGGCCGAGGGCACGCGGACGAGCAAGAAGGTGCGGGCGGGCGGGACGGCGTACGTCCGCATCAAGTCGAGGTGGTGTGGATTCGCGCTTTGCAGACCGCGCACGACGTTCACGACGATCGGGAAGAAGACGGTGATGCCGACGATGATCGCCTTCGAGACGGGTTCGAGACCGAACGCCTTCACGATGACCGGAGCGAGCGCGACGATGGGAACGCTGCTGGCGACCGCGGCGTACGGCAGGAGGCCGCGCTCCAAGAAGCGGAAGCGGACCACGGCGAGCGCCACGAGGATCGCGACGATGGTGCCGCCTAGGTAACCGACGAGCGCTTCTTGCACGAAGGTCACGGCGGCGTCTCGAGCGAGCACTTCGAGGCCGTTGACGAGCGCCGTCCAAACGCGGCTCGGCGTGGGGATGAGGCCGGGCGGGACGGCGTACGCGCGCAGCAACGCCTCGACGGCGAGCAGGGAGAAGACGAAGGTGACGAGGGCGGGCGTCAGGCCCCGCGTCCGGTCGGCGATGCGGCCGATGCCGAACACGCCCAAGACCACGCCGAGCGCCGTGAGAAGCAGGACAGTTCCCTGGTTGGAGGGCGTCGTGCCGAACTGGACGTTCAGCACTTGCGAGATCGCCACGCCCAGCAGCACGAAGCTGGCGACGACGAGACCCCACCCGAGGGCGAGCGGGGCGACGCCGCCGCGCCTCAGCTTTACTTCGGCTGCCCGACTCGCCACGGCGTCACCGCCCTTTCGATCAAGCCGACGAGGCCCACGAGGAAGATCCCGAGGGCGGCTCCGTAAATCATGATCACCCACAAGGCGATCGTGTCGGAAGCGCGCGAGTTCTCGGCGAGCATTTTTCCGAGGCCGCTGAACGAAATCGTGCTGATCTCGGCGACGATCGACCCGATGAGGGCGGCCGTCGCCGCGACCTTGAGGGCCGTGAACAGGAATGGGATGGAGGCGGGCAGTTGCAGCTTCCAGAACACCGTCGCGTGCCCCGCGTGGTACGTCCGCAGCAAGTCGAGCTGAAGCGGGTCGGGACTGCGCAGGCCGCGGGCCACGCCGATCGCGACGGGAAAGAACGCGATGTACGCGGCGATGATCGCCTTGGGCACCCAGCCTTGCACCCCGTACTGTCCCAGCACGACGGCGAGCATCGGGGCGAGGGCGATGATCGGAACCATCTGCGAGGCGATGAGCCACGGCAGCACGGCCCGCTCGAAGCCTCGGCTGATCACCAGCAAGAGCGCGAGGACGATGCCGAGGACGGACGCGATGGCGAGTCCCACGATCGTTTCACCCGCCGTCACCAAGGCGTTGGAAGGCGCGCTCGTGGTGGAGAAGGGCGGAACGCTGAGCGCGCGAAAGCCCGAGAGGAGTTGTCCAGGCGCGGGAAGCGTCGGATTACGAAGCTGCGTCGCGCATTGAGTCGCCGTGCCACATCCGAGGTCGGCGCCAGTCGCCATGATGCGCTGCGCTTGCCCGGCGTTCACCCACAACATCAAAGGCCAGTACAGCGCGAGCACCAAGAAGGCGACGATCGCCATCGGCCAGAAGTTGCCCGTCGAGCGCTTCGGGCGCGAGGAGCGCGCGCCGGGAGAAGGCAGGGTCGTCATGCTCACTCCACCACGTCGAAGCCGTGCCCCTTGCGCAGCAGTTCGCGCACTTTCGTGGCGGCTTCGAAGAAGGCGGGCGTCTCGCGAACTTCGGCAGTGCGCGGTTGCGGCAAGTCGACGTCGACGACGCCCTCGATCTTGCCGGGCCGGGCCGTCATCACGACGACGCGCGTCGACAGGAACACCGCCTCGGAGATGGAGTGGGTGACGAACACGACGGTTTTCTTCGTGTCGCGCCACAGGCGCAGGAGTTCCATGTTGAGGTGCTCGCGGGTGATCTCGTCGAGCGCTCCGAACGGCTCGTCCATCAGCAAGATCGGTGGATCGAAGGCGAGCGCGCGAGCGATGGACACGCGCTGCTGCATGCCGCCCGACAATTGCCACGGATAGGAGCGCGCGAACTTCTCCAGGCCCACGAGCCTCAGCATCGTCTCGGCGCGCGCGCGGCGCTCCTCTTTGGGAAAGTTCATGACTTCGAGGGGCAGCATGACGTTCGACAGAACGTTGCGCCACTCGAACAAGGCGGGCGCTTGAAAGACGTAGCCGTACGCGCGCTGTTCGCGCGCTTCCTGCGGTGTCTGGCCCGCCACGCGCAGCTCGCCCGACGTCGGCGTGAGCAAGTCCGCCATGAGGCGCAGCAAGGTCGTCTTGCCGCATCCCGACGGGCCGATCAGGCTGATGAACTCGCCCGCCCCGATTTCAAGCGAGGCGTTTTGGAGCGCGACCGTCTCGCCTCCGGCCGTCGGGAAGACCATGCCAAGGTTGCGGACGCTGATCGCGCCGCCGACGCTCGAGGGTCTCGCGACCGTCGTCGTCATACGAGGGCCTTCTCCGGCGTCGAGGACGTGGAGCGCCGCAGCAAGCGGCCTCTTCCCTCTTCGCCGACGAACTTGCCTTCACGGACGGCGACTCGTCCGCGAACCGTCACGACTTCGGGGCGTCCGTCGATCTCCATGCCTTCGAAACCGCTGTAATCGTTGTTGACGGAGTGCGTGCTCGCCGAGATGACGCCGCGGTACGAGGGATCGTAGATGACGAGGTCGGCGTCGCTGCCGACCGCGACGGCGCCCTTGCGGGGAAACAAGCCGAAGAGCTTGGCGGCCTTCGTGCTGGCGACGTCGACGAAGCGGTGGATGTCGAGCCCTCCGCGCGACACGCCGTACGTCCACAGCAGGTTGACGCGGTCCTCGATGGCGGGAATGCCGTTGGGAATCTTCGTGAAGTCGCCGTCCCCGAGGTGCTTTTGCTGAACGTCGAACGGGCAGTGGTCCGTGCCGACCGTGTCGATGAGGCCCGCTTCGAGCGCTCGCCACAACGCTTGCTGATTGCTCTTTTCGCGCAGGGGCGGGCTCATGACGTGCTTGGCACCCTCGACGCCGGGCCGTTCGGCGTACGTCTTGTCGAGGATGAAGTGCGGAATGACCGACTCGATGGTGATGTCCACGCCGCGCTCTTTGGCGGCCACGGCGGCTTTGAGGGCAGGTTGGCACGAGAGGTGCACGACGTACCCCTTGGCGCCCGTCACTTCGAGAAAGGTCGCGAAGCGGTTGGTGCCCTCGGCTTCCACTTCGACCGGTCGGCTTACCTCGTGGTACTCCGGGCCGGTCTTGCCCTCGCCGAGAAGTTGCTGCTGCAGTTCGGCGACGAGCGCGGCATTCTCGCAGTGCGCCGTGACGATCACGCCCAGTTCCTTGGCGAGCGTGAGGGTCTTGTAGAGCTCGTCGTCCTCCACTCCGAAGAAGTTCTTGTACGCGAGGAACACCTTGAAGCTCGTGATGCCGTCCGCGACGATCTCGCGCAGTTGCTCTTCGGTCTTGTCGTCGAACTTCGACACGCCCATGTGGAAGGTGTAGTCACACGCCGAGTTGCCTTCCGCCTTGGACTTCCACAGTTCGTACCCTTCCATGAGGTCTTCGCCGCGCGACGGGCAACACATCTCGATGAACGTGGTCGTTCCACCGATCAACGCGGCCTTGCTCGCCGTGGCGTGCGTGTCCTTGGCGAAGGTCGCCATGAACGGCAGGTAGACGTGCACGTGCGGATCGATGAAGCCGGGAAACACGAGCTTGCCGGTCGCGTCGATCACCTCGGCGCCCGCCGGGACCGGCATGTCCTGACCGATCATCGTGATGGTCTCGTCCTCGATGTAGATGTCGGCTTTGTACCGGGCGTCCGCCGTGACGATCTCGCCGTTCTTGATTAGAAGTGACATGAAAGCCTCCTTCGTTCGTCCGTGCAAATCAGTGGATGTCGATGCCGACCTTCTCGCGGTACTTCTCCATCTCCGCCCAGTCCTGCGTCACGGCCGGTTGGTTGACGCTGAGCTGCTTCCACGTGACGGAGTCGCGCCCCGAAGGCACGGAAACCATCTCGATGCAGTTCTCCACGGGGCACACGTTGTAGCACAGCGCGCAACCCACGCAGTCGTCTTCGCGCACGACGGGCTTCGGACGCGTGGAGACGACGCCCTTGCCGTTGAGGCGCTCGTCGTAGCCCGGCTCGACTCGAATGCCGTCGGGGTTGTAGAGGTCGATGCATTGGTGCGCCGTGTCGTTGCACGCCACGTAGCAGAGGTTGCATTGGATGCACTTGTCGTGATCGATTCGCGCGACCGCTCGGTACGAGAGGTCGAAGTCACCGAACGCGGACACGCGCGGCAAGCTCATCCCGACGACGTCGCGCACCGACTTGAACCCCTTGTCGTCGAGCCAGTTCGACAAGCCGTCCGTGAGGTCATCGATGATGCGGAAGCCGTAGTGCATGACGGCGGTGCACACTTGCAAGCTGGAAGCGCCGAGCAGCAGGAATTCCGCCGCGTCCCGCCACGTTTGGATGCCGCCCATTCCGCTGATCGGAAGGCCGGCGCGAATGACTTCCTGGGTCTTGGCGACTTCGGACAGCATGTGCAGGGCGATGGGTTTCACGGCCGGGCCCGCGTAACCGCCGTGGCTGCCGTACCCGCCGACCGACGGGACGAGCTCGAAGGTGTCGAGGTCGACGTTGATGACCGAGTTGATGGTATTGATGAGGCTCAGTGCGTTCGCGCCCCCGGCGACGGCGGCCCGCGCGGGATGCGTAATGTTGGTGATGTTGGGCGTGAGCTTCACGATCACGGGAATGCTGGCGACCGACGTCACCCACTGCGTGATTTGCTCGCAGTACTCGGGCACCTGTCCGACGGCCGAACCCATGCCGCGTTCGCTCATGCCGTGCGGGCAGCCGTAGTTGAGCTCGATGCCGTCCGCGCCGGTGTCCTCGATTCGCCGCACGATGTCGGCCCAGACTCTCGGATCGCTTTCCACCATCGCCGAGACGATCACGGCGCGGTCCGGGAAGAGGCGCTTCACCTCGGCGATTTCACGAAGGTTCACTTCGATCGGACGATCGGAGATGAGCTCCATGTTGTTGAGGCCGACGAGCCGCTGGCCGTACATGCTCAGACCGCCGTAGCGGTTGGAGATGTTGAGAACGGGCGCTCCGATGGTCTTCCAAACGGCGCCGCCCCATCCCGCCTCGAACGCCTTGATGATCTGCGCGCCCGAGTTGGACGGCGGAGCGGAGGCGAGCCAGAACGGGTTGGGCGAGCGGATGCCCGCGAAGTCGATGCTGAGGTCTGCCATGCTCACACTCCCGCCGCGCTGATGGCGGCTTGCAATTTGGCTTGAAGGTCACCGTGAATCGCACGAGCCGCGATTTTTCCGTCTTGCGTCGCCATGACGGTCGTGGCGTTGCCGCGCACTCGCACGCAGTCGCCGCCCGCGTAAACGTTGGCAAGGCTGGTACGCAGATCGTCATCGACTTCGATGTATCCCTTGTGGACGGCGAGGCCGAGTTCGGTGGCGAGCGCGGGCTTCTCCTGCCCGACGGCCTTCACGACAGAGTCGCACGGAATGACGAATTCGCTGCCCGCCACGAGCACAGGTGCGGGACGGCCCGAAGCGTCGGGCTCGCCGAGCGCGACCTTGATGCACTTGAGGCCCGTCACTCGGCCGTTCTCGACTTCGATTCCGATCGGCTGCGTGTAGAACTCGTACTTGATGCCTTCGAGCAAGGCGAATTCGTACTCGTGTCGGTAAGCGGTCATCTCGCTCTCGCCGCGGCGGTACACCATCGTCACGTCGCGTCCGAGACGGCGGGCGACGGTTGCCGCGTCGACGGCGGTGTTGCCAGCGCCAATCACGGCGACACGATCACCGACGTGGATGCTCGAAAGGTCGAACTTGCTCTTCTCGATGAGCTCGATGCCGTCGAGCGCGTGCTCCTCGTTGGGCATGCCCATCGCGGGAACGGCGCCGAGACCGAGCCCGAGGAAGACCGCGTCGAATTCGGTGAGCAGGGCGTCGAGTCCTTCGCGGCTCGTGAGCTCGTAGCCGGTGCGGATGTCCACACCGAGGTGCTTGAGGCTCTCGACTTCCCGCTGGGCGACCTCGACGGGCTCGCGCAAAACGATGATGCCGTAGGTGCTGAGGCCTCCGGCGAGGTCGCGCTTCTCGAAGAGCGTCACGGCGTACCCGCGCTTGGCGAGTTCGGCGGCCGTCGAGATGCCCGCCGGTCCGGAGCCGACCACGGCGACCTTCATGCCGTTGGGCGGACCGGCTTGAAAGACTTCAATGCCCTTGAGTTGCACGAAGTCGACCGCGTGGCGTTGTAGGCGCCCGATCTGGATGGGCTCGTGGTCCTTGCCGAGAACGCACGCGCCTTCGCAAAGCTCCTCGACGGGACAGACCCGAGCGCACGTTCCTCCGAGGAAGTTGGCTTCCAGAATGGTCTTGGCAGAGCCTCGCAGGTTGCCCGTGGCGATCTTGCGGATGAAGGTGGGAATGTCAATGTGCGTCGGGCAAGCTTGGAGGCAGGGCGCGTCGTAACAGTACAGGCAGCGATTGGCTTCGACGACGGCTTCCTGCTCGGTCATCGGTGGGTAGATTTCCGCGAACCGGTCGGAGTTGGGGGGCGAGAAACGTTCCGTCATGCTGGGACCTCCAAAAGATTCGAGAAAACGCAAACGAAGATTTCCCGCGTTCGCGGGCCTCTTTCGGCGGTCCGATCCCTCACTGTGGCCGACTTAACCGCGCCTTCATACCTGACCTGACGGTATGTTCACATTTTAAGCGACAAAATGCAAGAATCCCACTCCAGAGGCCGGACATGCTCCACGATTGGACACTTTGTCTCAGTTTTTCTGTGCACCGCGCGAGAAATACGCTATGACAACTCGCCGCCGCATCGCTTCGAGCTCTAAGTTCGATTGCTTCTTTCGCTTCATCGTACACAAAAACGCCTCCCCCGAAGGGGAGGCGTTTCGAGCAACCGAGTCGGTTACTTCTTGCTCATCAATTGGTTGGCGATGTTCGTCGGCACTTGGTTGTAGTGATCGAAGAACATGGAGTAGCTCGCGCGACCCTGAGTCATGGAACGCATGTCCGTCGCGTAGCCGAACATCTCGCTCAGCGGCACGAAGGCCTTCACGATTTGCGCGTTGCCGCGCGCTTCCATGCCTTGAATCTGGCCACGGCGCGAGTTCAAGTCACCGATGATGTCGCCCATGAAGTCTTCGGGCACGGTCACTTCGACGCGCATGACCGGCTCGAGCAGGGCGGGAGCACCCTTCTGAACGGCTTCCTTGAGCGCCATCGAACCGGCGATCTTGAAGGCCATTTCCGACGAGTCGACTTCGTGGTACGAGCCGTCGTAAATCGTGACTTTCATGTCCACGACCGGGAAGCCGAGCATCGGGCCGGACTGCATGGCTTCTTCGATCCCCTTCTGTGCCGGGCCGACGTATTCGCGCGGAACCGTACCGCCGACGACGGCGTTCTCGAAGACGAAGCCTTCGCCGGGCTGCAGGGGCTCGGCCTTGATCTTGACGTGGCCGTACTGACCTCGACCACCGGACTGACGAACGAACTTGCCTTCGACGTCCACGGCCCTCGTGATCGTTTCACGGTACGCCACTTGTGGAGCGCCGACGTTCGCTTCGACCTTGTACTCGCGCTTGAGGCGATCGACGAGGATCTCGAGGTGAAGCTCGCCCATCCCGGCGATCGTCGTTTGACCGCTCTCGGCGTCCGTCTCGACCTTGAAGGTCGGGTCTTCTTCGGCGAGGCGCGACAGTCCGTTGCCCATGCGCTCTTGGTCGGCCTTCGTCTTCGGCTCGATCGCGAGCTTGATGACGGGCTCGGGAACGTCGATCGACTCGAGGAGCACGCGGTCGTCATCGTCACCGATGAGGGTGTTGCCCGTCCCCGCGTCCTTGAGGCCGATGACGGCGCCGAGTTCGCCAGCCTTGAGCTCGCTGACTTCCTCGCGGTGGTTCGCGTGCATCTTCAGCAAGCGACCGACGCGCTCACGCTTGCCCTTGGAAGCGTTGTACACGTACGTGCCCGAGGACAGCGTGCCCGAGTAGATGCGGACGAAGGTCAAACGACCGACGTAGGGGTCGGCCATGATCTTGAACGCCAAAGCAGCGAGTTTGCCGCTCGGATCGGCGGGAAACTCCGTCTCGTTGCCGTCTTCGTCGCGGCCCTTGATGGCGGGCACTTCGAGCGGGCTGGGAAGGTAGTCGACCACGGCGTCCAGCAAGAGTTGCACGCCCTTGTTCTTGAGGGCCGAGCCGCAAAGCACGGGGAAGATCTTCTTCTCGATGGTTCCCTTGCGAATCGCGGTGACGAGTTGCTCGACGGTGGGCTCTTCGCCTTCGAGGTACATCAGCATGAGCTCTTCGTCGACTTCGGCGGCCGCTTCGATGAGCTGCGAGCGCATCTCGGCGACCTTGTCGGCGTACTCGGCGGGCACGTCGTGCTCGTCGATATCCGTGCCGAGGTCGTTCGTGTACGTGTACGCGCGCTGGCGCACGATATCGATAATGCCCTTGAAGTCGCTTTCCTGGCCCATGGGGTACTGAATGGGAGCCGGGATCGCGCCGAGGCGTTCACGAATATCGTTGATGACGAGCTCGAACGAAGCGCCCGTCTTGTCCATCTTGTTGCTGAACGCGATGCGGGGAACGCCGTAGCGGTCGGCTTGACGCCACACCGTTTCGGACTGCGGCTCGACGCCTTGCGACGAGTCGAACACGGCGACGGCGCCGTCGAGCACGCGCATGGAACGCTCCACTTCGATGGTGAAGTCCACGTGGCCTGGCGTGTCGATGATGTTCACGACGTACTCTTGGCCTTCGCCGGAGCGGGTCCACTTCGCGGTGGTGGCGGCGGCCGTGATGGTGATGCCGCGCTCGCGCTCCTGCTCCATCCAGTCCATCGTGGCGGCGCCGTCGTGCACTTCGCCGATGTTGTGCGTGCGTCCCGTGTAGTACAGGATGCGCTCGGTCGTGGTGGTCTTGCCCGCGTCGATGTGCGCGGCAATTCCGATATTGCGGAAATACCTGAGGTACGTACCGGTCTGGGTCGTCATGACTTCCTCTATGGTGCTGACAAGCGTCAGCGGTGGATCAGAGAAGCTTCGAAGGATGCTCGGGCAAATGGAACCCGAGCAAGATACGGGTTCGGGCAGCGAAGAACTGTGATGATGCTTCGTCTGCCGTGACGTCCTGGTTCATGGGTCCCACCTCCTCCCGAGCACGACGCGTCGCGGGTGTCTGTCCGAAAATTCGGTTCCCTGACCGCCGAAAGGTCGCCAATGGCACGAAGCGTTTGGCGACCTGCGGCGCGGAGAATTTACCAGCGGTAGTGGGCGTAGGCGCGGTTGGCTTCCGCCATGCGCTCGACGTCGTCCTTCTTCTTGATCGCGCCACCGCGACCTTGCGCGGCGTCGAGCAGTTCGCCCGCGAGGCGCTCGATCGCCGTGCGCTCCGGACGGCTGTCCGAAGCGGCCAGAATCCAGCGCAGCGCGAGGCTTTGCGTGCGGCGCGGGTTGACTTCCACGGGCACTTGGTACGTGGACCCACCGACGCGACGCGAACGCACTTCGACACGAGGCTTGACGTTGTCGAAGGCTTGACGGAAGACCGTCAAGGGGTTTTGACCGGTGCGCTCTTGCACGAGGCGAAGCGCTCCGTAGAAGATGCGAGAGGCAATGTTCTTCTTGCCGTCCTGCATGAGGCGGTTGATCATCGCGCTGACGACGACATCGTTGTAAACGAGGTCGGGTTGCACAGGGCGGACTTCTGCTCTACGGCGACGTGCCATGGTTCACGACCTCCTTTACTTCTTCTTGGCGCCGGCGGCGGCGCCCGCCTTGGGCTTCTTCGTGCCGTACTTCGAACGGCTCTTGTTACGGTCCTTGACCCCTGCGGTGTCGAGGCTGCCGCGAACGATGTGATAACGAACGCCCGGCAAGTCCTTCACACGGCCGCCGCGAATCAGGACGACGCTGTGCTCTTGCAGGTTGTGGCCTTCGCCCGGGATGTACGCCGTGACTTCGAAGCCCGAGGTCAAACGAACACGGGCGATCTTACGAAGCGCGGAGTTCGGCTTCTTGGGGGTCGTCGTCTTGACGACCGTGCACACGCCGCGACGCTGCGGGCTGCTCTTGAGCGCGGGAACCTTGGTCTTTTTGCGCAGCGTGGCGCGACCTTTACGAAGAAGTTGCTGAACGGTTGGCAAGTGGTGATCACTCCCTCTGGTGTCTGGAATTTCGCCCATCGCTTCCGGTCAGCACGGCTTTCTCTCACGAAAGCTCCCCTTCTTGCTGCTGGGCCGCAGAAACGCCCGACCGCAACCTGGTCAGGCAGTTTCCAACCCAAGTATCTTAGCGCGTCTTCCCGAGTCGGTGCAAGACGGGCACACCATTCTTTTCTTGACAAGATTCACGGCCTTCGCTACACTGAGCGCGCCCTGAGGATGCCCAGGCGTCCAGTGTGCCGAGGTGGCGGAATTGGTAGACGCACTAGTTTCAGGGACTAGCGCCGCAAGGTGTGTGGGTTCGAGTCCCATCTTCGGCACCAAAAAACACTCCCAAACGGGAGTGTTTTTCTTTTCATTCCGGCTTCAAGGCGAAAAGCCGTGCGTGCCCAAGGTCACCGCGCCCTGCTCGGACTGCACGGTCTCGTAGATGCCCGCCAACTCGCGGGATCGGACGATCACGTCGTAGCGACGCGCGATGGCGCGGGCTTCGGCGCGTGCCTCGGCGGCACGCGCCGACGTGACGACCCTGACCATCCCGGCCGCCAGCGAGGCGGGCGTCGGCGCGCACAGCACACCTCCTGGGCCAGAACCGATCAGGTCGCGCGCCGCCGGAGACTGGGCCGCCACGAGCGGCAACCCCGCCGCGAGCGCTTCGATCATGCTCATCGGCAGCACCTCGGAGGTCGACGCCGTCACGAAGGCGTCGCCCGCCGCGAGGTACGCGGGCACGCGCGCGTACTCGACGGCGCCCGTGAAGGTCACCGCCAAGCCGCGCGCCCGCCGTTCCAGTTCGAGCCGCAGCGGTCCGTCGCCCACGATCAGCAAGCGTGCGCCCGGGAGACGCGTCGACGCCGACCGAAACGCCTCGATCAACGTCGGCAAGTTCTTCTCCTGCCCGAGGCGACCGAGGTAGACCAGAAGCGGCACGTCCCGCGGAATTCCAAGCGAGGCGCGCGCTTCGCCGCCTCGCACGCTCGCGAACGCCGCGAAGTCGATGGGATTGGGCATCAACGTCACACGCCCCTTGAACTTGTAGCGGCGCAACACCTCTTCCATCGCCGTGCCGGGCACGAGAACGGCATCCGCGCTTTGCGCGAACAGCCGCACCTGACGGCGAATCATGCGCAATCCGAAGCGGCGAGGCATATAGATGTAGTGAAGGTACTGATCGTACTGAGTGTGTGCCGTGTACACAAGTGGTACGTCGATCGCCCGGGCGATCCCTCGGGCTGCTTGACCGACTTGAAACGGGTGCATCGTGTGCACGACATCGAGGTCGCGTAGAGGAAGGCGGCGGAGCATCGAGGCCGCCCACGGAAGCAGCACCGGGTAGTCGGGCGCCGTGCTGACCGCGGTGCTCGGCAAGCGGAAGACCCCTTCCTCGGACGCCGCCGCGTCCCGGCGAGGATGCTCGGGGGCGAAGACGCGCACTTCGTGACCGAGCGCCCGCAGCCCCTTCACGAACAGCGTCGTGGACGTCGCCACTCCGTTGCGTGACGGCGCGTACGTCGCGGTGATGATCCCGATCTTCAAGCGCTCCCCCTGCGCCAGTGTAGCGCGCGAACATGACGTCGCCCGCGCGCCTATACTCGTGCTCATGCCGCTCGTCATTCCCTGCGTGGACATCCAAACAGGTCGGGCCGTGCGCCTGTTCGAAGGCGACCCCGACCGTGAGACCGTCTACTTCGACGCGCCTCTCGACGCCGCGACGCACTGGGCCGATCTCGGCGCGACCTTGTTGCACCTCGTGGACCTAGACGCCGCGACGGGCCGCGGCTCGAACCGGGAACTCGTGCTGGACATCGCTCGCACCGTGAGCGTTCCCGTCGAGGTCGGCGGCGGCGTGCGGACGCTGGCGGACGCTCGGCAGCTCATCGACGGCGGTGTTTCACGCGTCGTGATCGGCACGGCCGCCGTGAAGGACCCGAAGCTCGTGCCGACCTTGTTGACCGAGTTCGACCCGTCGTGCGTCGTCGTGAGCGTCGACGCGCGCGGAATGGACGTCAAGATCGCCGGGTGGGCCGAAGGCAGCGGCGTGCGCGTGGACGCGCTGCTGAACCGCTTGCATGCCGACGGCGTCAAAACCCTCATCTTCACGGACGTGAGCCGTGACGGTACCTTGCGCGGCCTCGACCGCGATTTGATGGGCGCGGTGCGCGAGTGGTGGCCGCACGAGCTCATCGTGGGCGGCGGCGTCGCCAACGTCGAAGACATTGCCCTGCTCGACGACCTCGGCATCGAAGGGGCGATCGTCGGGCGCGCGATCTACGAAGGCACCCTTCCCTATCCGGTTCCGACGTCTTGACGTCTCGGCGCCTCTCGGCGCGAGCGCGCTAAAGTGCCTTCATGACGACCTCGCTGTCCATTCACGACTTGCTGCGGCGCGCGAAAACGGCGAGCCGACCCCTCGCTCGACTCGATCGGAATGCCGCCCTGCGCGCCGTGCAGGTCGCGCTGCAAGACGCGGCGCCGAGCATCCTCGCCGCGAACGAGGTCGACGTCGCGGGTGAGCGGGCCAAAGGCACGTCCGAAGCGCTCGTCGATCGTCTCTCGCTGTCGCCGAGCCGCTTCGAGAGCGTGTTGGCGGCCCTCGACGACGTCATCGCCCTGCCCGATCCCGTCGGGCGAGTCGTGAGCGGCTGGCGGCACCCGAAGGGAATGGCCGTTCAGCAAGTCACGGTGCCGTTCGGCGTGATCGGCATGATCTACGAAAGCCGACCGAACGTCACTATCGACGCGGCCGCGCTTTGCCTCAAGGCAGGAAGCGCGGCCGTTCTGAGGGGCAGCTCGTCCGCCTTGCGCTCCAACCGCGCGATCGTCTCGGCGATGCGCGAAGGTTTGCGCGCGTCGCGAATGCCCGAGGACGCCGTCACCTTGGTCGATTCAACCGACCGAGGAAGCGTCACGGACCTCCTCACGGCTCGCGGCCTCGTGGACCTCGTCATCCCGAGAGGCGGCGCCAACCTCATCGCGCACGTCGTCGAGAACGCGCGCGTACCCGTCATCGAGACGGGCGTCGGGAACTGCCACCTGTACGTCCACTCGGCCGCCAACCTCGACATGGCCTTGAACCTCCTGATCAACGGCAAGACACAGCGACCCGGCGTGTGCAACGCCCTCGAGACGCTTTTGATCGACCGTGAAGTCGCGCCCCTCTTCGCCCCGGCCGCCGTCAAAGCGCTGCGCTCGGCGGGCGTGGAGGTGCGAGGCGACGGTGACACCGCAATGTACGCGCCCGGCGTCGTTCCCGCCTCACCCGCCGATTGGGACACGGAGTTCCTCGATCTCGTGATCGCCGTGCGCATCGTGGACGATCTCGACGCGGCGCTCGCACACATCGAGCGGCACGGTACGGGGCACAGCGAAGCGATCGTCACGCAGAGCCTGACCGCCGCGCGCCGCTTTCAAGACGAGGTGGACGCGGCGTGCGTGTACGTCAACGCCTCCACGCGCTTCACCGACGGCTTCGAGTTCGGCTTCGGCGCGGAGATCGGGATTTCGACGCAAAAGCTGCACGCGCGGGGACCGATGGGGCTCGCGCAGATGGTGACGCATCAATATCGTGTCGTCGGCGACGGGCAGGTGCGGTGAGGCGCGTCGTCGTCAAAATCGGCTCCAGCAGCCTCACGGATGCCGCGGGCCGCATCGAACCCCCGAAACTCTGGGCGATCGCACGAGCGTGCTTATCGTTGAATGCCGAGGTCACGCTCGTGTCGTCGGGAGCGGTCGCGGCGGGTCGCGGCGTCCTGGGAGCCGGAAAGCCTGCCACGCTGCCTCACAAGCAGGCGCTCGCCGCGATCGGGCAGGCGGTCTTGATGCAAGAGTGGGCGCGGGCGTTCGCGCCGAAACCCGTCGCCCAGATCCTGCTGAGCGCGGACGACGTGCAGGCGCGTGGTCGCTTCGTGAACGCCAAGCACGCCTTGGAGCGCGTCCTGAAGCTCGGAGCCGTTCCCATCGTGAACGAAAACGACACCGTCGCGACGGCCGAATTGCGGGTCGGCGACAACGACACCCTCTCCGCGTGGGTCGCGTACCTCGCCGAAGCGGACACGTTGTTGCTGCTCACCGACGTCGACGGACTGTACACCGCCAATCCGAAAAGCGACTCCACCGCGAGACGCATCGACGTCGTGCATGACGTGAGCGACGTCGAGCACCTCGCGTCCGGGTCGGGCAGCGCGCTCGGAACGGGCGGCATGACGACGAAGCTCAGGGCGGCGCGCATCGCGTCCGAAGCTGGCGTCGAGACGGTCATTCTCGGCGGCGGCGGCGCGGGGCTGGAAGCTTGGTCGAAAGGCGAAAACCCCGGCACGCGCGTCTTGCCGCGCCGCCAAACGGCCAAGCGTGGTTGGCTGCTGCATGCTACGCCGAGAGGCACCTTGATCATCGACGCGGGCGCCGAGCGGGCCCTCAAAAGTGGCAAGTCGCTTTTGCCGAGTGGCATCATGCGCGTCGACGGTGACTTCTCGTTTGGAGACGTCGTTCGCATCGACGGGCCGAGCGGACCGCTCGCGCAAGGCTTGACGAACTACGCCGCAAAGGACGTCGAGCGCATCTCGGGACGGCAAAGCGCCGAAATCGTCGGTCTGCTCGGTCACCACGACTTCGACGAGGTCGTGCACCGCAACGGGCTCGTGCTGCTCGCCCGTGTACACTAGCCGCGTGCTCAGCCCGCGCAAGATCATTCTCGACTGCGATCCCGGTCACGACGACGCGATCGCCATGATGCTCGCCCTCGCCTCACCCGAACTGAGCGTGCTCGGCGTGACGACCGTGTACGGCAACGTCGGCGTGGACAAGACGACCCGAAACGCCCTCGTCGTCCGCGAAGTCCTGCAGGCGACGGTGCCCGTGTACCGCGGCGCCGACCGTCCGCTCGTGCGAGACCGCATCAGCGCGGAAGCCGTGCACGGCGAGTCCGGACTGGACGGCCCCCACCTTCCCGAGCCCACTCGCTCCGAGGAAGAATTCCACGCCGTGCGCTTCATCGTCGACACCGTCATGGCCAATCCCGGCGAAGTCACCCTCGTTCCCACCGGCTCCCTGACGAACGTCGCGCTCGCCCTTCGCCTCGAACCTCGCCTCGCCGAGAACGTGCGGGGCATCGTCTTGATGGGCGGCAGTGTCGACCTTGGCAATTGGACGCCCGCCGCCGAGTTCAACATCTTGTGCGACCCGGAAGCCGCCAGAATCGTCTTCGAATCGGGCGTGAAGCTCACGATGTTCGGCCTCAACGCCACGCACCAAACGCCCGCGTCACCCGAGCGCGTCGCACGCCTGCGCGCCTTGGGCACGACCGTGGGCGCGTTCACGGCCGACCTCCTGGACTTCTTTCGCGGGCACCACGAAGAACGCTACGGTTGGAACGGCGCGCCCATCCACGACGCGTGCGTCGTCGCCTATCTCGTTCGGCCCGATCTCTTCGAAATGAAATCCATGTACGTCGAGATCGACACGACGAACGGCCCCTCGGCGGGCCGAACCGTGTGCGACTTCTGGCGGGTCACGGGCAAGGCTCCGAACGCCGACGTCGCCATGAACATCGACGTGAACGGGTTCTACGATCTGCTGGTGGAGCGCGTCGGCACGTACGCGTAGGAGCCATGAGAAAAGGGCCGGTCGAGGACCGGCCCTTCGTGTTTCAGAAGATTTACTGCGCGACCTTGACGGGGAACTTGCCGTCGATGAGCTTCGCCCAGCGGCGCGGCGTGCGCTTTTCCCAGTTGCGCTTGTGCCAGACGTACCCGGCGATGAGCGGGAAGGTCACGGTCATTTCGCCGTAGACCATCTGCTCGCGGGCGAGGCTGACCTTGCCCCAAGAGTTCGCTTCCTTGAGGGTGCTGCCCGAGAGGGCGCCGTCACGCTCGTCGGCAACGGTGAGTTGCACCGCGTACGCGTGCATCTCGATGTCTTCGTAGCCGAGGAATTCGGCAGACACGACGACGTCTTGGACGAAGTTCTTCGGAACGCCGCCGCCGAGCATGAACAGCCCCGTCTTGCCGTGCTTGACCTTGAGCTCGGTGAGCTCGCGGAAGTCCTTGGCCGAGTCGATGGAGACGTGCGCGTCGGGATTGGCGACTTGGTGCGCGACGAGACCGAAGCCGGCCGAGCAGTCACTGAACGCGGGCACGAAGATCGGGATGTCGAGCTCGTACGCCGTACGAACGATGCTGCCTTCACCGAGGCCGTTCTCGACGAGGTAGCGGCCCATTTCACGAATGAACTCGCGGCTGGAGTACGCGCCGGGCGCGAGCGAGTCGGCGATGACGCGCGTGGTGTCGTCCGTGACGCGAAGCTCGTCCTCGTTGATGTACGTGTCGTAGATGCGGTCGATGTGCAGACGGCGCAGTTGGTCGTCGTTCGCGAAGATGTCGCCTTGGTAGTGGCGGTAGCCGAGCGCTTCGAAGAAGTCTTGATCGACGATGTTCGCGCCCGTGGAGACGATGGCGTCCACGGCGTTCGCGCGCAGGAGGTCCAAGATGACTTCACGCTGGCCCGCGCTCACCATGCTGCCCGCGAGGGTCAGAATGACGCCGCAGTCGGTGTCGTTCACCATCTCGTCGAAAATTTCGGCGGCGCGCGCCAGGTTCCGCGCTTGGAAGGCCGTCTTGCCCATCATTTCGATCAGGGGCACGACGTTGACTTGCTTGATGTCGAGGTGCTCGACGGTTTGACGCAGAAAGTCTTGTTGTTCCGACATTCTCGGGACCTCCAGGAGAGAATCTCGAACATGAGGGTGCTTCCGCCCCGCACGTTCGGGTCGGAAAGCCTACGGCATCTCTGCCGCCATCGGACTTTCGGGTGGCGAACGAAAGAATACGGCATTGCCGCCGCGAAATGGTAATGAGGGAACAAACTCAGCGGCGGCGCGAGAAGGCCCGAATCAGCAGCACGATCGGCAAGGCGGGCAAGGCGAGCAAGGCCAAGACGGCGCGTGACAGCAAGCCGCGCGCGCCCGGCAAGGGAGGCGTTCGACTTGGTGCCGGGGCCTCGTCGGAAGGCCGCCCTCTTACCGCCGCGCCCGGCGTTCTCGCCGCCGCTTCCTGCTCTTTCTCGCTCGGCGTGGGGTCGAGGTGGGCGCCCTTTTGGGCGAGGGCCGCCTTCTTGTCCGGATTCTGCGCGCCGCCCGCCTCCGTTCCTTCCCTTTGCGCGTACACCCACGTCACCTCGGCACCGAAGAAGATGATCATGCACGAGTAGTAGATCCACAGCAGCAGCGCGATGAGCGAACCTGCCGCGCCGAACACGCTCGTCGGCGACACGCGCGTGAAGTACTGCGTGAGCAGCAGTTGGCCAATCGTGAACAGCAAGGCCGTGACAAAACCGCCGAAGCGGACGTCCCTCCAAGACAACTTCACGTCCGGCAAGTACTTGAAGATGACGCCGAACGCCAAGGTAAACACGCCGACCGACAGCACGAACGTGCCGAGGGCGGCGAGAATGGCGCCCACCCCGAACAAATCCCCGAGTTGCTTGGCGAACGCCGAAAGCGCCGTGTTCCCCACGACGAACGCGAGGATGAGCGTCGCGAAGAGCAACACGAGCGCGAAGCTGATCAAGCGCGTCTTGATGACGCGCAAAAAGCCGGTCTGTGGAGCCGGGTCGGCGCCCCACAAGGAATTCAAGGCGTCTTGCAGCTGCGCGAACAGTCCGGTCGCGCCGAGGAAGAGCGTGCCGAAGCCGATGATCGACGCGACGAGATTCGTGCGCTGCAAATTTTGGAAGTTGGCAGCGAGCAGTTGTCGAAGCTCGCTTCTAAGGTCGCCCGACACACTTTGCCCGACGCCCGACGTCAAAGCATTGACGATTTGCTCCTGAACCGCGTCGCGGCTCAAGAACTGTCCCGCGATCGCGACGAGCAGCACGAGGAGCGGCGCGATCGAAAAGATTGCGTAGTACGCGGTGGCCGCCGCGAGGCGAGGTGCACGGTCCTGGCCGAAGGCGAGGTAGGCATCTTTCAGCAGTTCGAAGGCGACGCGAACGTTCACGCCCGCATCCTAGGACGTGGGCGTGACGAGCTGTCTTGAGCTTGGCTTTCGGAACGCGACCGACGCGGCGCGGAAAGGTCACGAGCAAGAGCGCTCGGCGCGGCCCTCACTTCAACAACCAGGCCTCCGCCGCCGACCTGTCGTCGAACACGCCGAAGGTCCGTCCCTTGTTGCTTTCCAGCGCCAACTCCGTGAAGCGGTCGTTTCGCTCGTACCATCCGGGAATGACGGCAGCGACCGTCAAGCCGTAGTTGCCGAACTTCTGCAAGACCGCTCCCGCCAAGCCCGTCCGCAAGCGAAAGAACTCGTCGGCGAAAGCTTCATGGGGAAGCATCAGCAGCGACGTTTCGCATTCCCACGACACCGCGACGAGGTCGGCGGCGTCCCGCTCGGTCGTTAGGGGCGCCGCGAGGGCCGTCACATCAACGAACGACTTGCCACCCTGATGAACGATTCGGTAGCTTGGTTCCATCTCTCGAGGGTAACAGCGTCGCCGCGCTCCAACCGCCGCCGATTGGCTTACGGCAATCGGCGTCATTCCCCGCGGTGCAAATCCCGCCAAGCGCGGAAGGTCGCGGGAAAGAGCGGCTCGGCAAGTTCGGCCATCGCGCGCGCGAACAGTTGCGTTTCGAATTGAGCGCCCGGATGGTCGCGCAGTTCGAGGAAGTGCAGCAGCGAGCGCACGTTGAAGGTGTAATAACTCTCGGTATAAAGCGCCAGTGGCAAAACACCGCGCGCCTGCTCTCTCGTGACGCCGAGGGCAAGGAGCTTCTCATAGCTGTCGAAGGCGACGCGCCACGCTTCGCTCCACACTCTGCTGGCAGCTTCTTGATCGAGGGTGCCGTCGTCGGCGACGGAAGCTTGACGGTTGCTCTTGGCTTGCTTGCGGAATTCCAGCGGGATGTATCCTCGCTCCTTGAGTTCCACGTACCGACCCGAAATCTCATTTTTCGAAACGCCGACTCGGTGACGTACGAGCTGGCGGTCCACGAAGATCGGGCAGACGATCTTGAACGTGACGAGGTTGTGCTCGAATGGCGAGCCGTGGTGTTCGCGTAGCAAGTACTTGATGAGCTTCTCGTCGCGCTCGGTGAGGGGCGCGTCGTTGTCGCCGCCGAAGCTCACGCGCGCGGAGTTGACGATCATCTTGTCGTCGCCGACGTGTTGAATCAAGGCGACGCTGCCGATGTCGTCGCCGAGCGGGTAGAGAACTTGAGCCGAGGAAAGGGCGACGACGTTCGTCATGCCGCTCAATGTAACATTGGCACGCTGTCGAGGGCGTGAGGATCGAGGCCGCCTGCCGCGACGATCGCCTCGAATTCGGTGTTCGTCAAGGGCAGCACCGAGAGGCGATTTCCGCGCCGAATCAAAGGGCAGGCGAGCAACTCGGGCAAGTCGCGGAGCCGTTCGAGGGAGACGAGCGAGACGAACTTCGAGACGGGCGCGACGTCCACGGCGCTCCAACGACCCGGCTCTGTGCTCGTGGGATCTTCGTACGCTTCGCGTAGAACGCTGCACACGCCGACCGCAGCGTTGGGTTTCGCGTTCGATTGGTAGAAGACGCAGAGATCGCCTTGCTTCATGGCGCGCATGAAGTTGCGCGCTTGGTAGTTGCGCACTCCCGTCCAAGGCTCGGCACCTACGCGCACGAGGTCGTCGTACGAAAAGACGTCGGGTTCGCTCTTGAGAAGCCAGCGCTGCATGGCGAACAGTATGCCAGCGCCATGAAGCTTGCCGTTAAGGTCGCTTCAAGACGGCAGCGTACCCTTCACCACCTTGAACTTGAGCGTGCCGCACTAAAGTTACTTCATGAGGCGCTCGCCCTGGATTCCGATCTTCGTGCTGCTCGCGATCGGCTTGTACTTCGCTCCACGCGAAGGCGGGCGGGCCATCGATTTCAACTTGAACCTCAACCCGCTGCCGCAACTCGAGTCGTCGCTCAAGCTTCCGGCGGACGTCGAGACGCTCTTCAAAAAGTCGCGGCCCGCCACCATACGTGTCGAGCAGGTCGGCAACGACGGCTCGCAATCGATCGGGACGGGCTTTTTCATCGACTCGAAGGGAACGTTCCTCACGGCATACCACGTCATCGAGGACGGCGGGCACGTCAACGTCACCACCTTGTCCGGCATGCGCTTCACGGCGAACGTCGTCGGATTCGACGTCGCGCGCGACATCGCCGTGCTGAAGGCGAACGTTCGCGGCACCGTGCCGTTCTTGCCGGTCGCGCGAAACGAACCGGCCCTTCGCTCGCCAATTCTCGCCATCGGCAACAGCCACGAGCAGTTCTTGCAGCCTCGTTTGGGACGCGTACTGCAGTACGACGCCCGAGCCTACAAGTTCGACTTTCCGCAGGGAACGGTCATGACGAGCGCGCCGCTCGCGCCGGGCGATAGCGGCGGACCGATCATCAACACGGCGGGCGAGGCGGTCGGCGTCGTGAGCTACATCCAACTCGCCAACAGCGACCTCACGCCGCTCGCGAACTCGGACGACGTCCAGACCGTCGCGTCGTTCGCCGTGCCCGTCACGCGCGACGACGAGATCTTCAATGCCGTTCTGAACGGCGAGAAGCGCGACGTGCCCGTCATGGGAGTCACGGAGTCCAACCACGCGGAGTTGTACGACGTCGAAGGCGCCGTGATCGGCAACGTCACGCCGAGCGGCCCCGCAGACCGCGCCGGGCTGCGCGCCGAGCGTTTCCTGCCTCGCCGAGACGCGGGCGGCGAGCTCACGCGGCGTTTCTCGGCGGACGTCATCGTGGCGGTCAACGGCGAGCGCGTGCGTGACTTCAACGACATGGCGTTCAAGATCCGCTCGCAACGAATCGGGGATACCGTGACGCTGACGGTCATGCGTGAAGGCAAGCAGATCGACGTTGCCGTGAAGCTCGCGGCGCGCAAAGCGCTCGAAAACTGAGAAGCGCTTCAGCGACGAGGCGCCGAGTAGGTGCTCGGCGGCTCGTCGCTTCGGCGTTCAGGCGAGGTCGTTCAGAAGGTCGTCCACGCTCTTCTTGACGCACGTGAACATCGGCGTGTCGCTGAGGGTGTAGTTGCTCGCCTCGGTGTAGCGCAGGCGATGAACGAGATCCACGAATTCCTGCGGGTAGTCCGAGTCGAAGGACACGACGAACTCCTGGTCGTCGATGCCGTACGAGTACGACGTGTTGATGCGCACGCCCTTGAAGGGACCCGAGGCGTAGATGTGCTCGTCCATCATTCCTTGACGGGCGTGCGGCGTGAGGTCGTACCAAGCCCGCGTCTTCACGAAGGGGTAGATGAACAGGTACTGCCCCGATCCCGGCAAGAGTTCGAGACCGTGACCGCTGCCTTCGACTCGGTTGACGTACTGACTGCGCTTTTGCATCGCGATGAAGTTGTACGGCTGAGTGAGGTAGCCCATGAGACGCGTGCGGTTGAGCGCGGCTTGCGCTTCGGTGAAGTCGCGCACGTCGAAGGCAATGCGCCACAACATGAAGTCGGCGTCGGCCCGCACGCCGACCGTGCTGTACGAACGCAGGATGTGGCCCGCTTCGCGCGGCGCGTCCTCGTGCCAAGCGCGCACGGCCTCGGCGAACTCGCGCTTCATCTCCTGCTGCTCGGCGCTCGAGAGGCGGCGGAAGGCGGGGTCGAGCTTGAAGAAGGCGTAGTTGAGAAACTGCCGCTTGGCGCGGTCGGGCTCCTTCTGCGTGACTTGCCCGCTCGGGTCGAGGTCGACCATCATCTTCGGACGGGCGGGGCGTTGCGGTGTATCGGACGCGGGTTGGTGCGGATGTTCTTCGCTCATGATGTGTGGTTATCGAATCGTCTCGCCGACGAGGTTCGTGTCGAGGCCGAAGTTGTCCGCGTACAACGCTTGAATCTCGGCGTACTCGGCTTCGGCGAGGGGCTTGGCGTCGAAGGTGGCGGCGTAGTTGCGCAGTCCGTCTTCGTCGTAGATGTTCGGAAGCACCGTCGCCATCTCCGGCGCGCGCAGCAACCATTGAATGGCAAGCTGACCGATCGAGCGTTCGGAACCGCAGAATCGCGCTTGCAGAACCTCGACTTTCTTGAGGCCGTCCTCCATCCACGCTTTGCGGCGCGCGTTCGTCGTGAGGCGCCAATTGCGGTGATCGCCCGCCTCGAACGTCGTGTCAGCGGTGATCGTACCTTCCAGCAAGCCCGACGCGTGCGGAACGCGCGCCATGATACCGACGCCCGCTTCGCGCGACACGGGCAAGATCTTTTCGATGAGGACTTGCTCGAGCAGGTTGGCGATGATCTGCGTGGGCGCACGGCGATCGCGGACGGACGCGACGCCTTCCTCGATTTGCCGCTCGTTGAGGGCGGGCCCGAGGGCGGTGCCGTACGCGCGAATGAGCCCCTCGCCCTTGGCCTTTTCCAACTCGGCGAAGAGGTCGTCGTTTTCGATCGCGTCGAGGCGCGGGTTGTGCAGTTGGTAGTAGTCGATTCGGTCCGTGCCGAGGCGCTTCAACGAGCCTTCCAAAGCCTTGCGCAGGTGCTGCGGGCTCCAGTCGTGCGGACGTTCCTGCTGGCCGGGGCGGTCGGGGTGGTTGTAGATGTCGTAACCGAACTTCGTGCCGATCACGATCGAGTCGCGCACGTCGCCCAGCGCTTCGCGTTGGATTTCCTCCGCGCGGCCCGAGGCGTACGTGTCGGCGTTGTCGAAGAAGGTCACGCCGAGGTCGAAGGCTTGGCGCAGCAACCGCTTGCCCGCCTCCTCGTCCTTCACGCCCCACCACGTCGTCCCGACGGTCCAGACGCCGAATCCGACGGCGCTCACCGTGAGGTCCGTTCCGAGCAATTGACGGTAGTTCACCTGCCGATTGTACGTGTGAGCCGTGAGGACAAAGGTACTCGGGGCTGATAGCGTTTCTCCATGCTCAAGCACGTCTCGTTCATCACGGCTCGGCCCGAAGCGGTCGTCTCGTTCTACGGTCGCCTCGGCGGCACCCTCGTCAAGGACGTCACGTCGTCGGACGCCGCGCGGCGCCTCGTGATCGAGTTTCCCGGCGGCGGAAAACTTCAATTCTTCGTCTCGGAAGGCGCATCGACGCCGCCCTCGTGGATGGAGCACATCGCGATTCGCGTCCCCGCCTTGAAGGCCACCGTCGCGGCCTTCGAGGCGGACGGCGTTTCCTTCTCCCGCCCGCTCCACCTCTCCCCTTCCGGCAACCCAGTCGCCTTCGCGCTCGATCCGGACGGACGGCACGTGGAGTTGCTTCAAGGGTAAGCTGAAGCATGCCGAGAACGGACGGATGGCGCGCGTACTACGAAGCGGTGAAGAACGGCCCTCCACGCGCGACGCTCGTCAAGGCGTTGGCGTTGTTCGAAGCCCACGGCGAACAAGGCGGCTTCGCCGTGGATCTCGGTTGCGGCGTGGGCAACGACGCGGTCGCGCTTTTGGAGCACGGTTGGCGCGTTTTGGCGGTCGATGCCGAACCCGAAGCGTTGATGTTCGTACGAGAACGCGTGCCAAACCAACGAGCGGAGCACCTCGAAACGCGCATCGCTCGCTTTCAGGACTTCGACTTTCCGCCCGCACGACTCGTGAACGCGAGCCTCAGCTTGCCGTTTTGCGACGACGCTGACTTCCCGGCCGTTTGGCGGCGCCTCACGGCCTCCGTCGAGCGAGGCGGGCGTTTCGCCGGGCACCTTTTCGGCGTGCGTGACAGTTGGGCGAACTCGGGCAACGGCAACTTTCACACGCTCGAAGGCGTCCAGAAGCTTTTGGACGCCTTCGACGTCGAGTTCCTCGACGAGCAGGAGTACGACGGGCAGACGGCGACGGGCACGCCGAAACACTGGCACGTGTTTTCGATCGTCGCCCGCCGCCTTTGACCGTTCGCGGCGAGTTGCACGTCACGCGGATTCGTTCAAGGTCCTTGCTTGTAGATCTTGCTGGGGAAGTAGTACTCCTGCAGCAAGAGCTTGCCGAGCGCCGTGAGGGGTACGGCGACGAGCGCTCCCACGATTCCGAACAGCCCGAGTCCGACGAGAATCGCGATGATGACCGTGACAGGGTGAAGGTTGGTGGACCGTCCGAGGATGAACGGCGACAAGAAGTTGCCTTCGATTTGGTTGGCGACGACGAACACGACGACCACGAGGACCATCTTGAGCCAGCCGAGTGGAATGGCGAGCAGGAGGGCGGGCGTGATGGCGATGATGACGCCGAGGTACGGCACGATGTTGAACACGCCCGCGATGAAACCGATGGCGGCGGCTTGCGGCAAGCTGATGATCTCCAGCCCGAGCCAAACGAGAAAGCCCACGGCGGCGGCGATCAGCAGTTGGCCGCGCAAGTATCCGCCGACGGCCGTCTCGACGTTGTTGGCGAGTTCCAGCACGCGCGGTTGCCACTTGCGGGGAAAAGCCCGAAGAAGCGTCAAGCCGATCTTGTCGAAGTCGGCCATCATGTAGATCGAGAGAATCAGGACGATCACGAAGTTGCCAAGGTAGTTCGCGGCGGCCGACAAACCGCCGAGCAGCGGTCCGTTCGGTGAGATGAGGTTTTGCAGCAGCGGCAAGGCGCGCTCTTGCAGCAAGGTCGTGGAGTTGCGCGACAAGTTCTGCAGTTGCTCTTGCAGCGTCTGCACGTAAGTGTTGTCGTCGTACCGTTCGAGCAGACGCGTCGCGAAGTTCGCGGCGTTCGTGGCGATCTCCGGAAGTTGCCGAACGAACTCCACGAGTTGCCCGCCGATCGCGAAAAGCAGCGTACTGGCGACCACGAGGAAGCCCGCGACGACCAGAAAAACCAGGAAGATGCCGAAGCCGCGCCGAACGCGTCGTCGCTGCAGCCAATTGAGAAAGGGATTGGCGAGGTACGCGATGACGTACGCGACGAGCGCCAGGGAAATAACGCTCGAGATCGAGCCCACGAAGCGGTACGCGAGGTAGCCGAGCAGCAGGAAGACGGCGACACGGACGTATGGACTGCGCCAGACGTAGGCGAACGCATTGCTTTCGGGTTGCATTCGAGTCATGAAGTGCTTCTCCTGGAGGCCACGCTAACACGCGCGTCAGGGGAAGGCACGCTCCAAGACTTGGCCGATCGTTCCGAGTGGCACACCGGCGACCGTGACGGCACCCGCCGAACCGACGCGTACGTGCACGCCCTTCGGAAAGGCGCGCGAGGATCCCACGGCGGGAACGCCCTCGAACAGCACGCGCCCGTTCGCATCGGTGACGCGTACCCAAGACTCGCCGACGAAGCTCAAGGTGACGCCCCCCTCGGTCTCGGTGGGCTCGACCGCTTCTTCAGGTTTGGCGGCAGCTTCAAGGCGTGCCATCCCTTCGGCGTCGGCGGAAGGGACGGGATCGGTGGGAGACACGACGCCAGGCGTGAAGCTCGGCACGAACCGCCCCGAGGAGTTCATGTTGACGCTTTGCGCGGCGAGCTTGCTGCGAAGGTGCATGTCCACGATGGTGGACGCGTCGGGACTCGCCGTCGGCTTGAGGGTGACGCGCCACCAGCGGCCGCTTTGGAGGGTCACGGGTCGCACGACCGGCTTGTACGCGTCACGCTCGACGCGCAGTTCACCCGAGGCGCGCGCTTGCAGCGGAAAGCTGCGCACGGGCGTCGTTCCGAGGAAACGGTTGTCGAGATACACGCGGGCACCGCTCGGATCGCTGTCGATCGTGACCCGCACGTCCCCTCTCGCCGCCTGCGTGACTTGCGGTGAGGTGACGGTCTTCGATCCTGTCACTTCGTGCGATCGCCACGCCGCGTACGCCCACCAACCGAGGGTGGCGAGGACGACGACCACACTGACGCTCGCGGCGACCAAGCCGACGGGAACGACGACGCCTCGGCGGCGAGGGGTGACGGTCGAGGCGGCGGGCACGGCGCGATCGAAGTTCGCGAGAAGCGAGGTGGCCTCCACGCCGAGTTCGGCCGCGTAGCGCAGCAAATAGCTGCGAGCGTACGGACGTTCGGGAAGGGACGAGAAGTCGCCTTCTTCGAGGGCGCGCAGGAATTCCGCGCGAATGCTCGTGCGTTTGGACACGTCCGCGAGGGTCCATCCGCGCGCTTCCCGAGCGGCTTTCAATTCGTTTCTCGGCGTGGCGTCCCGCATCGCCCAAACGCTAGCACGCGCATTCTTTCCGGCTCTGAGAGAAAGCCGCCATACATGAGAAAGGGCCACCGTGTTCGACGGTGGCCCTTCAGACGCGTGAAGACGACTTCAAGCTCTCTCAGGCGTCGTACGGCTTGCCGACAGCGCGAGGAGCGCTGGAGCGGCCGGTGAAGACGAGCGCGAGGATCGTGATGAGGTAAGGAAGTGCCTGCACGAGGCCCGACGGCAAGTACTGCTCGCCGCCGAGGCGAATCGCCAGGGCTTGCAGGAAACCGAAAAGCAACGTCGCGCCGAGCACGCCGAACGGACGCCACTTGCCGAAGATCAGCGCGGCGAGCGCAATGAAGCCTTGACCGGCGGCGAGGTTCTGCGTGAACGACGACAAGTTCCCGATCGAAAGGAACACGCCCGCCGTACCCGCCAGGAGGCCCGAGATGATCACGGCGCTGTACCGCATGCGGCGCACGTTGATGCCCATGGAGGCACTTGCCTCGGGCTTTTCACCCGTCGCGCGCAACCGCAGGCCGTACGGCGTGCGGTACAAGACGTACCAAGACGCGATCACCGCGAGAAACGCGAAGTAGACGGGCGGGCTGAAGCGGAAGTCCCCGATGCCCCATAAGGGCAAAGCGTTCTGCACGGGTTCCGACTCGGTCGCGCTTCCGTACAAAGCTTCGAGCAACACGGGCGGAAAGCCCAGCGCGAGCAGGTTGATGGCGGTACCACTGATGATCTGGTCGGCGCGGTACTTGATGGAGATGACGGCGTGAATCCACGCCATGAAGCCGCCGGCGAGGGCTCCCGCTACCCAGCCGATCCACGGCGCGACCCCACCGACGGAACCCTCGATTTGCTGCGTCACGACCGCTCCGCCGAGCGCGCCGAAGATGATGATGCCTTCGAGGGCGATGTTCACGATGCCGCTGCGCTCGGAGTACAAACCGCCGAGCCCGGCGAGCAACAAGGGCACCACCGAGCGGACGAAGGTCGCGAGGAAGGACAGCGACAGCAAGCTCAGGAAGAAGTCCATTTACGCGTCCCTCCCGTCGTTCTCGGGATTCGCGGCGGGTCTGGCGCCCGGCCCCTCGCCGAAATTGCCACTCGTGTTCACGGGTTTGGCGCCCGACACCTCGCGGTTCTCGGCGCTCGACAACGTCACGTTCGGCGTGGCGAGGGCGGGCGGCGGATTCGTGATGCGGCGCGACAAGAAGCCGCCCGCGGCGATGAACAGCACGATGAGGGCCTTGAGGACCGTGACGATGTTGCGGTCGATGTTTTGCAGACGCTGCGATACCGTCAAGCCGCCCGTGTCGAACGTTCCGAACAGCACGGACGCGGCGACGACGCCCGCCGGAGTGCTTTGACCGACGAGCGCGACGGTGATGCCGTCGAAGCCGACGTTCGCCGGGATGTTCTGGCGCAGACGGTACTCGTCGAGCGCGCCGCCGAGCACGTAGTGCGTGCCGCACAAGCCCGCGAAGGCGCCCGCGATCGTCATGGCGAGCAGCGTCGAACGCGCGACGTTGATGCCGCCGTACTCGGCCGCTTTCGGCGCGAAGCCCACGGCGCGAAGCGCGTAGCCTCCCGACGTGCGCCACATGTACACCGAGAAGAACACGGCGCTCGCGAGGGCGATGAAGAAGGAGATGTTGAGGTTACTGCCCGCGATGTCACCCGTCGCCACGAAGCGGGCGCCCACGAACGGCCACAGCACGACGAGCGCCGCGAGGCTCGCGAGGAGCGAAAGCGCGAAACGCTGCTTGCGGCGCGCCAACACGAGAAAGTACATCAACGCGAACACCACGAGCGCCACGAGCGGCGACAACGGCAGGAAGGCGGGCTCGTTGATCTTGAAGCCGAGCAACTCGGGAATCTGCGGCAGACGCGCCCCGACTTGCAGTTCCTGTGAGCGGGCTTCGAAGCCTTCGGCACGGAAGGGCAGGTTGTACGTGCGCCCGAAGAACGGAAAGGAGTTCTGCCCGATCAAGAAGATGAAAATCGCCGAGGCGATGTAGTTGAGCATGATCGTGTTGATGACTTCGCTCACTCCGAAGCGCGCCTTGAGGAAGCCGGGAATCGCGCCCCACAACGCCCCGCCGATCGCCGCCGCGATGACGGCGACGGGCAGCAGCAACCAAGCCGGGAAGGGCAGGTACACCCCCACGGCCGTCGCGAAGATGGCGCCCATCAGGATTTGCCCCGAGCCGCCGATGTTGAAGAGGCCCGCGCGAAACGCGAACGCGACCGAAAGGCCCGCGAAGATCAGGGGCGTCGCCAGGGTCAGCACTTGAAAGAGGCCGCCGATGTTCGTGAGGGGCGCGAAGAGCGTCGTGTACACGAACCACACGAGGTCGAACTTGCCGTACCAGTTGACCGCCGACGTGAGCGGCGAAAGGGTCGGCACGGGCTGGATGATCAGCACGACGAGCGCGCCCACGAGGATCGCCAAGGCGAGGGCCACGAACGGCACGAGCACTCCACGCAGGCGGTTGAGGCGGTGGTACCACGTCGGAAAGGCGCTGACGCCGGCCAGCAAGCCCGTCGCGCCCGCCGCGAGCGGCAAGAACCACCCGACGTTCATGCCGCCCGACACGTACTGAATGCGTTGCCTCGGAAAGCCTTGCGCGAGAAGGGTGTTGATCGCCGTCGAAAGCGACGCTTCGAACAGCCACGCCGAGCCGATCGCGAAAAGCAAGGTCAGCAAGCCGGCGATCCACATCCAGCGGGCGCGCGTGAGGGCCGCGACGATCGTCAGAACGAGGGCCGCCAGCACGCCCCACCCGAGGGCGACGGCGCCGCCGACCGAGGGGAGATTCTGCGTGCCGAGACCCGCGATGTCCAAGGCTCGACCCGGAAACAGCAGCAGCGTTCCCGAACCGTTGAAATTGCGCCCGTACGTCGCGTAAGGCGCCGCGAACATCGCCACCGCTGCCAAGACGGCGAGCGTGAGCGTGAGGTACGCGGCGAAACGCGAAGGGCGTTCAGAGAAGCTCGTCACCCGAGTATTGTACGCAGTTTAGACAACGCGTCGACAGGTCGGAGCCCATCGCGTAGGCGTCGTGCATCGTGTAGGCTGATCGGCGGTATGGAACGCACCTTTGCCATGATCAAACCCGACGGCGTGCGCCGCGGGCTTACCGGTGAAATCCTCGTCCGCCTCATCAAGAAGGGCTACCGCGTCGTGGGCCTCAAGCAACTCGTGATTTCGCAAGAACTCGCGCAGCAACACTACGCCGAGCACAAAGAGCGCCCCTTCTTCGGCGAGCTCGTGTCCTTCGTCACGTCCGGTCCCGTCGTCGCGATCGCCTTGGAAGGCGAAGGCGTCGTGGCGGGCCTGCGACAGATGATGGGCGCCACGAATCCCGCCAACGCCGCCCCCGGGACCTTCCGCGCCGATTACGCCACCACAATCGGCGAGAACATCATTCACGGCAGCGCCAACGAACAAGACGCCGAGCGCGAACTCGGCTTGTTCTTCGGCTCGGAAGAACTGCTGCAGTAACGCTTGTGTATGGCACCCCCTGAACGCCCGTCTTCGCGTCGTTAGACTGAGCCGAGCTTTCAGGGGGTGCCTTTCGTGTTCAACGTTCGACTGTCTTCAAAAGTCCAGAGTCTCAAGCCGTCGTCGACCGTCGGGGTCGCCGCCAAGGCCCTCGAGCTTCAACGCGCGGGCGTGCACGTCATTTCGATGGCGGCGGGCGAGCCCGACTTCGACACGCCGCCGCACGTCAAGGAAGCCGCGCACCGAGCGATTCGGGAAGGCAAGACGAAGTACACGCAAGTGCAAGGCATTCCGGAATTGCGTGAAGTGATCGCCGAGAAGTTCCGACGGGAAAACGACTTGTCGTACACGCCCGATCAAGTCATCGTCAGCACCGGCGGCAAGCAAGCTCTCTTCAACGCGTTCCTCGCGTTGCTCGATCCGGGCGACGAGGTCATCATTCCCGCGCCGTACTGGGTGAGTTACCCCGAGATGGTCTCGTTTGCGGGCGGCGTGCCCGTGGCGGTCGACACGCGCCCCGAAGACGGCTACGACGTCGATCCCGAGGCGATTGGCGCGGCCATCACGCCGCGCACGAAAGCGATCGTCCTGAACTCGCCTTCCAACCCGACGGGCGCTGTGTACCCGGAAGCGATTTTGCGGGCCGTCGCGGACCTCGCGGTGCGGCACGGTCTGGTGATCGTCACGGACGAGATGTACGAGCACATCGTGTACGACGCGGCGCACGTGTCCATCGCGCGTTTCGCTCCCGAACACACCCTCACCGTCAACGGCGCGTCCAAGGCGTACGCCATGACGGGCTGGCGCATCGGGTTCGCGGGCGGCCCTTCGAACCTCGTCAAGGCGATGAACGCCATCCAAGGGCAAAGCACCAGCAACCCGTCGACCATCTCGCAATACGCGGCGTTGGAAGCCATCCGCGACAGTCGGGCCTTCATCGAGGAGGCGCGCGGCAAGTTCCGAGAACGCCGCGACCGAATCGTGGTGGGTCTGAACGGCCTCGGTCTTGCCACGCCTTTGCCGCAAGGCGCGTTCTACGTCATGGCCGACACGTCGCGCCTCGCCTCCGACGAACTCGAGGCGGCGCGGCTGCTGCTCGACGAGGCGCGCGTCGCGGTCGTGCCCGGCACGGACTTTCGCGCGCCGGGACGGGTACGCCTCTCGTACGCCACGAGCCTCGAGAACATAGAGGATGCCTTGTCGAGAATCGGAAAGTTGATGGGCGTCGGCGTTTGACGCGTCGCTCGCCGCCGCCTCTCCCAAGGGAGAGGCGGTTTTTGCATCTTCAGGACAGCGTCGTTTCCGTCTTGTCCTGCCAGTCCGTGAGGTTGTACGCGGCGAGAACCGTTCCGAACAGCATCAGGAAGTAGTTTCTGGCCTTCGGGTCGGCAGTCGCGCCCGTCAGGTACGGCAACGCGAGGAGGGCGGGCGCGCTCAGGAGTTCGATTCTGCCGTGCATCGGGAAAGGAATTTTTTTGCTGAGTCCCAGCGGCATGTCGGTGAGGGCCGACACGGCGAGGTACGTGCCCGCGAACGCCCACGAGATGGTCTTGGCGGCGGGCGGCAATTTCAGCAGGGCGGGCGCGGCGAGCATGAGGGCGACGGAGCCGTAGTCGAGCACACCGTGGGCCATGGGTTTGATAGGTCCGCTCATGTCGTCATGGTGCACACGAAGCGCGGATTCATGATTCGAGCGCGGCGAGAGAGGTCGGGAGAAGACTTGCAACTTTCTTGAGCTTCGCGTCGTACGTTACAAGTGAAGTTCAAGGAGGCATGAAATGACGTACGACAGCGGAGACGCCAGCCAAAGTTTGCAGCAGTTCCTCAACGAGACCGCCGAACGCGACCGTCCGGGCGACGTGTTCGAGCTCGAAAGCTCGAAGATGCTGGAAGTGAAGGTACGCGGTCGCATTTGGAGCAAGCTCGGCGCGATGGTGGCGTACAAAGGCAACCTCAGCTTCCGGCGCGAAGGCATGATGGAAGGCGGCCTCATGAAGGCCCTCATGCGGGCCGTGTCGCAGGAGATGTCACCGCTCGCGAAAATCGAAGGGCAAGGCGTGTGCTACCTCGCCGATCAAGGCAAGGAAATCACGATTCTGCGGCTGCAGGGCGACACCATCAACGTGAACGGCAACGACTTGCTGGCCTTCGAGGACACCGTTCGCTACGACGTCACGTTCTTGCGGCGCGTGGCGAGCATGATGTCGGGCGGCTTGTTCAGCGTGCGCCTCTCGGGCAACGGCATGGTGGCCATCCTCAGTCACGGCAAGCCCCTCACGCTGAGGGTGACGCACAACGAGCCCGTGTTCACCGACCCGAACGCGACGGTCGCGTGGAGCGGAAACCTGCAACCTCAGCTGCGCGTGGACTCCAGCCTCCGCTCCATCTTCGGGCGTGGCGGCGGTGAAACGTACCAGATGGTCTTTCAAGGCGACGGATTCGTCGTCGTGCAACCGTACGAGGAGTTCGAGCAGGGCCTCGGCGGCGGTGGCGAGCAAGGGCAAGGCGGCGGCTTGGGCCGCGCGATGAAGGACATCTTCGACTGAGCGTGCCTTGGCGCGACTCGTAACGAGCGTGTAATTCCGACTTTTATGCTGCTGATATGAAAGTCGGAATCGTGGGAACAGGATTCGTCGGTGCGACCGCCGGGTACGCCATGGTGCTGCGCGGCAGTTGCACCGAACTCGTCTTCGTGGACAAGAACGAGGCGCGCGCGCGCGCCGAGGCGGCGGACATCGCGCACGCCTCGCCCGTCAGCCACGCCGTGCGCGTCTCCAGCGGCGGCTACGAAGCGCTCGCGGACGCGCGCCTCGTCGTTCTAGCGGCGGGCGTCAACCAGCAACCGGGCGAAACGCGGCTGCAACTTCTGGGGCGCAATAAGAAGATCTTCGAGGACGTCGTGCCGAGCGTCTTGAAGTTCGCGCCCGACGCCGTGCTGCTCGTCGCCACGAATCCCGTGGACGTCATGACGGACCTCACCGTGCAAATCGCGGGGAACGCCCAGCGCGTCATCGGGTCGGGCACCGTCCTCGACTCCGCCCGCTTCCGCGCGCTCGTCGCCGAGCGCGCCGACGTCGATCCGCAAAACGTCCACGCGTACGTCCTCGGAGAGCACGGCGACTCGGAAGTCCTCGCGTGGTCGAGCGCCTCCATCGCGGGCATCACCGTGCCGGATTTCTTCGCTCGGCGCGGCACGCCGTGGAACGACGACGTGAAAGCCGAGATCGACCACGGCGTGCGTCGCGCCGCCGCTGAGATCATCTCCGGCAAGCAAGCGACGTATTACGGCGTCGGCGCGGCCCTCGCGCGCATCGCCGAGGCCGTCGTGCGCGACCGCCGCGCCGTCCTCACCGTGAGCGGCCCGACGAAGTACGGCGTGAGCCTCTCCCTTCCGAGAATCGTGGGCGGCGACGGCGTTCTGGAGACGCTCGAACCACTCCTGTCCGGGGAAGAAGAGCAGGCGCTGGAGCACAGCGCGAACGTCCTGAGAGAAGCCGTCGCGCAACTCTGAAGGCCCCTCCTCTCCCCTTTCCGCAGAGAAGAGTTCGCTTCGCGAGAGTGACGCTCGGTCAACACCCTCCCCCCGAGTTCCTCACGAAATCGCGCGGCCTTCCAAACTCAGGAAGACGAGCTTCTCACCATCGCGCGGTTCACGTCGGCGAGCGAGCCGCAGCCCGCGAGGCCCATCGTCAAGTCGAGCTCGGCGAGCACGTTCTCGATGACGTCGCGCACTCCGTCGGCTCCGGCGAGGGCAAGGCCGTAGACGTACGGTCGGCCGAGCAGGACGGCCCGCGCGCCGAGCGCGAGCGCCTTGAAGACGTCGGCGCCCGACCGCACGCCCGAATCGAACAAGACGGGCGCGGCCCCGGCGGCCTCGACGACGTCGGGCAAGGCGTCGAGCGCGGCGACCTCGCCGTCGATTTGTCGTCCGCCGTGGTTCGAGACGATGAGGCCGTTCACGCCTCGCCCAACCGCTTCGCGCGCGTCGTCGCCATGAAGAACGCCTTTGAGGAGGATCGGAAGGCGCGTCATCTCGCGCAGGCGGCTCACGTCGTCCCAGCTCAAATCAGGACGCGAGTATGTTCCGACGAAACGGGCCACGGCGGCGCGCATTTTCTTCAAGTCGAGGTCGAATTGACGGCCTTTGACTACGAGGTCGCGGGCGACGAGCGCGAGCGCCGGGGAGCGCGGCGGCGACTCGCTCGGCGAGGCGTCCTCCCGATCGAGGCGAGCGCGAAACACGGGGTCGCTGAGGTACTGGGCGATGCCTTGTCCGCGCAGAAACGGCAGGCTCCCGAGGTTCAAGTCGCGTGGACGCCATCCCAGCAAGGTCGTGTCGAGCGTCAAGACGATCGCTTCGCAACCGCACGCCTCGGCCCGCTTCACGAACGAGCGGGTCACGTCGTCGTCAGTGCTCCAGTACAGCTGAAACCACCTCGGCGCGTCCTTCATGACCTTCGCGCACGCCTCCATCGGGGAGGAGGCTTGCGAGGAGAACACGAAGGGAACGCCCGTGGCGGCGCTCGCCTTCGCCACGGCGAGGTCCGCCTCGGAATGCGCCGCTTCCAACACGCCGATCGGAGCGAGCAGAAGCGGACTCGGCAGCGTGCGTCCGAAGAGGGTGACGGACGAATCGCGGCGGTCCAAGCCTCTCAGGACGCGCGGAACGATGGTGTAGCGCTCGAAGGCGGCGCGGTTGGCGCGCATGGTCGTTTCGAGGCCGGCGCCGCCCGCGACGTACGCGTAGCCGCGCGGCGTCATCTTCTCGTGCGCCGCTCGCTCCAAGCGCGCGAAGTCCGTGGGCACGCGAGGCTTCTCACCGCCGAGGCCGCGCACGTACAGCCGCGTTTGCCGAGAACGACCGAGGCTCATCGACTTTGGCCTCAGATCGGGTAGTACGTGCGCGGATTGCCCGCCAAAAAGTCGCGGGTGGGAATCCAGATGAGCGGGTGGCGCTCCTCGATTTCCGGCGGCGGACCGTAGCGCACGAGGTTCAAGACGTCCGCGAACGGCACCCATTGCGCGCCCAGCACCTCGGGGTCCGTCGGGTGGATGTCACCGCTGCACTTCGCTGTGAAGCGCCCGAAAGTCGCGTATGTGTGGTGCTTGCTTCCCGACAGGATCTCCCCTTCGAGCAGGCTGACGAAATCGAGGTCTTCCACGTCCAGACCCGTCTCGACCTTCACTTGCCGCACGGCGGCGTCCGCGAGGGATTCGCCGCCGTAGGCCTTGCCGCCCGGCAGGCCCCAGAAGATGCTGCCATCGTCCATGCGCTCGGTCACGAGCAGCAGATGGTCGTTCTGCACGAGGTAAACGTGCGCGGCCCGCTTGATGGGCAAAACGCGAGAGAGGTTCATGTGAACTCATTCTAGGCAGTTCTCAACTTGTCTGCTGAGAGCCGGAGTTCACGGAGGAATCACGCACCGGGAAATCACGCACGATCTCGTACGGCTGCGTTCCGTTCTGGCGAAGCAACGTCACCGTGTCGAACTTCAACGTCGAGTACAACTCGAAGCGCTCGTCGAAATCTGCCGCGAGCCCTTCGGCGTCGCCTCCGCCGTACGGATCGGCGAGCGTGAAGTGCGGCTCCCAAGTGTCGAGACCGCGCGGTGTGTGCAGCAAGGCGATGCGCGCCTTTTGGTGCGGCTCTTGGTACTTCTCGCCCGAGCGCATCGCTCGCTCGAAGGAACTGCCGGTCACGAACCGTCCCAGGCGCGCGAGCAGCAGGACGTGCAGGGCGTGAAGCGCCGAGTTCGGGTCGAAGCGGTGCACGATCACCTCGCCGCCGTCCCACGTCTCGATACGTCCGTTCGAGAGTTCGAGGACCGACGAGGGCGAGAGGGACGCGAGACACGCTTCGATTTCGCGTTCGATGTCCGGAAAGCTCGAAGGGGCGCAGTCGAAGGCTTCGACGATCGTCGCGTGGAAGCCGAACGGACCCGCCTTTGACACCCACTCGGCGCGCGTGCCGGGAAGTCGTTCGACGTCGCGGCGTGCTCTCACGTCGTAGCCGAGCGCGGCGCTGCCAAGTCGGTAGTACGGGTCCTCGGCGGGCGGCACGAGGTACACGGCGAAACGGACGGAGTCGGCCGGGGCGCTCATGACGGGCAGCCTACAGGGTCGACGTCACCTTCGAATGTACGGAGTCTTCACGCGTTCTCGAAACGGCGCCGCAACGCCTCGAAGTTCTCGTCGATGCTGGCTTGCGGCAAGATCACTTGGGTCGTGGTTCCCGTACCGATCACGTCGCCGAGGCTGCTGACGGCCTGCATCGCCGCGTACACGCGCCGACCCTCCTGCCGCTCGAACGTCGCCGTGACCGTGACCGTCATGCCGGGAAGCGCCGAGGCGAGGTGCTTGACGTTCACTTCGAAGCCGATGCCTTGCTCGCCTTGCTCCAAGAAAGGCAAGATGATCTTGCGGCCCGCTTCCTCGAAGTGCTTCGCCATCCAGTACGTCGCGTAGACAGGGTGAATGCGTCCGAGTTCCTCGAAGTGGACGGTCATCTCGTTCGTGACGAGCACGGTCAGCGTCTGTGTGAAGCCGTCGGGAATGACTTGCATGGACTGACAGCATAACAAGCGTCCGCTCGGCCACGAACGGGCGAGCGGACGAAACCGAGCGCCGTTACTTCGCCAAGTCGCGCCGCGCGAACGGCGCGGTCGCCAGCGCCACCAGCACGCAGCCCGCTCCTAGCAGCACGAGCGAGTTTACGGCGTGCGCGCCCGACAAGAAGGGGTTTTCGCCGACCGCGTACCAAAAGGGAGTGAACTCGCGAACGTCGCGAAGAGCGCGCACTTGCGGCGCGAGCGAGTGCACGAGGTAGCCCGCGAGCGTCACGGCGAACGCCACGCCGGACGCGAGGGCGGCGCGCCCCGTGGCCGCTCCGACCGCGAGGGCCAACGCCCCGAAGGTCCAAGCGAGCAAGGTGACTTGAGCCGTCGCGGCGAGCAGGGCGCCCGCGTCGAGCTTCGCGCCCACGAGGAGGGCGCCGAGCCAGGAGATCACGCCGACGCTCAGGCCGAGCAAAGCGAGATTGACCGCCAAGGCGAGCGTGCGGCCCGACAGCACGCCGAGTCGCGAGACGGGCTGGGCGAACAGCAGTTCCAAGCGGCCTTCCTGCTCGTCGCGGGCGATGGCGCGCGCACCGAAGTTGATGGCGTAGATGGAGAGCGTGAGCGGCAGCAACAAGCTGAACGACCGCGCCCACGCGTATCCGCCAGGCGAGATGAAGTCGTCCGCGCCGAAAGCCGTTCGAAACGTTTGCGGAAGCCGCTCGAGCAGGCGCGTGATGTCGGGGCTGTCGCGCACGAGGGGATAGAACATCCAGTTCATCAAGACGAAGGCGCTCAGGCCGACGGCCCACCCCAAGGTGGAGCGCCACGTCGTCGCCACGCGGTCACGAAGCACTTCAAGCCACATGATTCACTCCTCGCTCGCCGCTCGGCGCTTGATAGAAGGACAGAAACGCTTCCTCCAAGTTCGGCTCGGAACCGCGGATGTCCAGCACGGGGTAGGCGCTCGCGGCCTTGAGCAGGGCGTCCGCGCCGCCCGCGAGCACGCACGACACGACGTTGCCGAGAACGCGCACGTCACGCAGCCCTTCGATGGACGCGAAGACCGCTTGCGGAACGGGGACGGCGAAGCGAATCTCCAAGCGGTGCGGCAACCGCGCCTTCACGTCCGCGACGCTCGACACCATCACGAGCTCGCCCGCACGAATGATGCCGACGCGGTCGGCGACGCGGTCCACTTCGCTCAAGACGTGCGACGACAAGAACACGGTGCGGCCCTCCGCGCGCGCTTCTTGAATGAGCGCGTGCACTTCCTCTTGCATCAGCGGGTCGAGCCCGTCGGTCGGTTCGTCGAGGATCAGCAGTTCCGGGCGGCTCATGAACGCCGACACGAGCCCGACCTTCTGCTTGTTGCCCTTCGACAGGGCGCCGATCGGTCGGGAGACGTCGAGATCGAGGCGCCGTGAAAGGTCGAGCGCGTACGCCACGTTCTGCACGCCGCGCAGACGCGCGTAGAACGCGAAGAGGTCGCGCGGCGTGCGACGCGGCTCGAAAACGAGTTCGCCTGGCAGGTAACCGACGCGTCGGCGGATGTCCACGCTGCGCGTCGCCACGTCGAGTCCCAGCACCCGCGCTTCGCCGCTCGTCGGGCGCAAGAAGCCCAGCAGGGTGCGAATCGTGGTGGTCTTGCCCGCCCCGTTCGGGCCTAGAAAGCCGAAGATCTCACCTCTTCGGATCTCCAGCGTCGTCGCCTGCAATCCACGATCGCCGCCGTACCGCTTGCTCAACGCCCGAAGCTCGATCACCGTGTTCGTCATATCGCTCTCCTTGCACGAGGAACGTGTCCTCAAAAGCAACGGGTGGAGCCAGCTTTGAACTGACTCCACCAAGTCGGCCTATGGGGGCCGGTCCCGTCGCGTTGAGTTCACTCTACGTCGATGAGGAAACAATGGCAACAAGCGAGAATGCTTACCGCACGGCGGCGTCCGCGAGGACTTCGTCGAACCAACCGGACGCCGCCACGATCTCGCGCCACGGACGGTACGTCGCTTCCACGACCGACCAGCCCGAACGACGAAGCGCCTCTCGCACCATACGGTAACCCATCGCGTACCCGGCGAAGTCGGGCACGCCCTGCGCCTCGAACTGGTGTTCGCTTGCCGCCCAATCACCGAAGATGAAGCCGCGAACGACGTTCCAATCCTGCGAAAGCAAGGCCTGAGCGAAACGGGGCCGCACCGCCCGGACTTCCGCCTCGCTCAGGCCCGTCGTCCAATGTCCGAGCTTTTCTTCGCCGTGGAAGTGCGCGGCGAACGCTTCAGCCAAGCCTTCTGCCACCAGGTACTGCCCTAAGGTCATGGGCCAGGGCGGCTCGAAGGCGAAGCGAACGTTGTGGTGGAACTCGTGCGTCACGATCGCGGGCAGGCGCGGCAAGTTGAACTCGGTCGGCCAAGCGAGCAGCAGCGACCAGCCCGGTACGTTCCCGACGCCCGTGTACGAACCGAGCCGGGCGTCCATGCCGTCCGGGTCGGCGAGCACGAACGACATGTTCGCGCCGGGAAGTCGCAGTCCGTGTCCGACGGGATCGAGCGCGTCCATCGCTTCCTGGAACGCCGAGACGCACGCCGCCCACGTTCCGGCCCGCTCCAGTTCGGCGAGCGCCGTGAGGCCGCGCTCGGCGCCCAGTTCCGGACGGTAGAAGCGAAAGAGCCTCGCCACGTCGAGCGGCTCCGTGACGTCCCGCGCCATCGAACCCATGAACCTCAAGCTCGGCTCCCACAAGGGGCGCAGCGGTTCCATCACTTCTCGGACGAAGGTGCCGTCACGCTCGTCCTTGGGGGCTTCGAGCGCCTTGCGCAGGCCGTCGAGCGCCTTCACCGTCCGCATGTTCAACGTCGTTTCCACGGCCGTCCTCCTACTTCGCCGCCGCGCGATTCGCCGCGACGTACGCTCGCGCCGCCGCCGATTGGTACGCGGCGAGCCCGTCCCGCGCCTTGTCGATGTTCTTCGTGAAGCGGTGGTCTTCGGTCCACATGCGCGCCAGCCCGTCGAACATGTCGAGCGAGCAGTCGTAGAACCAGTGGTCGATCAGCAAGCGGTGCCGTTCGGAAACGGCGGCGGCCTTCGGCGACTCGGGTGGCACGCCCTCGTCGAGAAGAGCGACGTACGCGTCCGTGACTTCCTGCATCTGAGCTTTGAATCGCGCCCAATCGGCCTTGGTGTAGCGCTTCACGCGCTCTTGCGACTGGCGGTACGCCTTCGTGTCTCCCCAGCGTTCCTTCGCTTCCTCCTCGTACTCGTCCGGGTCGAACCCGTCGAACAACGTCCCGACTCGTTCATCTGCCATGACCGTTCCTCCTTCCGTGGAGGTGATGAGGGCGTCGAGCGTGGCGAGCATGCGCTGCTCGCGCCCCACGCGCTCGGCGAGAAGTGCTCGTTGGCGCTTCAAGGCGCCGAGACGGTCGAACTCCGGGCTTTGCATCACGCGGCGAATTTCGTCGAGCGGAAAGCCGAGGTCTCGGTACACGAGCACTTGATACAGCCGCTCGACGTCTTCACGGGTGTACAAGCGGTAGTTGCCTTCGCTGCGTCCCGACGGCGACAGCAAACCGATCTCGTCGTAGTGGTGCAGCGTTCGCACGCTCACCCGCGCCATACGCGCGACCTCTCCGACCGTTCGAAGCATTTCCTCACCTCCTGCGGGCAGCGTAGAGCCTCACGTGACGTGAGGCTCAATAAGCGAAGGCACCTAGCGAGTTCATGGGTCGAGCGTCGCGATGCCAACTTTTAGGGCGTACAGCGCCGCTTGGGTGCGTGACTCCACGCCGAGTTTGCTCAGGAGGTTCGACACGTGCGTCTTCACCGTCGGCTCGCTGACGCCCAATTCCACGGCGATCGCCTTGTTCGTGAGGCCGTGCGCGATGCGCTGCAAAATCAAGGTTTCCCTCGGCGTGAGGTGCTCGCGCATGTCGGGCGCGCGAAACTCCCGCACGAGCCGCTTGGCCGCCTCGGGATGCAGGCGCACTTCGCCCCGCGCCGCCGCGTGGATCGCTTCGCCGAGCACGTCGCTCGACGCGTCCTTCAGCAGATACCCGATGGCGCCCGCGCGAATCGCGCCGTTGACCTTGTGTTCTTCGAGGGCGCTCGTGAGCGCCAAGACTTCCACGTCGGGAAAGCGCGAGCGGATTTCACGCGTCGCCTCGATTCCGTCCATCACGGGCATCATGAGGTCCATCACGACGACGTCGGGTTGGACGCGCTCCACCATCGCGACGCCTTCGAGGCCGTTGCTCGCCTCGCCCACGACTTCCAGCGTGTCGTCGAGCGACAAGTACATCTTCAAGCCGGTCCGGACGACGTCATGATCGTCCACGAGGGCCACTCTCACCGTCATTGCTCCACCTCCCGCACGGTCACGTCTCCCTGGCGACTCTCGGCCCTCACGATCAGCAAGGGACCACGTCCTCGGTGCACGTACGACGCGCCCTGTCGCTCGAAGCCTTCGGGCACCACGACGTCTCCGAATCTCATGTGCGCGTCGACGCGCACGTTCGCGTCTTTCGGAACGCGCACCGTCACGTCCCCGAACTTCGAGAGCACGTCGAGGGAACTCGCCGCCCTGATCTCGGGCACCTCGATTTCGGCCTCTCCCGACTCGGTCCTCAAGACCGCCTCGAAGCGCGCGGGCAACGAGACGTCCAAGTCGCCGAACTTCGTCTGCGCGCGCACGTTCGTCGCCTTCGCGTCTCGAAGGTCGAGGGTGATGCGCCCGACTTCACCGCGCACGTCCAAAGTTCCGCTCGAATCGACGCCCGTCACGCGCGTCTCACCGAAAGTCGCGTCGATCCTGGCCGTCACCTCGTGTTCGGGAAGGATCAGGTCGAGGTCCTCTCCGCCTCGCCGAACGCTCAACGACTCCACGCCCGTGCCCCGCAGGTCGAGCGAGGTCTCGCCGAATCCTCCTCGAACGTCGAGGTCGATCGGAAGGGCCGAAGGAAGGTTCACGTCAAGCCGTTGCCGATCGGAGTGGGCCCTGAACAGCATGCTCGCCCTTCGAGGATCGTCGACCCGCTGGGTGTACTGCACCGTCTTGACGCCGTTCGCCGTGGAAACCGTCTCTTTCAGCGTGCCTTCCAGCTCGGCTTCGCCCGTCAAGGTGCGCGGCCGTCCCGCCTGCACCCGGACCGCCCCGATGCGCGTGTCGAGCGTGATCTGGGCCGCCGTGACGCCGTTCATGTCCTCGGAGACGACGTGCGAGGCAAGTCGAACCGGAGGCAGGGGCTTCAAGCTGACTCGAAAGGCGACGCCGCACGCGGCGAGCAGCGACAAGCTCACGAGAACACGAACCGCGACGGCCCGCGGATGCGAAACGGGCAAGATCATGCGACGACTCCCGGCAGCCGTACGGCCACGGTCGTTCCCGCGCCGAGGTGAGACGTGACGTCGAACGACGCTCCGACGGCGATGGCGCGCTCCTTCATGCTCTTGAGGCCGAGCGTGCCGTTGCGTGAAGCGCTCGGGTCGAAGCCGATGCCGTCGTCGACGATCGTGAGGGTCAAGCGGCCCTCGTCATCGTCGAGTCGAATTCGGACGTTCGTGGCCTTCGCGTGCTTCACCGCGTTGTGCGCCGCTTCTTGGGCGATGCGGTACAAGGCTCCCTTCACGTCGCCGCTCACCTGGGGTTCCTCGGGCGCTTCGAGGACGGCGTCGAGCTTGTAGCGAGCCTTCAAAGCTTCCGCGAGGCGCGCGAGGGCGGGCGTCAGTCCGCCTTCTTCGAGCGCGTCGGGCCGCAGAGCGAACAGCAAGGCTTTCATCTCGCTGGCCGCTCCGTCGGCGAGGCTCACGGTGTACTCGAGGCTTTCGCTCGCCTTCGCGGGGTCGCGCTGCAGTTGCGCCCTTGCCGTCTTGGCGCCGAGGGCGATTCCGTACAACGCCTGCGCGACGCTGTCGTGAAGTTCGCGCGCCATTCTCGCGCGTTCTCGCTCGGAAGCTTCGGTGCGGGTGCGCCGCAAGAGGTCGTCGAGGCCGATGGCGGACGAGGCTTGATCGGCGACGGCGCTCCAGAACTCGATTTCCCGGCGTGACGGCTCGCGTCCGTCGAGAAACACGACGGACAGTTCGCCAAGCGTCTCGTCTTTCCCGACGGTGAACAAGGCGAGCGTTCCGAGCTCCGTTCGCGTGAGGCGGGCGTGTCCGATGGCGGGACGCGTCGTGAGGTCGTGCAGGACCGACAGCTGCTCGGGGGCGCCTTCGGGCAGACCGTGACTCGTCAGGACCACCTCGTCACGGCGCACGAGGGCGCCCGCCGCGCTCGTCGCCTCCACTCCGTGCGCGAGCAGTTCACGCAGCGTCTGCTCGAGATCGCCGGAAAACGCGACGCTGCGCGCGCCCTGCTGCAAAGCCTTGACTTCCCGCTCGGCAACGACGCTCTCGCCGAAGGTCGTGAGCAGCGCGAAGCTGAGCGCGCCCCAAGCGCGGGCGAGCAAGTTGAGCACGGTGACGCTCAAGACGAGCAAGGCGACGCCGCCGATGAACAGCGCGCCGAGCGTGAACGACGTGAACGAGAACGCGCCCGTTTCGATCCAGACGGGCGATGACCATCGCGGCCCCCACGTCAGCGCGAGCGGCGCGGCCATCATGCACACGGTCGCGGCGAGGAGGACCACCGTGAGGACGAAGCTCACGATGCCGAACGGGAACTTCAGCAGCAGGTACAAAAGCGCCTTGTACGTGCCCGCGTCGGACAAGGTGACCCTCGCCCACTCCCACCAGTTGCTCGTCCGCACGAGCGGCTTGGGCCGTTCGAGCGGCACGCCGAGCAGGGCGCTTCCGAGCGAACGCTCGAGGTTCGCGCCCGCCAGCACGAACCAGAGCGTGCCGAGCAGCACGAACGCTCCGGCGACGATCACGAACGTTCCCGCACCGACGCTGAGACCCGCGATGATGCCGACGAAGTACAAGATTCCGAGGGGAAAGCTCAGAAGCAGGTACACGAGGCGTTTGTACGTGGCGGGGTCGAGCAACTCGCCGAAGTACGTTCGCAGCCATCCGAACGATCTCGATTCGGCCTTCATGACATCCATCATGCCCCGAGCGTACGAAGCTCGGGGCGAAGTGTCATCGTTCGAAAGTCGCGGCCGCTCAGCGATCGCCGCGCAAGTCCGTCACGCGCTTGAGCTTTCCCCCCTCGGAGCGCGGCAAGCTGCCGGGCTCGCAAAGTTCGCACTCGATGGTCACGCCGACGTTCGTCTTCACGAGGCGCACGATCTCGGCGCGCAAGGCGGGATCTTGCGCGCCGCTCTCGACTTTGAGCGTGAGTTCGTCCATGAGGCCCGTGCGCGACAAGTAGATGTGGTAATGCGGACTGACTTCGCCCATGTGCAGCAGCACCGCTTCGAGTTGGCTGGGATAGACGTTCACGCCGCGCAAGATGATGAGGTCGTCGCTGCGACCCCGAATCATGTCCATGCGGCGCGCCGTTCGGCCCGTCGCGTTCGGCTCGGCGATGAGGCGCGTGATGTCGCCCGTCCAGTACCGCAAGATCGGCATGGCGGTTCTCGTCATGGAAGTCAGGACCAGCACGCCGTACTCGCCGTCCGGAACGTTCTCGCCCGTGTCGGGATCGACGATTTCGGGGTAGAAGTGGTCTTCCCACAAGTACGAGCCCGCTTGCTCGGTGACGTCCTCGTTGCTGACGCCCGGACCCATGATCTCGGAAAGGCCGTAGATGTTCGTGGCCTTCACGCCGAGCTTCGCTTCCACGTCGCGCCGCATCTTCTCCGACCAAGGCTCCGCGCCGAGAATCGCGTACTTCAGCGAGTTGTCCTCGGGGCGGTAGCCTTGGCGGTGCAGCGCCTCGGCGAGCACGAGGGCGTACGAGGGCGTGCAGGCGATGATCTCGGGCTGGAAATCTTGGATGATCACCACTTGCCGTTCGGTGCCGCCGCCCGACACGGGAATGGTAGACAACCCGAGGCGTTCCGCTCCGCCGTGCAGGCCGAGTCCGCCCGTGAACAAGCCGTACCCGTAGGCGTTGTGGAACATCATGCCGGGCCGCGCGCCCGCCGCGTACAAGCTTCGCGCGACGACTTCCGCGAACACGTCGAGGTCGCTTTGATCGTAGCCGACGACGGTCGGCTTGCCTGTCGTGCCGCTCGACGCGTGCACGCGCCGAAGCTCGCGCTGTGGCACGCTCAGCAACCCGAACGGGTAGTTGTCGCGAAGATCGGACTTGCGCGTGAACGGAAAGCGAGAGAGATCGTCGAGGCTTCGCAGGTCGTTGGGCGTGAGGCCCGTTTGGGCGAAGCGCTCGCGGTACATCGGAACGCGCTCGTTCAGCCGAGCGACCGTCTCCTGCAAGCGGGCGAGTTGGTGCGCTCGAAGTTGCTCGATCGGCATGGCCTCGGCGTGCGGATTGAACATGGACTGAACGGGCGTTTCAAGCATGTCGGAACCTCCGGAGCTCAAAGGCGTTCGATAACCGTGGCGATGCCTTGACCGACCCCGATGCACATCGTGGCGAGGCCGAACTGGCCGCCCGTACGTTCGAGTTCGTGCAGCAGGGTCGTGGCGAGGCGCGCTCCGCTCGATCCAAGCGGGTGGCCGAGGGCGATGCCGCCGCCGTTGGGGTTGAGGCGCGGATCCTCGGCGTCGATTCCGAGGTCGCGTAACACCGCCAAGCTTTGCGCGGCGAAGGCTTCGTTGAGCTCGACGGAGTGCAAGTCGGCGATCGAGAGGCCCGCGCGGGACAAGGCCTTTCGGCTGGCAGGAACGGGGCCGATTCCCATGACACGCGGCGGCACTCCGGCGACGGCGAACGTCCGCACGACCGCGCGCGGCTTCAAGCCGTGCGCCTCGGCGTACTCTCGGCTGGCGAGCACGAGCGCCGCCGCGCCGTCGTTGAGTGAGCTGGAGTTTCCGGCGGTGACGCTGCCGCCCTTGCGAAACACGGGACGCAAGTTCGCGAGGGTCTCGAGGCTCGTGTCGGCGCGCGGTCCCTCGTCCTTGGAGACGGTGACGCTGCCTTTGCGTCCCACGACTTCGACGGGCACGATTTCGCGGCTGAAAAAGCACGACTCTTGCGCGCGCAGGGCCTTTTGGTGGCTGCGCAGCGCGAAGCGGTCTTGCTCCTCGCGGGTGACGCCGTACTCCTCGGCGAGGTTCTCGGCGGTCTCCCCCATCGCTTCGGTGCCGTACAAGTCACGCATCTTCTCGTTGACGAAACGCCAACCGAGGGTCGTGTCGTAGATCGTGGTGTTGCCCGTCGCGTACCCCTTCTCGGGCTTCGGCATGGCGTACGGCGCGCGGCTCATGCTTTCCACGCCGCCCGCGACGTACACGTGTCCTTCGCCCGACAAGATGCTCTTGGCGGCCGTGTTGAGGGCGTCGAGACCCGAGCCGCACAAACGGTTGATGGTCGCTCCGGGCACCTCCACGGGCAGACCGGCGAGAAGGGCGGCCATGCGGGCGACGTTGCGGTTGTCCTCGCCCGCTTGATTCGCGCAGCCGAAATACACGTCCTCGATCTCGAGGGGCGAGATTCCGGCGCGAGCGACGGCTTGCTTGATGACGAGCGCGGCGAGGTCGTCGGGACGGACGCTCGCGAGGCCGCCGCCGTGCTTCCCGACGGGCGTGCGGACGGCGGAGAGGATGACGGCTTCTTGCATGGAATTCACTCCTGATAAAACGACGGTTCGCCTGCTTTCACCACGCGGCGCAGCAGGGGGTGGGGACGGTAGCGATCCTCGCCGTACTCCTCGTGGAGTTCCGTGAGGACCGCCAAGACGCGCGGCAAGCCGAGTTCGGACGCCCACAGCAAGGGGCCGCGCGGGTAGTTCGTGCCAAGCTTCATCGCCGTGTCGATCGTGCGGGCGTCGGCGACTCCGTCGGCGAGGGCGCTCACGGCCTCGTTGATCAGCATCGCGAGGATGCGCGTCGAGATGCGTTCGGCGAACTCCAGGGACACTTCGGGCGCGAGACGTTCGCTTTGCTCCTCGCCGTACTCGTAAAAGCCCTTGCCGGTCTTGCGGCCGAGTCGTCCGGCGGCGACCATGCGCGCTTGGATGGGGTGCGGGCGGTACTTCGGATCGTGGAAGAACGCCTCGTACACGCTGACGGTCGACGCGAAGTTCACGTCGAGCCCGATGAGGTCCATCAACTCGAACGGCCCCATCCTGAAGCCGACGCCGCGCATGATCGCGTCGATGGTCGGCGCGTCCGCTACGCGCTCGCCGAGAAGACGCAGCGCTTCGCCGTAAAAGGGCCGCGCGACGCGGTTCACGATGAAGCCGGGCGTGTCTTGGCAAACCACGGGCGTTTTGCCGAGATCGCGTGAAAGCTGAGCGACGACCGCGACCGCTTCCTCGCTCGTCTCCTCGCCTCGAATGACCTCCACGAGCGGCAGGACTTGCGCGGGATTGAAGAAGTGCATGCCGACGACGCGCGACGGATCGGCCAAGCCGCCCGCGATGGCGCTCACGAGCAAGGTGGAGGTGTTCGTGGCGAGAATGGCGCGAGGACACATCGTTTCGAGTTGAGAGAACAAGCTCTTCTTGAGGTCGAGGCGTTCGGGCGCCGCTTCGATCACGACGTCCGCGCCTGCCAAGCCGTGAAGGTCGGTGACGCCGACGAAGTGCATCAGCAGGTCGGCAGGATCGGCGCTCAACTTGCCCTTGGCCCCGAGCTTCTCCAAATTGCGCGCGATGCCCGCCTGCGCTTTGGCGAGTTGCTCGGGTGACACGTCGTAGAGGGCGACGCGAAAGCCTTTCGTGAGGGCGAGTTCGGCGATGCCCGCGCCCATCGTGCCCGCCCCGACGACCCCGATGGCCGCCACCGTCCTGGTCGGTCCGTGCGCGCCCGTTTCGTTGGACGTTGAAGTCTGCGACATTTGCCGCCAGTCTATAACGGGCGTTAGATTCGCGACGGCGAATCCCTTCACGCATCCGTTCGTACGGGAATGGAGGTGATTCATCGACGATTTCTGACGTCGGCGTACTGGTAGGCTGTTCTCATGACTTCCGCTCGTCCTTCCACCGTCGTCTTGGTCGACGGCCACGCGCTCGCGTACCGCTCGTACTTCGCGATTTCAAGCCTCACGACGAGCCGCGGCGAGCCCGTGCAGGCGGTCTTCGGTTTCGCGCGACAGTTGCTGCGCATGCTACGCAACGGCAACCAGCAAGTGATCGTGGTGTTCGACGCCCCCGCGAAGACCTTCCGCCACGAGCAGTTCGAGGACTACAAGGCGGGCCGCGCGAAGACGCCCGAGGACCTTCCGAAGCAGATCGACCGCATTCGCAAGCTCGTCGACCTCTTGGGCTTGCAGCGCTTCGAAATGCCAGGCTACGAGGCCGACGACATCATCGGGTCGATCACCCGCAAGGCGGAGAAGGAAGGCTTCGAAGTCCGCATCCTGACGTCGGACCGCGACGCGTATCAATTGCTCGACGACCGCGTGCGCGTGATCAACTCCAAAGAGGAGCTTCTCGGGCCCGCCGAGATCTTGGAGAAGTACGGCGTGACCGTCAAGCAGTGGGTGGACTACCGCGCGCTCACGGGAGACGCGAGCGACAACATCCCGGGCGCCAAGGGAATCGGGCCGAAGACGGCGTCGAAGCTTTTGCAAGACTACGGAACGCTCGACAAGGTCTTGGAGGAGGCGCAAGCCGGGACCCTCAAGCCCAAGAGCGCGCAGGAAAAGATCGCGGCGAGCATCGACGACGTGAAGTTCAGCCGCGAGTTGTCGTGCATGGTCACGGATCTCGACATCGACGTGGCGCTCGGCGTCCCGAGAGGAACGGTCGACCGCGACGCCTTGCTCAACGAGCTTCGCGACCTGGAGTTCAACTCGATGGTGCGCGACGTCGTGGCGATCGTGGGAAGCGGCGACGACGTGACCGCGACGGTGCCCGCCGAGCCCGACGCCGTGAAGATCGGCGAGTGGCAAACGCCGAGCGAAGGCGTCGTGTGGGGCTACCGTCTCAAGCGCGAGGACGACCTCACGGCTGAATTGCTGGAAGCGGCGACCTTCGACGGAGAGACGGCGCGCGTCATGCCCGAAGTGGACCTTTCGGAGTTCGTGGGACAACGGGAACTGGTCGGCGTGAACGCGAAGGCGCTCGCGACGCACCTGCTCATTCGCGGCGTGGACGTCCGCCCCGGCGAAGACCCGATGCTGATGGCGTACCTCCTCGATTCGGGCGTGACGAATCCCGAGTTGGCTTGTCAGCGTCACCTCAATCATCCGTGGCCCGATCAGGCGGCGGGACGAGCCGTGGCGGGCGCGCGCCTGCTCGCCGTCTTGCCCGAGAAGTTCGACGACTTGCGCAGGAAGCTCTACGACGACATCGAGAAGCCTTTGTCGGACGTCTTGGCGAAGATGGAGGTGCGCGGTGTGCGCATCGACGCCGAGCTTCTGAGGGGAATGAGCGTGGCGATGGGCGCGCGTCTCACGGACTTGGAGGCGCAAATCTACGAGCAGGCGGGCCGAGAGTTCCAGATCGGAAGCCGCGACCAACTCGAGACCGTCTTGTACGACGAACTCAAGCTCGCGACGAGCAAGAAGACGAAGCTGACGGGCAAGCGAAGCACCGCCGTCCAAGCGCTCGAACCTCTGCGCGACGAGCATCCCATCGTCGGCTTGATCTTGGAGCACCGCGAGCTCAGCAAGCTCAAGAACACGTACCTCGACAACATGACCAACCTCGTGAACCCCACGACGAACCGCCTTCACACGACGTTCTCCCAGACATCGGTCGCCACGGGGCGTCTCAGCAGCCTCAATCCCAACTTGCAGAACATCCCGATTCGCACGGACACGGGCCGCGAGATTCGCAAGGCGTTCATCGCCGATCCCGGCTTTTGCCTCATCTCGGCGGATTACAGCCAGTTGGAGCTGCGCCTCTTGGCGCACATCGCCGACGATCCGAAGATGCAGGAAGCCTTCAAGGAAGGCGCGGACATTCACCGCCGAACGGCGTCGCAAGTGCTCGGCGTGATCGAAGAGCTCGTGACGACGCAGCAGCGGCGCACCGCGAAGACCGTGAACTTCGGAGTCTTGTACGGAATGAGCGCGCACCGCCTCTCGAACGACCTCAAAATCAGTTACGTCGAGGCGCACGGCTTCATCGAGCGCTACTTCGCCGCCTTCCCCGGTATTCGCGCGTACATCGACCGTACCTTGGACTTTTGCCGCAAACACGGCTACGTCGAGACGCTCATGGGCCGCCGCCGCTACGTGCCGGAAATCAACGCGAGCAACAAGAACGTGCGTGAAGCCGCCGAGCGCGTCGCGTACAACATGCCGATTCAAGGCACGGCGGCCGACATCATGAAGCTCGCCATGGTGCGGCTGGAACCCGAGCTCTCGAATCTCGGGGCGCGCCTGTTGCTGCAAGTGCACGACGAAATCCTCGTGGAAGCGCCCGAGAGCGTCGCGGACGACGTCGCCGATCTCATTCGCCGCGAGATGACGGACGCGTTCGATCTCAAGGTGCCTCTCGGCGTGGAGGTCGGCGTCGGGCCGAACTGGTTCGACACGAAGTGAAGGCTACGCCATTCAGCGCATGGTGGGTCGAGCGGCGACGAGTACGGTGAGGCATGAGCGACCAAGCGTTCGTGACAGGCATTCTCGACATTCTCAAGGAAGCCGTGGAGGGCGGCGAGCCCGGCAAGGGCACGGCGTTTCTCGACGGCACGAAAGCCGATGGAAGCGGCAACCACGGTTTGTTGGCGACGCTGGACGGACTGGGTGCCGAGCAGGCGTCGCGCGTCACGGCGCTCGGAACGACCGTGGCGTCCCAGGCGGCGCACACGGCGTACCACATGGAAGTCGTCGTGCGCTGGGAACGTGGCGACCGAGGTCCGTTCGATTGGCCGAACAGCTTTCAACCGAGCGTCGTGGACGAAGACGCGTGGCGTGAGTTGCGCGACCGCGTTCGCCGCGCGTACCAAGACTTGCGCGCCTTGGCGACGAGCAATACGAATTGGGACGGTGACGAGCCCGGCGGTTTGGCGGGCGCGCTCGCGCATGTGACGTACCATCTCGGCGCGGTTCGTCAGCTCATCAAGTTGGCGCGGTGAAGCGGCGCGCCTTCCCCTTGAAGGGGAAGGCGTGAACGACCGAAGTCGCAGCTTGTCCCAAAAGGGAGCTCGGGCATTCGGCGAGCTTCGCGACGACTCCGACTTCCTTCAAAAACCGACGCTTTCAAAAGAGCCTCCGATAAAAGGAGCGAGCGGAAAGCGCCCTGAGTCGACGTTCAGGCCGGGCGCCTTCTCGCCGTCAGACGGTCCAGCGTGAGGAAGGCGGGCTCTTTCCGTGACGGTCGTCAGTGGGTGCCGAACGCGGTTCTCAAGATTGTATGATCGTCGCTGCGAGCGCGTCTCGCTACCGTGAGGCATGAACGCCAATACGTTGCCTCATGCCGTCGACACGCTCTTCGAACAGGCCGATTGGCTCGATCCCGTCGCGGACACTTTGTCGCAAGGCGTCGCGAAGGCCTTCGAGGCTGGCGGCTCCTTCGGGGAAGCCACCGAGGATTTGCTGCACGGACGTCCGATCGGACATCCGCTGCACCCCGTCCTCGTCGAAATTCCCGTCGGTGCCTGGATGACCGTCGGCGTGATGGACACCCTCGAGTTGCTCGGCGTGCAAGGGCTGGAGAAAGGGACGAACGCCGTCCTCGCCATCGGTCTTGTCGGCGCGGGCGGCGCGGTCGTGACGGGCTGGACCGACTGGCACGAAACGAAAGGCGTCGCGAAGCGCATCGGCGTGACGCACGGGTTGCTGAACGAGGTCGCGGGCCTCGTGTACGGCGCGTCTCTCCTCGCTCGCTTGAAGGGCAGGCGCCGACTCGGGCAGGCCCTCGCGTACGGCGGGCTCGCCCTCATCGGGGTGAGCGCCTACCTCGGCGGGCACTTGGTGTACAAGCACGGAATCGGCGTCGGCGGTCCGATGGACTGAAGCGATGAGCGATCAGCCGTCGGCTCGAAGAACGCACGACGGCTGATCGCTCTCTTTTCCCGGTGTTTTAAGGCTGGTCGGGTGCCGCGTCGCCGGGTTGCTCCGGCGGCGTTTGCGTCTCGCCCTCGTCGTCGAACTTGCCGCTGATACGGCCTTGCACGACGATCTCCTCGGTATCGAGGTTGTAGCGAATGGTCTGCGCGCGAATCGTTTCCTTGGGCGTCGACGATTCGGCGGGCGCGTCGATCGTGCCGCGTAAGACGGCGACGCTCTTCGCGTCGTCGTACTCCACGCGGGCCGCCTTGCTCACGCGGTTTCCGTCGCGCAACTCCACGTTTCCCACGAGGGTCGTCGTTTCCTTCTCGACGTCCACCTCGATGCGGTCGCTCTTGCCGCGCAGCGTATCGCGCTCGAAGGCGATGGGACCTTCCACTCGGGCGATGCCGTCCGACTCGTCGTACACGAGTTTCGAGCCGCCCAACTTCGTCTTGCCTTGCGTGACCTGCACCGCGTCGGCCTTCACCTCGGGCGTCACGAGGACGCCGCACCGCTCTAGGAAGGCCTCGGCGTTGGCGGGGGGCTCGTCGAGGACCTTCGCGCTGCCCGCGCTCATCTCGACGTGCCCGTCGGACTTCGTGCCGCCTTGCCCGTCGGGCTGCTGCGTGATGACGGCGAGCGACCCGACGATGACGTTCTCGTCGACGGTCACGACGACGCCCGTGGAGGCGGGCGTGTAATACACGACTTGCGTCGGCGTGGTCGGCGGATCTCCGTCTTGCGGCGTGCAGGCGAGGGCTGCCGTCTGCTCGTCGCGGCCCGTGTTCTCGATCTTGATGCGCCGCACGTCGCCTCCTTCCGTCCGGCGTTCCAGCGTGATGCTGATCTCGTCGGACGCGGGCTCGGCGTCGGGCGTCGTCGGAGCGTCCGTCTGGGCGAGCGCGAGCCCGAGGCACAAGGCGAGCAAAAGAGAGGTGCGGCGCGTCTTCACGAAGCGGGCGTTCCTTTACTTCTCGTTCGACAGCTTGAACTTGCTCGTGTCGATCTTGTAGCTCGTGAGCTGTCGCACACGGCCGAGATCCGTGCGCTGTTCGATGGCGGGGCCGCGAACCGTGCGGTTGCCGCTCGCGGTCTTCTCAACGCTCACGGCGTTCCCGACGATCACGGCGATGTTCTTCGCGTCGTCGTAGTACATCTCGTTGCCCGTCGTCGTGATGCTTCCCGACACGACGCGCACCTTGCCCTTCATGTACACGAGCTTGTCGTCCGTCTGCACGCGCGCTTCTTCACCCGAGATCGTGAGGGCCTTTTGGTTGCCCTTGGCGGCCCGGTTCATGGCGACGCCGCCCGTGATGACGCCGACTTCGCGGTTCTCGTCGAATACCAGCTGATCGCCCGTGCCCGTCTGGCTGCCGCTCACGAGCTTCACGTCGCCGCGCGACGTGCTCATGTTCGTGTCGACGTCGAAGCTCATGGCGTTGGCGGTGATGTTGACAGGGTCCTGGTCGGCTTGTTGGGGGCGGAAGACGGCCGAGGCGTTGCCGCGCAAGGTGCCGCTGCCCTCGACTTCGGAGTAGGTGAGGCTGCTGCCCTTCGCCGTGAGGCGACCGCGCGTGACGGTGACCGCGTCGCTGAACTCGGCGGTGCGCTTTCCACGCGCGTTGGTGATCGGCGTGCCGGTCGGCGCCGAGAAGACGGCGCGCAGCGCGTTGATCTTGAGGGTGCTCACCGTCGCCTTGACCGGATCGGACGCCGTCCCGGTGAAGTTGATGGGGCCGTTGCGCAAATCGCCCGAGATGTTGCCTTCGATCTCGATGATACGACTGTTGCTCGTCTGAGCGACGGCGAGCGTGGACAAGGCAGCGAGAACGAGCAGGGATTGAGCTTTCTTCATGGTCACCTCTGTTGGATGATCTTCCCGTCGACACACTCGGCGGTACTGTCAGGATTGAGGCGCAGTTTGCTGCGACCCCGTTGCACGACGAGCGCGAAGGTCGCCTGCATGTCCGTGACGTCCGCCGAGTACGACGGGGCCCGCATGGTCGCCTTCGGGGCGACGAAACCGACGTCTTGTTGCACGACGACCGGACTCGCCTGCGAGCCCGTGAGGGTCGCCGAGGCGCACTGCGAAGGAATGGCCACGGTGGCGCGCGTCATACGAAGGTTGCTGTTCGCGTCGATCGTGAGGGCGCTCGTGGACAACGTCGAGTCGAGCTCGAAGATTCCCGAGGCGTTCCGCACGTACCGTTCACCTTGCGTCGGGCGTGTGATGTTCGTCTGACTCGCCACCGGATCGTACGTCACCTCGCTCGCCGCGAAGCGCCACTCGGCGCTTTGGTCTTGCGTGGGATACATGCGAAGCCGAACGCCTCGCAGCACGACGTCCGTGGTGCTGCCCACCGACGCGGGCGGCCTCAGCAGCGTGAAAGCCGCGCCGAACACGACGAGAACGACGAGGGCGAGCCAACCGTACTTCAGCACGGGGCAATGATACCGAGGAAAGCGTGAAAACAGTGAACGGAACACAATGGCGGTCGAACGGGCCAACAGGTGCGTACGTGCTTATCTGTTCCTTCACGCTCGGTGCTAAGCTTTGTGGTGCTGGCGACCGCTGGCGTAGAAGTTCCACAACCGCGCCCCGAGAGGCGCGCGCCCGCGACGAACCGAGAGCTTCGAGTGCGCTTCGGGCGATGGCCGCACGAGAGGCGGCGTTGGAGAGCAGCATGAACGACCCAGCACGACAAGATACGTCCATTCGGCGGCGAAGCACGTCTCTGTGCGTCGCCGCCGCTACCTTCCGGGGGCGAGCATGAAGGGTGAACTGCGGTACGAGGGCAAGGCGAAGCGTGTGTACGCGACTCAGAATCCGGCGGAGTACGTCGTGGAGTACAAGGACGACGCGACGGCCTTCAACGCGCAAAAGCGCGGCACGATTCAAGGCAAGGGCGCCGTGAACAACGCGATCACGGCCGCGCTCTTTCCGCAACTGGAAGCGGCGGGCGTCCCGACGCACTTCATCGAGCGCCTGTCCGAGCGCGAACAGCGCGTCAAGGCGGTGGAGATCGTGCCCGTGGAGGTGGTGGTGCGCAACGTCGCCGCCGGGTCGTTCAGCAAACGCCTCGGCCTGACCGAAGGCGCGCCGCTTTCCCTGCCCGTCGTGGAGCTGTACTACAAGAGCGACGTCTTGGGCGATCCGATGATCAACGAGGACGCGGCGGTCGCGTTGGGGTGGGCGTCGCGCGAGGACTTGAGCGTGATTCGCGACCTCGCCTTGAAGGTCAACGCCTTCCTCGCGCCGTTCTTTCAGGCGCGAGGTATTCGCCTCGTGGACTTCAAGTTGGAGTTCGGCAAGACGCTCGACGGGCAAATCGTCTTGGCGGACGAGATCAGCCCGGACACCTGCCGCTTTTGGGATGCCGCGAGCGGCGAGAAGCTCGACAAGGACCGTTTCCGCCGTGACCTCGGCGGAGTCGAGGACGCTTATCAGGAGATGTTGCGCCGCGTTCTCGCGGACGCGCCGACCGGCGACGTGAAGGAGCCCGCGTGAAGTACCACGTGCAAGTGTTCGTGTCTCTCAAGCCGTCCATTCTCGATCCGCAAGGTCGCACGGTGGAACGCGCCTTGTCTCACCTCGGTCACGAAAACGTGTCGGGCGTGCGCGTCGGGAAGCTCGTCGAGATGGTAATGGAAGGCGAACGCGCCGCCGTGGAGGCGCAAGCGCGCGCGCTCGCCGAGACGGTGCTGTCCAATCCCGTGATGGAGTCGTTTCGCGTGGAAGTGCGCGAGTTGGCAGGCGCCTGAGTGAACGTCGCCGTCATTCAATTTCCCGGTTCGAACTGCGACGCGGACGCCGTGAACGCCGTGCGTGTCATGGGCGGCGAGGCGAGGCTCGTGTGGCACACCGAAGACAGCCTCGGCAACGTCGACGCGGTGATCTTGCCAGGCGGATTCAGCTACGGTGATCACCTTCGAAGCGGCGCGATCGCCGCGCGCAGTCCGATCATGGCGAGCGTGAAGGCCTTCGCGGAACGAGGCGGTCCGGTCCTCGGAATCTGCAACGGCTTCCAGATTTTGTGCGAGGCGGGCTTGCTGCCGGGCGCCCTCGCCCGAAACGGCCATCTGCATTTCGTGTGCCGTCCCGTGCGCCTGCGGGTCGAGAGCACGTCGAGCGTCTTCACGAGCGAGTACGCGCCAAGGCAAGAACTCACGGTTCCCGTCGCGCACGGAGAAGGCAACTACTACGCGGAAGCGGCGACCATCGAGCGGCTGCTCGGTGAGGGACGCGTGGCGTTTCGGTACCTAGACAATCCGAACGGCTCCCTGAACGACATCGCTGGGATCGTCAGCGAGCGCGGCAACGTCCTCGGAATGATGCCGCACCCCGAGCGGGTCGTGGAGTCGGTGTTGGGCGGCACGGACGGGCGAGGCGTGTTCGAAGGGCTTTTCAAGGCGGTGGTGAAGTGACGACGGAAACGACGACGTACGGCATCAAGGACGTGCTGCTCGAACAGTTCAAGACGGAGGCGACGGCGTTCGTGAAAGCGCTCGACGGCATCGACGACGAGGTGTTCGAGACGGCGCCTTCGGGTGGCGGTCACTCGCCCGCGTGGCACGCGCTTCACATCGCCGAGTGGACGCGCCTTCTGCTCTCGGACCTCGCCGGAGAACCGGCGGGCGGTACCTTCGGCTTTCTCGGCTGGGAAGACCAAGCGTGGGTCAAGAAGCTCACCGGCCCGACCGAGGCGACCGAACAGGACGGCAAACCGATCGTGATGTACGTGCTCAACCGCACCTTCTCGCAAATCGGTGTCGCGCTTTCGGCCCTCGCGTCCGACCGCTTCACGCCCGACGCGAAGCTTCGCACGCCGATCGGCGAACGGCCCCTCATCGCTTCGGTGACGGGCACCGTTCGGCACATCGCTTACCACCGCGGGCAAGTCAAGATCGGACAGGTGCACGGGTGACGCAAATCGCTTCCCTGCGTGACCGCGCCGCCACCTTCGGCTTGACGGTCGAGGAGTTCGACTTGCTCGTGTCGCGCATCGGCCGCGAGCCGAACGCGCTCGAAGCGGCCATCGTCGGCGCCATGTGGTCCGAGCACTGCGGCTACAAGAACTCGCGTCCGCTGTTCGGCGTCTTCCCGACGACCGGGCCGCAAGTGCTGCAAGGGCCGGGCGAGAACGCGGGCGTCGTGGACATCGGCGACGGTCTCGGCGTGGCGTTCAAGATGGAAAGCCACAACCATCCCAGCGCCGTCGAGCCGGTGCAAGGCGCGGCGACGGGCGTGGGCGGCATCCTGCGCGACATCTTCGCGATGGGCGCGCGGCCGTTCGCGGTTCTCGACTCTTTGCGCTTCGGCGATCCGGCGAGCGCCCGCACGCGCTTTCTCGTGAACGGCGTGGTGGAAGGCATCTCGCATTACGGCAACGCGATCGGCGTGCCGACCGTGGGCGGCGAGGTAACCTTTCACCCGTCGTATCAGGAAAACCCGCTCGTGAACGTCATGGCGCTCGGGCTGCTCAAGCACGAGGATCTCGCCAAGGGCACGATGGGCGCGGTCGGCAACCAGATCGTGTACGTCGGCTCCAAGACGGGCCGTGACGGGCTCGGCGGCGCGGTGTTCGCTTCGGCCGACCTCAGCGACGCGTCGCAAGCGGACCGTCCCGCCGTGCAAGTCGGCGATCCGTTCATGGAAAAGTTGCTGCTGGAAGCGACTTTGGAGGCCATCGAACGCGGCCTCGTCGCGGGCGTGCAGGACATGGGCGCGGCGGGCCTCGTGTCGTCTACGTGCGAAATGGCGTACCGAGCGGGGCTCGGCGTGGACATGGACCTCGACAAGGTGCCGACGCGCGAAACGGGCATGGTTCCGATGGAGCTTTGCCTCTCCGAGTCGCAGGAACGCATGGTGCTGGTGCCCGTGCCGGGCCTCGAGCGAGAGCTCATCGACTTGCTCGCGAAGTGGGAGTTGGACGTCGTGGTCATCGGCGAGGTCGCGGCCCACGACAAGTACCGCCTGTTCTGGCGGGGCGAGGTCGTGTGCGACTTGCCCGTCAGCGTCCTCAACGAGGCCCCGAAGTACACGCGTGAAGGCGTGGAAAGCGACGAGATCAAGGCCAAGCGCGAGCGCGACTTGAGCGGCGTGCCGATGCCCGAGGACTTCTCGTCCGTGCTGCTGAGCCTCCTGGCGCATCCGACGATCGCGTCTAAGCGCTCCATCTTCGAGCGGTACGACCATCAAGTCATGACGAACACGGTGCTGGTTCCCGGCGCGGCGGACGCTGCCGTTCTGCGCGTCAAGGGCACGGCGAAGGGCGTGGCGGCCACGTCCGATTGCAATCCGCGCTTCGTGTACCTCGATCCGTACGTCGGCGCGGCGGCGGCGGTCGCGGAGGCCGCGCGCAATCTCGCGTGCGTCGGCGCGACGCCCCTCGCGATCACCGACAACCTCAACTTCGGCAATCCGCACCGCCCGGACGTGTACTACCAACTTCAGCAGGCGACGAAAGGCATCGGCGACGCTTGCCGCGCGTTGAACACGCCCGTCACGGGCGGCAACGTCAGCCTCTACAACCAATACGTCGAGGAAGGCCGGACCGTCGCCATTCATCCCACGCCAACGATCGGCATGGTGGGCGTCTTGCCGAACGTCGACGAGCGGGCCGCGACCGCCTTCGCGAAAGGCGCTCACACCTTGTACGTCCTCGGACACCTCACGGACGAGATCGGCGCGTCGCAGTACCTCGAAAGCGTCCACGGATTGGAAGCGGGCCGCGTGCCGACGCTCGACCTCGACCTCGAAAAGCGCGTGATCGCAGGCATCCTCGCCTTGATTCGCGGCGGCCTCACGAGGACGGCCCACGACTGCTCGGAAGGCGGCCTCGCGGTCGCCCTCGCCGAGATGGCCATCGCGAGCGGCGCGGGCGTCACGGTCTCCATCGATGCCGAAGGGCGGGCGGACGGTTTGTTGTTCGGCGAGGCGCACTCGCGAATCGTCACGGCGATTGCCGTCGGCAAGGAAGAGCAAGCCGAGCGGGTCTTGCGCGACCTCGACGTGCCTTTCGCCCGCGTCGGATTCGTGGGTGGTGAGAACGTCGCTATTTCCCTGCCTCGTCAGGCCGTACACTTCGGCGTGACCCTCGACGCCGCGCAGCACGCCTACGAGCACGCCTTGAAAGAGGTACTCGGGTGATTTTCGATCCCGCCACGGACAAGCCGCAAGACGAGTGCGGCGTGTTCGGCATCTACTCGCCGCAACCTGCCGACATCGCCTGGTTGACGTACCTCGGCCTTTTCGCGTTGCAGCATCGCGGGCAGGAAGCGGCGGGCATTTGCGTGTCGGACGGCGAGCGCTTCCTCGTCGAGAAGGACCTCGGCCTCGTGTCGCAGGTGTTCGACGAAACGCGGCTCGACAAGTTGCGGCTCGGCACGGCGCGCGTCGGAATCGGGCACGTGCGCTACTCCACGACGGGCAGCAACTTGCGCTTCAACGCGCAGCCGCTCACGGTTCGCACGAACAAAGGCATTCTCGGCCTCGCGCACAACGGCAACTTCGTGAACGCCCGCGAGATGCGTCAAGAAATGCTCGACGACGGCGTGCTCTTCCAAACGACGAACGACTCGGAGGTGCTGCTCAACCGCATCGCACGCCTCTCGAAGCTCGACCTCGTGGAGGCGACGGCGCGCGCCATGAAGGAGATGCGCGGCGGCTACGCGGTCGTGCTGATGAGCCGCACGCAACTTCTGGGCTTCCGCGACCCGAACGGCGTGCGCCCTCTGTGCATCGGGCAGCGTGGCGACGGCGCGTGGGTGATGGCGTCCGAGCCGAGCGCCTTGTTCTCCGTCGGGGCGAAGTTCGTGCGGGACGTGGCTCCGGGCGAACTGGTGTGGGCCGACCGCGACGGACTGCATTCCCTCATGGTGATTCCCGGGCACCAGCCGACGGCGTGCTCGTTCGAGTGGATCTATTTTGCGCGGGCGGACTCGTTCGTGGACACGGTGGATGTGCACGAGGCGCGCATTCGCATGGGGCAGGCGCTCGCGCTCGAATCGCACGTGGACGCCGACATCGTCGTGCCCGTACCCGACAGCGGCATCGGCGCGGCGATCGGGTACGCGCGGGCGAGCGGCATCCACTTCGATTACGGCTTGTACAAGAATCCGTACGCGGGCCGCACCTTCATCGCGCCGACGCAAGAAGCGCGCGAGCTCAAGGTGAAGCTCAAACTCTCGCCGACGTCGGCCGTGCGCGGCAAGCGCGTCGTCCTCGTCGACGACTCGATCGTGCGCGGCACTACCAGCCGTCAGATCGTGAACTTGCTGCGAGAAGCGGGCGCGACGGAAGTACACTTTCGCGTCTCCAGCCCGCCCATCAAACACCCGTGCTTCTACGGAATCGACACGGCGGCCCGCAAGGAGCTCGTGGCGAGCACGCACACCATCGAGGAAATTCGCGCGATGATCGGGGCGGACTCGCTCGCGTTCATCTCCGAGGAGGGCTTGCGCGCTTCCATTCGCGGTCCCGGCGTGTGCCTGGCGTGCTTCAACGGTCAGTACCCGGCAGGCATTCCGCTCGAAAACGACCTCAACAAGCTCGCGCTGGAAGTTTGACGCTCTTGTACGGAAAGGGTGCCCTCTCCAAAAGTGAGGGCACCTTCACGTGTTTCTGCCGCCTCTGGCGTCCGCGCGTCTTACGGTGAACCGTCGAAGGAGGCTTCACCATGACGGACACGACCGTGAAGAAGATCCACTCGCAGAACTCGCCGAAAGGGCCGATGGGCCAGAAGTATCTCGTCAACGGCAAGAGTCTTTCGATGCGCATGTGGGAGAACGAGGCGCCGAGCGAAGGAGACGAGCCGCACACCCGCGACTACGAGACGGTCGGCTTCGTGATTTCGGGCCGCGCGGAACTGCGAATCTCCGGCTCGACGATTCTGCTGGAGCCGGGCGACTCGTGGGTCGTGCCCAAGGGAGCCGAGCACGCCTACCGAATCTTGGAGTCCTTCACGGCGGTCGAAGCGACGCATCCGCCCGCCGAAATGCACGGCCGCGACGAGTGACGTTTTAGGGCAGCTACCGAAAGCGCCGTCAAACTCCTCCTCGAGAGTTCGAGGAGGAGTTTTCATGTCAAAAGTTCATTTGTGGTCGGTCGCCGCCTTCGTGGGCGCCTCGTTCGTATCGTCGGCGTCCGCCGCGTCGTTCGGCTTGACCCTGTCCGGAGGTCTTCACGGCGGCCTCGGCGCCGAAGGACACGTGTTCGTGCGGGAAGTGCTCGGCTCGGCGGTTGGTGTGCGGGTGGGGGCGAACCTCGGCGCGTCGTCACGGCTTCAAGGAACGCCTGCGCTCCTTGGCGGCGTGGCGCCCGAGGGGGAAGCGGGCGTGACGGTCGGTGGGACGCTCGACGTGCTCTACACTGTGCGGTCGAAGACGCCGCAGCGGTTCGACGTGTACGCGGGACCGCGCGTCACGGCGTACTTCGGCGCGGGCGAAGACGGTGGGTGGCCGACCTTGAAGGCGCAGTACGGCTTCGGCGGCGGGCTCGCCGCGACGTACGCGGTCACCGGACCGTGGAGCATGGTGCTCGACGGCGGCTTGGACGTGTATCCGTCGTTCCTGAACCGAGCGGGCGACACGTTCCTTCCCACGGCGGTCGTCTCGCGAGCGAAGTTGGGGCTTCAACTCGCGTTCTGAGCGTCCACGTTCTCTTGTCGTTCATTCATCACGCTCAGAACCGTTGATTGCGCGGGGGGCGGTTACAATGCGCTGATGTTAGAAGAACGAACGAACGAGCCCCAAGCGGGGGCCCAAGGAACGAACGCCGGCACGAGCGGTTCGTTTCCGGACAGCAAGACGTACACGACGACCCTCGGCGGACGCGAGCTGATTTTGGAGACCGGGAAGGTCGCCAAGCTCGTATCGGGAAGCGTCACGGTGCGCTACGGTGACACGGTCCTGCTCGTCACGGCGCAGGCGAGCGACAAGCCCAGCACCCTCGACTTTCTGCCGCTCACGGTGGAGTTCGAAGAGCGGCACTACGCGGTCGGCAAGATTCCCGGCTCCTTTCAACGGCGCGAGGGTCGGCCTGGCGAGCGCGCCATTTTGAGCGCGCGCGTCACGGACCGGCAAATTCGCCCGCTCTTCCCCAAGGGTTACCGTCAGGAAACGCAAGTCATTATCACGGTGCAAAGCGCCGATCAGCAGAACACGCCCGACGTGCTCGGCGCGATCGGCGCGTCGGCGGCGTTGTCGATCAGCGACATTCCGTGGGGCGGTCCGACCGCGTGCGTGCGCGTGGGCTTTCTCGATGGGCAGTACGTCGTGAATCCCACCGTGGAGCAAGCCGAGCGCAGCGAGATGGAACTCGTCGTGGCGGGCACGCGCGAAGCGATCTTGATGGTGGAGGCGGGCGCCTCGGAAGTCGACGAGGAGCGCTTGGTCGGCGCGATCGAGTTCGCGCACCGCGAAATGCAGGCCGTCCTCGACCTCATCGATCAAATGCGCGCGGACGTCGGCAAAGAGAAGTTCGAGATGATCGCGAAGGTGGACAACTCGGCGGACCTCGTGCCGGAACTCGCCGAAGCGGCGAGAAGCGCGGGCTTGCGCGACGCCTTGCTGACGACCAAGAAGAAGGACCGTAGCGTGGCGCTCAAGGCCCTGCGCGATCAACTCATCGCCGAGCGCGTGCCCGACGCCGAAGCGGAAGGCGCCACGGACCAGATCGCCGCCCTCAAGACGGCGTTCGAGAAGGTCGAAAAAACCGAGCTTCGCCGCCTCATCCTGGAGGAGGATCTTCGCGCCGACGGGCGTGACACGCGCACCGTCCGTCCGATCTGGATTCAGGCGCCGTACTTGCCGCGCGCCCACGGGAGCGCGATGTTCACGCGCGGCGAGACGCAAGTGCTCGGTACGGCGACCCTCGGCACGGAACGCGACGAGATCCTCATCGACGACCTCTCGGCCGAGACGGGCGACAAGTTCTTGCTGCACTACAACTTCCCGCCGTACTCGACGGGAGAAGTCAAACGCATGGGCGGACAGTCACGCCGCGAGATCGGCCACGCGAACCTCGCCAAGCGCGCTCTTCGCGCGGTCTTGCCGACCTTCGAAACGTTTCCGTACGTGATTCGCGTCGTGGGCGACGTGCTGGAATCCAACGGGTCGAGCTCCATGGCGACGGTGTGCGCGGGCAGTCTGTCGCTGATGGACGCGGGCGTACCGATCAAGACGCCCGTGGCAGGCGTCGCGATGGGCCTCGTGATGGAGAGCGGACGCTACAAGATCCTGACGGACATTCTGGGTTTGGAAGACGCGTTGGGCGACATGGACTTCAAGGTGTGTGGAACCGCCGCGGGCGTGACGGCCTTGCAGATGGACATCAAGATCACGGGAATCACGCCCGAGATCATGCGCGAAGCGCTCGCGCAAGCCAAGGAAGCGAGGCTGCACATCCTCGGCAAAATGGCCGAGGCGCTGCCCGCGCCGCGAAGCGAGCTCAGCACGTACGCGCCGCGTATTCTCACGACGAAAGTTCCTGTCGACTCGATCGGCAAGATCATCGGCCCGGGCGGCAAGAACATTCGTGAACTCGAATCGCTCGGCGCGCAGATCACCATCGACGAGGACGGCACCGTCCGCATCTTCAGCTCGGACGCGAGCGCCGCGCAGGAAGTCCTGGGCCGCATCTCCAGCACCACGCGCGAAGCGAAGCTCGGCGAGGAGTTCGACGGAACGGTCGTGAAGACCGCGCCGTTCGGAGCGTTCGTCAACCTCTTCCCCGGTCAAGACGGCATGCTGCACATCTCACAGATGAGCGAGGAGCGCATCGCTTCGGTCGAGGACGTCATGAAGGTCGGCGACAAGGTTCGCGTGAAGATCGCGAACATCGACGATCGCGGCAAGATCGACCTCGTGCGTCCGGAACTCGAAGGCAAGGTGCCGCTTCGCGCCCCGCGCGAAAGTCGCGGCGGCGACCGTGGGCCGCGCCGTGAAGGCGGCGACCGCGAGCGACGCGAGCGCTGACCGAATTCGAGCTTGAGCCGCGCGCGGGACGCTAGACTACGGTCATGCGTCCCGCGTATCTCACGGCGGCCCGTCACTTGCAAAAAGGGCGGGAAGCGGCCATCGAAGGCAACGATCAGGAGGCGGTGCAAGAGTACAACAAGGCGCTGCAACTGCTTCGCACGCTGCCGCCCGAGCGCACGCGCGACATCCTGCTCGCTCACACGCACCTCGCGTACTATCAAACGCTCGCCATCGAGAACCGCTTCGTGGCGGGCGAGCATCTGCACCTCGGCGTGAGTTACGCGCGCTCGACACGGGACCCGCTCGCGCGCGCGATCGCGCAAGAGTGCATCGCGGGCCTCGACGTCGCCTTCTGAGTCGTCCGGGCGCGGGACTCGCGCGCGTCACCGCAAATTGAGGCGCCGTGGCGCCTGCTCGGTTGGCAAATCGTCACCTTCGAGCTGCTCGCCCGCCTCGACGTGCGTGTGAGCGGGCACGAGCGTCACCTCATGGGGGGTGCCGACGGAGGCGTTCGGGTCGATCGTGGCGCCTTCGTCGACCACGGCACGCTCGACTTTGGCGTTCGCGCGCACCGTGACGTCGTTGAGCAGCACGCTGTCCGTGACGACCGCGCCTGCCTCCACGACGACGCCCGGCGACAAGACCGAGCGTTCGACGCGTCCGGCGACGCGGCACCCGAGGGAGACGAGGCTGTCCTCGACGACGGCGCCCTTCTCGAGGCGGGCGGCCGAGCGCGGCGCGTGGTACGTGAGGGTGGGCCACGCGGGATCGTCGAGCGGCGGAAGCTTGCCGGCGAGGAGTTGCTGGTGCGCCTCCCAGTACGCGTCGAGCGTCCCGACGTCGCGCCAGTACCCTTCGAAGGGGTAAGCGAACGCGCGGCCTTCGCTCACGAGCGCCGGAACCAGCTCGTGCCCGAAGTCTGTGAGCTCTCCGGCGGCGGCGAGGCGGTCGAGCGTCTCGAAGAGGTGCGGCGCGTCGTACACGAAGACTTCCGTCGTGACGACGTCCGAGATGGGCTCGTCGGGCTTGTACGCGAACTCGGTGACGCGCCGCTCGTCGTCGAGAACGACATTGCCGAATCGGTGGGCCGTCTCGCCTTCCGGGACGGACGTCGTGACCATCGTGACCGAAGCGTTCTTGTCGAGGTGGTGAGAAATCACGTCGGCGAGGTCGAGTCGGTAGACGTGATCGGCCGACAGCACGACCACGACGTCGGGGCGGTACTCTCGCAGCAGGGGCGCGTTGACGTGAAGGGCGTGCGCGTTGCCGGAAGCGAGGCGCGCGTCGTCGCTACCGTCGCTCGTGAAGGGCGGCAGAACCTGAACGCCGCCGCGCGTTCGGTCCAAGTCCCAAGGCCGTCCGTTGGCGAGGTGCGCGTTGAGAGTGTGCAGTTCGTACTGCTCGAGCACCCACACGTCCGACAATCCCGAGTGAACGCAGTTCGAGAGGGCGAAGTCGATGAGGCGGTACGTGCCGCCGAAGGGAAGGACGGGCTTGGCTCGGTACTTCGTCAAGCTTCCGAGCCGCGAGCCTTTTCCGCCCGCGAGGATGAGGGTGAGGACGCGGCGACCTCGTACACGAGTCGTCATGAGGGCAGTGTCGAGAAACGCTGCATGGGACGGGTGGGACGCGCCTCAAGGTGAACGCCGCTTTGTCACGCCTCTTTCGAGGTGCGCCTCGTGAGCACGCTGTACGGCGCACCGACCCTGCCGACCCGCATCCTTATCGGCCCGAAAAGCGGTGGCGACAAGAAGCGGTCCGCACCGTGCTCGACGGCGAGAGCTTTGCTGCCAGGGGTGCGGCGGCGAAAGATCAAGTGTGTAACGGGGAAAGTACCCACACTCGCCTTGTGACGTCGCGCTATGCTGGGGAACGCGATGGAAGATTCCCAATCGGTCATGTACGGAGGGAACGCCAGCTTCGTCGAGGGGCTGTACGAAGATTACCTCCGGGACCCGACTTCAGTGTCATCAGAGTGGCGATCGTACTTCGATACGCTGCGACAAGGGCAGCAGGACACACCTCACAGTCCCGTCCGCCAAGCCTTTTTGGAACTTGGCACGGACCTCACCAAGCGGCTTGGCGCCGGGCGCGGAACGACCGCCACGCCGAGTTCCTCCTCCAATCACGGCGTCAGCGCCCTCGTGAACGCGTACCGTCTGTACGGTCACCTCGCCGCAAGCTTCAATCCGCTCGGCCTGCGCGGCAAACCCAGCGTGCCGGAGCTCGACCCGGCGTATTACGGCTTGTCGGACGCGGAGCTCGACGTCGAGGTGCATGACGGCGGCTTCAAGGGCAAGCTTCGCGACGTTCTCGAAGAGCTTCGCGTGACGTACTGCGGCGCGATCGGCTTCGAATTCGGCTACTTGCCCCGCGAGGAGCGCGAGTGGCTTCAAGCGCGCGTCGAGGAAGGGCGCGGACGTGGGCGCTTCTCGGTCGAGCAAAAGCGCCGTCTTCTGACGAAGCTCAACGCCGCCGAAGGTCTCGAGCGTTATCTGCACGTGACGTACGTCGGACAAAAGCGCTTCTCGCTCGAAGGCGGCGAGAGCCTCATTCCCATGCTCGACACGATCGTGCAACGCGCGGGCAGTTTCGGCGTGAAGGAAACCGTCATCGGGATGGCGCACCGTGGGCGGCTCAACGTCCTCGTGAACATCTTCGGCAAGCGTCCCGCCGACCTCTTCGCGGAGTTTGAAGGCAAGAAAACCCTCAGCGACGATCCGAACATCGCCGGCGACGTGAAGTACCACATGGGCTTTTCGAGCGACGTCCACACGCCCGGCGGCCCGATGCACCTCGCGCTCGCGTTCAATCCTTCGCACTTGGAGATCGTGTCGCCCGTCGTGGGGGGCTCGACGCGCGCGCGTCAAGACCGCCGCGGCGGTGACCGCACGCAAGTCTTGCCGATCACCATCCACGGTGACGCGGCCATCGTCGGGCAAGGCGTGACGTTCGAAACGGTCAACCTCATGAACTTGCGCGGCTTCACGACGGCAGGCACCATTCGCATCGTCGTGAACAACCAAGTCGGCTTCACGACGTCCGATCCGCGTGACGCGCGCAGCAGCCGTTACACGACGGACGTCGCCAAAGTCGTGGAGTCTCCGGCGATGCACGTCAATTCCGACGATCCGGAAGCGGTCGCGTTCGTGGCGCAACTCGCCGTGGACTACCGCCAGAAGTTCGGCAAGGACGTCTTCATCGACCTCGTGTGCTACCGCAAGCTCGGTCACAACGAAAGCGACGATCCGACGATCACGCAGCCCGTGATGTACCGGGAAGTCAAGGCACATCCTGGAACGCGCGCGCTCTACGCGCAGCGTCTGGAGCACGAAGGCGTGCTGCAACTCGGCGAAGGCGACAAACTCGTGGAGGGGTACCGCGATCTCCTCGACAAGGGCGACACCGTCGTCGAGGAGATGGAGGGCGAGTACAAGTCGAGCCTCGCGACGGACTGGAGCAAGTTCCGCGGCCAGAAGCTCGATCAAGTCGTCGAGACGGGCGTGCCGTTGAACACGTTGCGCGAACTCGGCGTGAAGCTGGCGTCCGTGCCTGAAGGCTTCGGCGTGCACCGCGCGACGGAGCGCGTCTTGAAAGCGCGCCGTGACATGGCCGAAGGCAAGCAACTCCTCGATTGGGGCATGGGCGAGATGCTGGCGTACGCGACGCTTCTCAGCGAAGGGTACGGCGTGCGCCTGACCGGTCAGGACGCGGGACGCGGCACGTTCGTGCACCGCCAAGCGGTCGTGCACGACCAAAACGCGACGGATCCGCTCGCCGAGGACTACCTCGGCCTCGCGAACCTGTCGGATTCGCAGGGCCACGTCGAGATCATCGACTCGACTTTGTCCGAGGAAGCGGTGATGGCGTACGAGTATGGTTACTCGACGTCCGAGCCCAACGCGCTCGTGCTTTGGGAAGGGCAGTTCGGCGACTTCGCCAACGGCGCGCAAGTCGTGATCGACCAATTCATCTCCAGCGGCGAAAGCAAGTGGCAGCGGTTCAGCGGCCTCACCTTGCTGTTGCCGCACGGTTACGAAGGCCAAGGCCCCGAGCACTCCAGCGCCCGCTTGGAGCGTTACTTGCAACTCTGCGCTCAGAACAACATGCAAGTGTGTGTGCCGAGCACGCCCGCGCAAGTCTTCCACATGCTGCGCCGTCAACTCGTTCGTGACGCTCGCAAGCCGCTCGTCGTGATGACGCCGAAGAGCCTGCTGAGAAGCAAGTACGCGACGAGCCCCCTCGAGGAGCTCGCGAGCGGTCACTTCCGTGAAGTCATCGGTGACGAAAGCGCGCCGAAAGCCAAGCGCGTCGTGATCTCCAGCGGCAAGCTGTACTGGGAGCTTTTCGAGGCGCGCGAAAAGGCCGGCCTCGGCGGTGAAGTCGCCCTCGTTCGCTTGGAGCAGCTTTACCCCTTCCCCTCCAACGACCTCAAGGCCGAACTCGCGCGTTACCTCGGCGCGGAAGTCGTTTGGGCGCAAGAAGAGCCGTACAACATGGGCGCGTGGCTGATGATTCAAGATGACTTGCGCGCCGTGCTCGCCAAAGGGCAGACCCTGGCGGTGTCCAGCCGTCCGCGCAGCGCCTCGCCCGCCGTCGGCTACGCCAGCCGCAGCAACAAAGAGCAGGAAGCCGTCATCGCGGTCGCCCTCGGGCTGGGCGTGGCGAAAGCCTGACCCCTCACCTGCCCCTTGCGTCGTGGAAGGGGCTTCAGACAGCTCTCGCGCTTCGGTCTCCCCTCTTTCCTCGTGGACGAGGGGGCCGGAGGGTGAGGGGTACTAAGATAGGAGCCGTATGCCGACCGAAATCAAAGTTCCCGTGTTCAGCGAATCCGTCAGCGAAGGCACCTTGCTGGCGTGGCACAAGAAGCCTGGCGACGCCGTGAAGCGCGGCGACGTCGTGGCCGAGATCGAGACGGACAAAGTCGTGCTGGAAGTCACGGCGCTCACGGACGGCACGCTGCAGAGCGTGGCGAAGAACGAGGGAGACACGGTCCTCAGCGAGGAAGTCCTCGGCGTGATCGGCGAGGGTGGGGCGGTCGTCACGGCGGCGCCGACGCCCGCCGCCGCACAGGCGGCGCAAGCGCAATCGACGACCGCCGTGATGGACAAACCGCAAGTCGACACGGACGGGCTGTCGCCCGCCGTGCGCAAGCTCGTGACCGAGGGAAATCTCGACCCGGCGCAGATTTCCGGAACGGGCAAGGACGGGCGTGTCACGAAAGGCGACGTCTTGTCGTTCACGGCGGGCGGCGCGGCCGTCGCCGCCCCGGCGGGAGAGGCGCCCGTCCAGCAGGAAGCGAAGGCGCCAGCGAGCACGCCCACGCTCCAGCCGAGCGTGCAACTTCCGGCGGGCGCGCGTCCCGAGCAGCGCGTGCCCATGACGCGGATTCGGGCGCGCATCGCCGAGCGTCTCAAGGACGTGCAGAACACGGCGGCGATCCTCACGACCTTCAACGAGATCAACATGAAGCCCGCCATGGATCTGCGCAAGAAGTACCAAGACGCCTTCGTGGCGAAGCACGGCGTCAAGCTCGGCTTCATGAGCTTGTTCGTGCGCGCGGCGACCGAGGCCCTCAAGCAGTTCCCGGTCATCAACTCGTCGGTGGACGGCAAGGACATCGTCTATCACGGCTACTACGACATCGGCATCGCCGTGGCGTCGGAGCGGGGTCTCGTCGTGCCGATCTTGCGTGACACCGACCAGAAGGGCCTCGCCACGATCGAGAAGGACATCGCGGCCTTCGCTCAGAAAGCCAAGAGCGGCAAGCTCACCCTCGAGGACCTTTCGGGCGGCACGTTCTCCATCACGAACGGCGGCACCTTCGGCTCCATGATGAGCACGCCGATCCTCAACCAACCGCAGTCGGCGATCCTCGGGATGCACAACATCATCGAGCGTCCCATCGTCGAGAACGGCCAGATCGTCGCGCGGCCCATGATGTACGTCGCGCTGTCGTACGATCACCGCATCATCGACGGTCGCGAAGCGGTGCTGTTCCTCGTGGCCATCAAGAACATCCTCGAAGACCCCGCCCGGATGCTGCTCGAAATCTGAGCGCGGCGCACCGACAGCGGTCAACGACGTCGTTGACCGCTGTTCGCATTCCGACTTCGAGCGCCTTTCACGGTGGGCGCGCACGGTATCATTCCGGGCGTGGACGTTTTTGATGTGATCGTGATCGGTGGTGGACCGGCTGGGTACGTCGCGGCGATTCGCGCGGCGCAGCTCGGCTTCAAGACGGCGTGCGTGGACGCCTTCGAGCGCGGCGGAAAGGCCTCCCTCGGTGGAACGTGCCTCAACGTCGGGTGCATTCCCTCCAAGGCCATGCTGGACTCCAGCGAGCGCTTCGAGATGGTGAACCACGAGCTTTCGGAGCACGGCATCCTCGTGGACTCCGCCAAGCTGGACCTCGCGAAGATGCTGGCGCGCAAGGAAGCCGTCGTGGACAAGATGAGCGGCGGCGTGACGTACCTGTTCAAGAAGAACAAGGTGACGTCCCTGCACGGCTTGGGGCGCCTCGTGCGGCAAGATCAAGGCGGTTGGGTCGTCGCTGTGGGCGATCAGGAAGTCGCGGCGAAGCACGTGATCGTCGCGACGGGCAGCTCCCCGCGTGAGCTGCCGCTCGCCCCGTTCGGCGGGCACGTCGTGGACAACGCGGGCGCGCTCGCGTTCGAGCAAGTTCCTGACCGCTTGGGCGTGATCGGGGCGGGCGTGATCGGGGTGGAACTCGGCTCCGTGTGGCGGCGTCTCGGCGCGGACGTGACGGTGCTCGAAGCGCTCCCGGGCTTTCTCATGACGGCGGATCCGGCGGTGAGCCGCGAAGCCCTGAAGCAATTTCAAAAGCAAGGATTGAAGTTCAGCTTCGGCGTGAAGATCCAAGAAGTCACGCAGGACGTGGCGGGCGTGAAGGTCACGTATCAAGACGGCGACAAGACCGTGACGGCCGAGTTCGACAAGCTCGTCGTGGCGATCGGTCGGGTGCCGCACACGAAAGGCCTCGGCGCGCAGGAGGTGGGCTTGGAGCTCGACGAGCGCGGCTTCGTGAAGACGGACGCGCACTACCGCACCAACCTGCCCAACGTGTACGCGATCGGCGACGTGATCGGCGGAGCGATGCTGGCACACAAGGCCGAGGAGGAAGGCGTGGCGGTCGCGGAGATGATCGCCGGGCAAGCGGGTCACGTGAACTACGAGGTGATTCCTTGGGTGATCTACACTTCGCCGGAGATCGCGTGGGCGGGACTCACGGAAGGTCAGGCGAAGGAGCGCGGCCTCGACGTGAGGGTGGGGCAGTTCCCGTTCAGCGCGAACGGACGCGCAGCAGGACACGGTGACACGCGCGGCTTCGTGAAGGTGGTGGCCGACGCGAAAACCGACCGCATCCTCGGGGTGCACATGGTCGGCCCGAACGTTTCCGAGCTTATCGGGGAAGCGGTCACCGTGATGGAGTTCGCGGGCTCCAGCGAGGATCTCGCGCGTACGGTGCACGCCCACCCGACGCTCAGCGAGGTCGTGAAAGAAGCCGCCCTGGGCGTGGAAAAGCGCACGATTCATATGTGACGCACGATCCGGGAGCGGCGGGAGTTGACGCCCCGCCGCTCCTGGGCTATAGTTCTCTGCGTGCCCGAAAGGGTGCCCCTTGAAAGGCAGAAACCCGCGTTCGCGCGACGTTCCTGAGGTGTGGCCCCATCGTCTAACGGTTAGGACACTACCCTTTCAAGGTAGCGATACGGGTTCGAATCCCGTTGGGGTCACCAAGGAAACCTCCGCTTCGGCGGGGGTTTTTTCATGTCGTTTGCCCGTATACTGGCGCGCGTGTCGAGCCTGACCGCCCCTCCCCCACCGCACGTCGAGCCCGAACCGTTCGAATCTCCTTCGCTTCCGGCTCCTCGGTGGATCGCTTGGGTCATCGCGCTCGTTCCCGTCTTCCCGCCTTTGTATCTCGCGGCATTCTGGACGCTGCCCAGCTTACGCGGCTCGTCTCGAAGCGCGCGCAACGCCCTGCTGCTGTGCGCGGCCCTGCAGATCGCGGCCGCACTCTTCACGCCACGACCTCTGGAGTCCCTCGCCCTCGCCGCGCTCCGCCTGTTGTTCTTCGCGGCGATGATCGCCGCAGGACTCTACCTCAAGGAAAGCCGTCACCTGCGGCCGCTCGTTTGGGGATACGCGTCCGTGTTCGCCGTCGCTTGGGGGTACGAGTTCTTGACGCACGGCACGTCCCGACTGCTTGAAGCGAGGCTGAGCCATCCCTTCTACTACACCGTATCGCTCGGCTTGATCGCCGTCACGACGCTTTGGCTGCTCGTGTCGTGGAAAGGCGCGGCTCCCTGGTGGCGCCTCGGCCTTGGCGCCGCCGCGCTCGTCACGCTCGTCGCGACGGGCAGCCGCGGCCCCTTCCTCGCCCTCGCCGTCGGGGCCGCCGCCGCCGTACTCGTCGGCAACCTACGGTATCTGCGCGCGCTCGGCGTCACGGTCTTGATCGTCGTGGCCGCTTTGGGACTCGTTCCGGGGCTGCGCCAATTCGCCTTGGTAGAGCGCTTTGCCAACGGCACCCTCTCGGGGCGCGACCAAGTATGGCAAGGAGCGTTGCAAGCGTTCGGCGACTCGCCAATCGGCGGGCAGGGACCGTATCAAATCGGGCCGTACATCAAGTTTCTGTACGACGATCAGTGTGTGGTCACGGCCGCCCTCGCCGACGTGGGCATGACGTGCCCGACCTGGCTCGAACCGTACCGAGGAGTCTGGCTCACCGCGCACAACGTCTTCTTGCACAGCCTCGCCGAAACGGGCGTTTTAGGCACCCTCGGGCTGCTCGTTCTCCTCGTGTTCGCCGCCCGTGCCGTGTGGCGAACGCGCGACGGCTTGCTCGTCTCCATCTTCTTCGGCTATCTCGGCATCAGCCTCGTGGACGTCGTGACCGTCGGACCCTCTCCGCACTTCGCCGAGCTCTTCTGGCTCGTGGTCGGCATGGCCTTCGCTCGAACGGCCCCGACGCCCTCGCCACGAACGGCGGTCAACGCTCCTGCAGCGACGCCTTGAGAGCTTGCCACCTCGTCGTGTCGAGGCTCACGTCCGACGGCATCCGCACGCCTACCTGCCCTCGCGCTCCGGGTCGGACGTCCGGCTTGCGACGCCTCGCGAGGTCGAACACGCTCTTGCGCTCGGTGGCGACGTGAAGGGTCGGCGCGTCGATCTCGAGGGCGTTTCGAACGATCAAGGCGATGTCCGGCGCGATCACGTCGACGTAATCCTGAGACGTGAACACGTCGGTGAAAGCCGTTTCGTACGGCCATTCTCGAGGCCGAAACGACGTGCGCACGACGAGGTGACGAGGCGCGGTGCGCGCCACTTCCTCTGCCACCAACTTGGACAAGGCGTAGTAGTTGATCGGCGGTCCGAGAGGGTCTTCCTCGGTGTAGCCGCCGCGCTCGCCGTCGAACACGTAATCGGTGGAGACGTGCACGAGTTTCGCGCCGATGTCGTGGGCGGCCCGCACGACGTGACGAGTGCCCACGACGTTCACGCGCCAGCACGCTTCTCGTTCTCGCTCGGCGGCGCCGACGTTGGTATAAGCCGCCGCGTGCACGATCACACTGGGCCGAACTCCACGCACGTACGACATGACGCTCTCCTCGCTCGTCACGTCGAGTTCCCGGCTGTTCGGGGCGAGCGCCTCGGGCAGCAAGGTCTGCAACTCTGTTCCGAGACGTCCGGAGCCTCCCGTGAGTACGATCACCCTCGGTCCTCGTCCCACAGGGACGCGCCGAAGAAGTTCCACGGCAAGCGCCCCTCGTTGGGGTCGGCAAGGTCGAACTGAGCGTCCATCGCGTACAGAAGAGTGGCTCCGTCCCGTCCCGCCTGGTATCCGTGCGCGACGCCGCTCGGAATGTACAGCAACGTCGGTTGCTCGCCCGACAGCACGAGTTTACGTCGTACGCCCAGCGTGCTCGACCCTGCACGGCAATCCACAAGCCAGACCACGAGCTGCCCGCCGATGACGCACCAGATTTCGTTCTGCACTTCCTTCACGTGAATGTGAAAGGCGTTGATGCGTGCGGGCGCCGCCCACGACACGCTGATCTGGCGCGGCACGAGCTCGCCGGGCAGCAGCTGAACGCCCGCGTCACCCAACCGCAACCACTCCATGAACGCGCCGTTTTCGCTTCGGTTCTTGCGCAGCGCGTGCGTCCAGACGTCTTCGATCGCGGGCGCGCTCGGGTACGACTCGAACGACAATGCCTGCGCGAATTCCGGTGCCAACTCGATTTTCACTGTGCGCCCTCCTCTCCGGCCGATGCGCCCCAACGAGGCTCACGGCATACACGCATCAAGTACTGGCCGTACTGATTCTTCGAGAATCGCTGCGCTTGCGCCAATACGTCCTCCGTGCTGATCCAACCCTGCCGCCACGCGATCTCCTCCGGGGAAGCGACCTTCACGCCTTGGCGGTGCTCGATGGTCTGAATGAACGCGCTCGCCTCCAGCATGCTCTCGTGCGTGCCCGTATCGAGCCACGCGAAGCCTCGGCCCAGCAGTTGGACGTCCAGCAATCCTTCTCGCAGGTAGGCGTTGTTCACCTCGGTGATCTCGAACTCGCCACGCCACGAGGGCTTCAAGGTCTTCGCGATGTCGACGACGTGCTCGTCGTAGTAGTACAAGCCGGTCACGGCGAAGCTCGACTTCGGTTCGTTCGGCTTTTCCTCGATCGAAACGACTCGGCCCTCGGCCGTGAACTCCACCACGCCGTACCGCTCGGGATCGCTCACTTGATACGCGAAGACCGTCGCTCCCCGCTCTTGGCGGCCGGCCTCACGCAACTTCAACACGAGATCGTGCCCGTAGTAGATGTTGTCACCCAAAATGAGGGTGCTTCGGCCACCTTGCAAGAAGTCTTCGGCGATCACGAAGGCTTGAGCGAGTCCCTCGGGCTTGGATTGCACCGCGTACGACAGCGACATGCCCCACTGCGAGCCGTCTCCCAGAAGCTGGCGAAAGCGAGGCGTGTCCTCGGGCGTGGAAATCACGAGGATGTCTCGCAACCCGGCCATCATCAGCGTCGTGAGCGGGTAATAGATCATCGGCTTGTCGTAGATGGGCAGCAACTGCTTGGAAACGGCGAGCGTCGCCGGATACAGGCGCGTCCCCGAGCCGCCCGCCAAAATGATGCCGCGCCGCGTCACGAGTTCGCCCGCGCCAAGCGTTCGGCGTATTGGCGCTCGTAGTACGCGCGGAACTCACCGCTCCGAATGGGCTCCCACCAAGCGCGGTTCTCGGCGTACCAGCGTGTGGCCTCGGCAACGGCCTCGCGCGGGTCGAAGCGTGGTTGCCATCCGAGGGCGCGCAACTTGTCGACGTTCATGCTGTAACGGCGATCATGCCCGGGGCGGTCGGCGACGTGACGAATCAAGTCGCGCGACGCGCCCAGCGTGTCGAGGACGATCTCGACCATCTCCATGTTCGTCATCTCGCGGCCCGTCCCGACGTTGTACACCTCGCCGAGTCGTCCGTGTTGCAGCACGGCCTCGATGCCCGTGCAGTGATCCAGCACGTGCGCGTAATCGCGCATTTGCCCTCCGTCCCCGTACACCGGCAGCGGCTCGCCGAGTAGGGCGTTCGTCGCGAAGAGCGGGACGACCTTCTCCGGGTACTGATACGGACCGACGTTGTTCGCGCCGCGCGTAATGGTGACGGGAAGGCCGTACGTGATGAAGTACGCTTGCACGAGCTGATCGGCCGCCGCCTTCGACGCGCTGTACGGAGAGCGTGGCGCCAAAGAATCGGGCTCGACGCTTTGGTGTCCGTCCGGGATATGGCCGTAGACCTCGTCGGTGCTGATGTGGTGAAAGCGCAAGTTCAGCTCGCGCGCGACTTCCAGCAGGACGTGCGTGCCGCGCACGTTGGTGTCGGTGAAGACGAGGGGGCCGAGGATGCTTTGATCGACGTGCGTCTCGGCGGCGAAGTTGACGACCGTCGTTACGCCTTGCTCGCGGCACACGCGCCGCACGAGATCGCCGTCGGCGATGTCGCCGACGACCAGGCTTAGGCGCGCGTCACTCCAGAGATCATCCAAGTTTTCTCGACGTCCCGCGTAGGTCAGCTTGTCGAGAACGACGATCCGGTCCGAGTGATTCGACAACCAGTATCGAACGAAGTTGCTGCCGATGAAACCGCATCCGCCTGTGACGAGAATGTTCTTCATGTTTATCCTTGTTTCTCCCAGTGGTACTTATGCATACTTAGCACCTGCTTCACACGGCGTGGCAGAAAGGCGTGCCGCTTCCCAATTTGAAACGCTGTGTACTTCACAGCGGCTTCCACCACCACGACTGGGAGCAGATCTGGTCTGCCGTGCCTCAAAGCGTATTTTGTCTGACCTAGTACGAACCGTACGCCTTCCCGCCCGACGGACGCGCCCTCCAATTCCTCTGCAAAGTCGGCGAAGAAAACACCCACGTCGAAATTCCGTCGAAACTGCTGTGCGAGCGTGTACTCATGCGAGTGCATCACGGGTGCGTCAGCGACGTACCCTATAGCGTATCCATGCTTAAGAAATCGCCCAGCGAGTAACATGTCCTCATTCATGATCGTCCGCTCGGGGAAGCCGCCCACCTTAAAAAATGCGTCCCGCCGTACGGCTGAACAGACGTTCGAGAAAAAGAACGCCTTCACCCCTCGCGTAGGAATGTCCGCCCGTGTCATACGATGTGACACGGGCGGGTAGTTGAAGAACCGCGCATATCGTTCAAAAAGGCTTGCTTGTGGCCTGGGCAGTTGCCGCCCGAATGTTGCTGCTACTTCACCCGATGCGAGGGGTGCGACGAGACGTTTCAGCCAGTCCCGAGAGATGGGCTGCGCGTCCTGGGTAAGAAACACGAGGACATCCGCTTCACTCGCATAGTGAGCGGCAAAGTTACGTGTGCCCCCATGGTCGAATCGTCCACGCTCAATCTCCAACACGTCCCAACCCGCCTCACGCCATAACCGCACCGAATCGTCCGTGGACGCGGAATCTATAGCCACGCGTAGCAACGGCTGAAGTGTCTGCTTACTTACAGCGCTTATCAAAGCCTCAGCCTGTATGCCTGGATTTAAAGTGGGTACGATGATACCCACTTTCACCAATTTGGGTTCTTTAAGCTCACACATTCAGAGTACCAAGAGAATAGTCACGCCCACAGGAGCCATCCGAGGTTTCGAGCGAAACCTACCTTCCAAAATCCATGGTGAACGATTTGAAGTCGTCGCTGCCAACGCGGCAGACGCGGCAACTGCGCGAACATCCTAGCCGTGCTTGCCGAGGATGTTCCGTCAAATCGGATCGCGAACGCTTCTGCTTGCAGTGAGAGTCGAGCAAGCCCCGTCACTTCCCCACTTCGCAAGCGTGTAAAACGGTTCAGAATATAGTGCGCGTTGAAGCGTTTAGCACCTACATCATTTTGCCCATGCTGCCTGTAATACACAAGCGGCTCTGGCACAGCTACGACGCGCCCGAGGGCACAAGCGACAAGCGCGAGCCACCAGTCATGCATCACGGCTTGTATGGGAACGGGTAGTGCTGCTTCAAGCAACGCTCGATTGACTAGCATTGCGCAACCTGTTACCACATTCTGAGTTAACAAGAGCGCGAACGAGTTACCCCAAGTAGGATCTAGCTTTTGATAGCGCCAAAGCGAATTAGCGAGGATGTGCATGTTATCGTTAACAACCAGTAGGTCGGAGTGAACGAGGAGGGGCGTACTGGGGCCAAGCGATATCTCGTGTTCAAGCATTACCCGCAACAAGCGTTCCACCTTGTCGGGCAGCCATACATCGTCTTGGTCGCTGCAGAACACATAGTCAGCGGTAGCGTTTTGCAAAAGTAAGCCAAAGTTATCTCTAGCGCTTCCTGAAGGCGCTCCTGACAGCACACGAATGTGCGCCGGGTATTGACGGGCATAGTCCTCAATAAGCGATGACGTATCGTCGCTTGAGCCGTCATCACGAATCGTGATCCACCCCGCTAAACCAAGTTGCGGGAGCAGAGAATCGAGTTGCGCCGAAAGGAAAGGCGCCCCATTGTATGTAGCAACAACGATTTCATAGTTTTTAGCCATATTCATCATCTACTATTGAGCAACTTCAGAATAAGCTTCACCCGACTCCGCCAAGAGTTGAGCCCAAGGAAATGGTGTGCATCCGAAAGTTCGTAATTTGGCCGCACACCACGCTTAAGCAGATCTCGCACAACTTGAGCAAGGGGTTTCTCAAGTGAGTAAAATTCCACGAATGGGCTGAAGCGCTCTATCTCAGGGTAGCTACTGGCAATAATGGGCTTATGAAACGAAACGTATTCGTACAATTTCACTGGGTCTACGCTGGCAATCATCTCATTGACAATAAATGGCATAATAAGGATGTCGTATCGAGCGACAAGTTCAGGAAGTCGCTCGTGCGGCCATACGCCGAGATATTTCACACGTTCATGTTCGATAGTATGTTCCGGTGGTCCCGCGAAGTGGAAGACGAGATTCGGAAACTGCTTAAGCGTATCAAGGATTGAAGGATAGTCGATCCAGTGCGAGACCGTCCCAATGTACAAGAGGCTGCACGATTGGTTAGTCACTTCAGACTTGACATCTTGGCGTCTCGACACCTGCTGTTCTGCAGTCGATATAATTGAGGTGTCAACTCCATTACGAATAAGATGCACGATAAGCTCCGAGCCATAACGCTCGAGCAACTTTGCGCGAAGGTGCTCACTAGAGGCAAACATTAGCTCTGCTTCGTGGACGAGCGCAGCTTCGCTTCGTGCTATTTGACTGCGCGACACCTTGCCCGTTCGCAACAATACATGATCATCCATGACATCATACACACAATACAATTTACTGAGCACAAATTGCGGAATATACTTCTGCATCAAAGGATGCGTTAACCATAACACATCCGGACGCATTGAAATTAAAATATAATAAAGTACAATTGTATTAATTATGGAATCAAGCCAAGCAAAGCCGAAAGCGTACCTCCATGGAACAGGTACAAGCGGAGTGCGCTTCAATGAAGAATTGTTTTTTCCCAAGTGAGGGCGGCGAAAGGAGCGCAAGAATACCACATGCACGTCTGCTTCCTTAGCAAGTTCCTCGGCTAGATATTGGGGACGTTGTTTGATCCAATCCCAATCAATGTGCATTACGTACAAAATCTTCAACATCTCGTTGCACCTCACTACATTCCACTCTTACTCATACAACGCTTTCTGCAATTTACAATGGGCGTCAGAGTACAGATTGTGGATAGACTATCGTACGCATGCGTTTTAAGATTGCCTCTATAGGAGTGGGTATAATGAGGCGAGCAGTCAGAATTACCATGTCCCATATACCTAGAACTGTCAATTTCGACGTGTGCTTCATATATGCCTCGAAGATCGTACGGTTTGGGCGAGGCGAGGAGAGCAACAGGTGCCGAAGCATGTGCGCACGATACACCTCAAGCCATTGCTTTAGCTGTGCACGTTCCAAATCGTCCTGCAACACAGATGCAGCCTCTAGCTCGACTTCTTGAGCTAGCAACTCCATGTCTCGCATCCATAAGTCAATGCTCGAAGAACTGGAGGCGCTGTTATTATGAATACGGTAACAACTCGCAAATGTGGATGTTGACCCTACATTTCTATAACGAAGGGCTAGCTTTAACAGTACAACAGTATCCATCGCCATCTGGCACTGGCTTCCTGAAAAACTCAAGGTGGCCATGAACTTCTCGCGATCATAAAGTGTAGCGCATAAACAAGGATAAAATCGGCCGCTCAAGACGCCGTAGGCAAAGCTCAAGGCATCGAGAGAGCCGTTTGGCGCCGATCGAGTGAACTTGACTTCGTCAGCTTCGTCAATGCCCCGCACTGCACAGAAGGCGAGCGGAGCCTCAAAGGTTTGAGTTAGTGCATCATAAAGGACACGAAGTGCCGACGGCTCGAGAACGTCGTCATCAGACAATACGAGGAAAAAGCGACCACGCGCTAATTTCACAAGCACATCCCAATTTCGTGCCATACCGATATTAGAAGATTGCCGCACCACCTTTAAGCGAGGATGTCCAGCTCCGTTAAGCATCTCTTGGAGAAAGATAGGGGTGTCGTCGGTTGATGCGTTGTCGCTAACGACAACTTCAAAATCCTCAAAATCCTGTGAGAGTGCACTAAGCAACGACTTCTTCAGCAAACCTACACGGTTGTAGGTCGGAATCAGAATACTGATGGTAGGTTTCACGCTCGGCCTCCTTCAAATGATCGCAGTAGAGATCGGTATGCTAGAAACGAATAAGATACCAAGACGAGCACACCGATGCACAGAGACCAGGCGGCACCGACGAGTCCAAAGGTAGGCACCAACACGAGACAGCAGGCGAGTGTGCTGAGAAACGTCAAAGTGTTTGCGACTAGATAAGCGTTGCGCGACCCTGCGTACGCCAAAGCTATCGAAAACGGCGAGTGAAGGGCAATTACGAAATAAACGAGCCCAAAGATGCTAGCAACTTCGCGCGCTTCCCACATCTGCCGACCGCTGATCGCTTCAAGTGTCCAAGGCGCGAGCGAAGCGAATACCACCCCACCGAGCACGCCAATAACGAGCGCAAGGTGCAAAAACGCCCGAACGGTAGTCATGAGATCATGTGCGCGGCCGACCGAGGCGCCGTAGCGAGGCGCGAGAGCATTAGCGATCGCCGCAAGGGGCAATATACCTGCCTGCATGAGCCGGCTTGTCGCCGCGTACTCGCCTAGACTGGCAGTACTCACGTGTGACGTCAACCGCAACGTCAAGAGATCGACGCTGTAGTATCCAAGCAGCACGAACTGGGCGGCGGTCGCAGGCCACCCTACCCGAAACAAATACATCGCTTGCTCACGTGCTCCGCGAAAATCAATCAAAGTTCCCGACGATAGCAAGTGCCCCCGTTGCATCCACGCTGATCCAAGTTGGCCGATCGCCTGAAACAGCGGCAGACACCATAGGGGTGCTCCTGAAACGAGGCTTGCGACGGACGCGACGACATAGAAAAGGGCTGCGGCGCTTTGTGTGCTCGACAAGACCCCTACGCGCTCCTGCGCGAGGGCAAGGAAGTCAAGTTGTAGGGCCGCAGCGAACAAGAGAGGAATGTTGGTGAGGAACAACGCGCGCTCCAAGCCCTCGCTACTCAGGGCAAGCACTAGAAACAGCACCCCGACCACGCATGCGATCGCGAAGCGCAGCCACAAGATCGACGACGTCGTTTCCGCTACCCGGTTGTGGGGTTCGCGCGCGATAAGTGCTGTGCCGGTGATCGACATGGCATATTGCACGAGAATCGCCGACCAGACAAGCAGGCTCTGCGTGAAGGCATAAACACCGTAGTCTTCTTTGCTTGCGAAGCGAACGACGAACGTGAAGACCAAAAGACCGCTGAGGTTGGACAAGCCGGAGCCGAGCAGGAGGGTAGCTGCTTTCTTCAACAAAGGCTTCATTTGTCATGCTCTTCCAGCAAATAGCGCCGCAATCCCTCTGACAAGCTGACCGATGGGTGCCAAACCGGAAGGCGCTCTCCTCCCTGCCACAACTTCATCCGCTCGCGATGACGGTAAGGTCGTGCTCCCCACTCCACCTTCAAGTCCTTGCCAGTGACGCGCCGTACCTCAGCCACTAAGGACTGGACCGTCATGGGAGCGCCGCTGGACACGACGAAGTGATGCCCCGAAGGCAAGGAACCATCGAGAAGACCGTCAGCTGCGAGCACGAACGCTCGAGCGACGTCGTCTGCGTGCACAAGGTCAATTTGCTGCTGGCCGGGCGACATGCGCAGCGTCTCACCCGAGTGTAAGGCGTCGCGCAACAAGCGGAGAAGCTTGCGACGAGCATCGCCTTCACCGTACGTGTCGTACAGTACGAGCGTAGTCGAACGCAAGTCGTAGGCATCCTCATAGTAGCGAACAAGGACGTCGAAGGCTTGCTTGGTAGCCGCGTAAAGGTTGAGCGGGAGAACGTCGCCGTGCTCGTCGAATTGCCAAAAGGAAGCGGCAGTTACGAGCCGTTCTACGTCAGCTTCCCTCATCGCCTCCAGCAGCTGCGCGCCAAACTTTATGTTGGCGTCAACGAGCGCTTCGACTTGTTCGGAAGTGTGCTCGGCGATAAACAGCGTGGCAAGGTGAAACACGATGTCGGGCCGCACAGACTGGAGTAGTGTACGGTGATTGCCGACGGCCAGCCGAATGCCGTCTCGTTCGAGCGCTTGATGCACTTGACCCACGTCTTCGCGCACAAAGGCCCATACATTCCATCCGGACTCCCGTAGCCTTCTTGCGAGCCGCTGCCCAAGAAAGCCAGTAGCACCGGTCACAAGGGCACGCTTCACGAGGGCGCCGTCCATGAAAAAATCGACTTGAGTTCGTCAAGGGGAGCTAAGCAACGATCTCGTGCCGACACGATTGCGTCACGCACAGGCCATTTAAAGTTGATCGAAGTCCACAGAATGCCATCATCATGCGTTGGCGCGTGAACGCTGGTCACCTTGTAGTGCATAGTTGCGTCCTCCAGTGCGAAAAAGCCGTGTGCAAAGCCAATTGGCACGTACAACATCGTCGCCTCGGAAGCGCTTAGCTCCACTCCGTGCGCCTTTCCATACGTCGGAGAGCCCGAGCGCAAGTCCACCACGACGTCAAGTACGCGTCCCGCGCTGCAGTACACGAGTTTGGCATGCTCATGCGGCGGACGCTGAAAGTGCAAGCCCCGCACCACGCCTTTTCGGGAAACAGAGTAAAACTCCTCGGGAAAGTGGGTTGCCAGGCCGTGTGAGGCGAGAGCCTTCTCGACGTACGTTTTCACGAAGCGGCCCCGCTCGTCGGCAACCACCTTGGGCTTCAAAATCCAGCAGCCGGGCAGGGGCGTCGGTATGAATTCCATCAGCCCGAGATTCCCTTCACACGTCCTTCGACGCGCCGAGCGCTTCGGCGATCGAGTCGGCGATGAAGTCGAGGTGCTCGCGCTCCAAAGCAGGATAGATGCCTACCCAGAACGTCGCGTTCATGACGACGTCCGTATTCTCAGTGCCGCCCACGATTCGGTAATTGACGTCCTTGTACGCGGGCTGCTTCGTGAGGTTCCCGGCGAACAGGAGGCGCGTGCCGATCTTGCGCGCTTCCAAGAAGCGCACGAGCTCGTTGCGCGTGATGGACGCGTCGTCGCGCACGGTGATCGGGAAGCCGAACCAGCTGGGTTCGGATCCCGCCGTGGCTTCAGGCAGGATCAAGACGTTCTGCAGCGATTTCAGACGCTCGCGCAGGTACGTGAAGTTTTCGCGTCGCCGCTCGATGAAGTAATCAAGTTTTCGGAGTTGCGCCACGCCGACCGCGGCCTGCATGTCCGTCAGTTTCAAGTTGTAGCCGATGTGGGAGTAGGTGTACTTGTGATCGTAGCCACACGGCAAGTCGCCGAGTTGCCAATCGAAGCGCTTGCCGCACGTGTTGTCCACGCCGGGCTCGCACCAGCAGTCTCGGCCCCAGTCACGAAACGACTCCACGAGCTTCTTGAGAAGCGGCTGATTTGTCAGGACCGCGCCGCCTTCCCCCATCGTCATGTGATGCGCCGGGTAGAAACTGACAGTGGCAAGGTCGCCGAACGTCCCGACTTTCTTGCCTTTGTATTCCGCCCCGACGGCGTCGCACGTATCCTCGATCACCCAGAGGCCATGCCGTTTGGCGACGGCCATGACGGCGTCGAGATCGAAGGGATTGCCGAGCGTATGGGCGATCATGATGGCCTTCGTGCGAGGCGTCACCGCCTCCTCCAGCCGTGTCGGATCGATGTTGTACGTCGGGATGTGAGCGTCGAGGAAGACGGGAACGAGGCCGTTCTGCACGATCGGGTTGACGGTCGTCGGGAAGCCTTCTGCCGCCGTGATGACCTCGTCGCCGGGCTTGAGACGGCGATCGCCGAGTTGAGGCGAAGTGAGCGCGCTCAACGCGACGAGGTTGGCACTACTGCCCGAGTTGACGAGCAGGCAGTGCCGCACGTCCATCCAGCGGGCGAACTCGCGCTCGAACTGCTTCGCGAATCGACCTGTCGTGAGCCAGAAGTCGAGCCCGGCGTCCACGACCAGTTCGACTTCGTCAGCGTCGAATACCTTGCCGCTCACGGGTACGGGCGTGACACCGGGCACGAACTCGCCTTTCGGCCACTTCGCCGCTTGGTATTTGCGGGTGAGCTCCAGGATTTGGCGACGCAGACTCTCGGCGTCGCTCACGGGCGTCTCGGGCGTAGTTTGGGTCTTCGGATCGGGTGTGGTCGTCATGCTGATCGCTCCGCGAGGAATTGTTCATACCAGCGCACCGTGCGCGCCAGGCCTTCATCGAGTTCGTACCGAGGGCGCCAACCCAGCAAGCGCTCGGCTTTTCGAGAGTCCAAGTACTGATGGGGGATTTCCGCTTTCGCCTCGTTGAGGATCACGGGGGGAAGGTCCGGGCGATTCATGACGCGCTGCACCGCACAAATGACGTCGAGGACGCTCAGAGGACGATCAGGGCCGAAGTTGAACACCTCGCCACGCACGTCGGGACGCTCTGCCGACTCGGCCATCAGCAGGTACGAGTCCACGGCGTCCTCGACGTACACGTAATCACGCGTAAGCGTTCCGTCACTGCGCACCACCGGACGTTGCCCTTCGTACAAACTGCGAATCGTTCCCGGTACGATTCGGCTCCAGTTGAGGTCGCCGCCACCGTAGATATTGCCGCACCGAGCGACCACCACGGGGAGATCGTACGTGTGATGGTACGTTTGGGCGAGGAGATCCGTGCAGGACTTCGACACGTCGTAGGGATGTCGACCGTTGACGGGCATCGTCTCGACGTACGGTAAGACGTCGCTTTCCCCATATGCCTTGTCGCTCGACGCGACAAGAACACGCTTCACGAGTTTGGCATGGACGCGGCACGCCTCGAAGAGATTGTAGCTTCCACGAATGTTGGCCTCGAAGGTGGACAGGGGATTGCGTAGGGCCGTACCCACGATCGTCTGCGCCCCGAGATGAAAGACCGTGTCGATCTCGTGCTCGTTGATGGCGCGCTCGACATCCCGGTACTCTTCGAGGCAACCGTTCACGACGCCGACCTTGCGGATGAGGTCGCTGCGCACGAGGTCGCTTTGAGGATCCCAGTCACGCACGAGGACCGTCACGCTCGCCCCCAGATTGACGAGCCGCCGGGTGAGCCAAGAACCGACCAAGCCGGTCGCGCCGGTGACGAGCACACGCTTGCCATTCCAGAAGGCTTGGTTCACCACACCCTCCACGGAGCTCGGCCCGAGTTCCAAAGCTCCTCGAGCAGTTGTCGTTCTCGAAGCGTGTCCATCGGTTGCCAAAAGCCTTCGTGGCGGTAGCCCATCAACTCGCCCTCGCGCGTGATCGCCTCCAGCGGCCCACGCTCCCAGATACTATCGTCGCCGTCGATGTAATCGAGGACGCGGCGGTGGAGTACGAAGAAGCCTCCGTTGATCCACCCTTCGCCCGTCTGAGGTTTCTCGTTGAAATGCGTGACGACGTCGCCCTCCGTTTCGACACCGCCGAACCGCGACGGAGGCCGCACCATCGTGACGGTCGCGAGTTTGCCGTGCCGTTCGTGAAAGGCGAGCAGCGCGCGAATGTCGACGTCGGCCACGCCGTCACCGTACGTCGCCATGAAGGTTTCGTCGTTGCCCAACCACGGGCGCACACGCGCGAGTCGGCCGCCCGTCTGTGTGTTCGCGCCGGTATCCACAAGGTGCACACGCCAATTGGGCTGGTTACCGTCGTGGATGGTGGTCGTGCCGGACTGCAGATCAACGGTGATGTCGTTGTTGATCGCATAGAAGTTCAGGAAGTATTCCTTGATGACTTCTCCCCTGTATCCCAAGGCAATGATGAACTCGTTGATGCCGTGAGCGGCGTAGATGTTCATGATGTGCCATAGCATTGGCTTGCCGCCGACTTCGACCATCGGCTTTGGTCGAATCGAGGTTTCCTCCGCGAGACGGGTACCCAAACCGCCCGCCAAAATCACTGCCTTCAACTGAACTCCTTTGTCGTTTTCCTAGGCATGTCCGTTACGGAAGAATCGCGTCGGCGCTTCCGCTTCACCCGCACTCATGCCTGCAGCTCGACGGATCGACGCCTTTCCCCGGATGCGCGACATGCTGAAACCGCGACGATACCTTATCAGTACGCTCCGCGCCCTTTGAATACCACGTGCACAGTCTGCATCAAGATCACGAGGTCCAGCCACGGCGACCAGTTCGTGATGTAGAAGTTGTCCATGGCCACTCGTTCCTCGTATGTCGTGTCGCTCCGGCCATTCACTTGCCAGTAGCCCGTCATGCCCGGCATGACGCGGCAGTACTCGCCGAAAATGCTTCCGTACTTCGAAGTCTCCGCCTCCACGATGGGCCGAGGCCCCACAAGACTCATCTCGCCGCGCAGCACGTTGAGGAGTTGCGGCAACTCGTCGAGGCTCGTGCGGCGCAGCCAAGTGCCGACGCGCGTGACCCGCGGATCGACGCGCAGCTTGTGAGTCGCTTCGAACTCTTCGCGCAGTTCGGGGTGGACGCGCAGCAAGGCTTGCAGTTTGGCGTCGGCGTCGCGGTGCATCGTTCGAAACTTCAGGCACGCGAATTCCCGCCCGCCTCGTCCGAGACGCCGCGCTCGGTAAACGATGGGGCCGGGACTGTCGAGTGTGATGGCGAGCGCGATGAGCAGCAGGATCGGGCTGATCAGGACACCGCCGACGAACGCCGCGAACAAGTCGATGGTGCGCTTGATGAAGCGCGAGCGCACGCTGCGGAGGTTGTTGCGAATCTCCAGAGCGGCGTTCACGCCGATACTGTGCGGCAGCAGCGCTTGATTCGGCACGCCGGGCAAGTCGGGCGTGACCCAAGTGACAGGGTACTGCTCGTAGATGCTGTTCACGAGAACGCGTTGCACGTCGGCGCGGGCGCCAGGGATGCTGATGATCGCGTGAACGGCTTGCGGACGCTCGACGGCATCTTGAATCGTGCCGACGATGGGCACGCCGTGGAGGGCCGCGCCCACCAAGTCCTCGTTGTCGTCGTAGACAGCGGTGGGATTGAGGCCGTACTGCGGCTGGGCGAGCAGGTGCCGAACGGTGGCGGCGCCTGTCTTTCCCGCGCCGATGATGCTGACGGGGCGGCCGAACCAACCGAAGCGGATGAGAAACGAGCGGGTGAGTGCGCGGGCAGGCAAGCCGAAGAGCAGGATCAGGAGCCACAGAAGGCCAATGCCGAGGCGGCTTTTGTCGAGCGCGTGAACGGCGAAGGTCACGGCGAGTTGCGCCAAGATGGTGTAGAAGGTGGAGACGGTGTGAAGACGTAATTCCGTTTGAGGAGAGCGTCCCAGACCCGGGTACGATCCTTGATAAGCGCGCAGCGCCAGCCACAAGGCGATCCACACCAGCACGTAGGCGCGTGACGGAGGCGTGCTCCCCACCGCGTGTAGGATGGCGAGCGTCGCTTCCCAGCAGCCCCAGGCCACCAAGAAGTCGATTACGGCGAACACCGCTCCTTGGGTCGCGGTGTGCAACGCGGATAACCCGACCTTGCGTTCCGACCCCGCCGGATAAGCGCTCGAAGCCGAGGGAAGGGTGTTTCTCACGTCAGCACATCCACCGAAACCCGCTCAAGCGGTTCGTTCGCAATGACTGGCGCAATTCTCGTGACATGCGGATCCGGTACCTCCGGCGAAGCGCGCTCATCATAACGCCGCGCCTCTTACAAGGACATGTCAGGATAGCGGACGGCCCTTGAGTTGCTTGAGTGGGAAGTAACGAAGCTCAACGGTCGAGCCGGGCGAGCGTGCCTTTCACGGCGTCCAGCGCTTCCGGCAGTCGCCAGGACGAGCGGTCGCGGCGACCCACCATGTTCGACACGCCGCGCACTTCGACCGCCGCTACGCCTGCCAGCAAGGCGGCGTGCGCGACGCCCGCGCCTTCCATGCCCTCGGTGAGGGCGCCGGGAAAGCGCCGTTCGAGGACGAGGGCGATCTCGTCGTCGCCCGTGACGGTTTCGAGGGTGAGCAGAGGCCCGAAGGCAGCGTTCGCGCGGCTCGCCCAGCTCGCCGCGCCTTGCCAAACGGGCAAGCGGTTGTGCATCTCGCCGACGAGCGGGAACCCGAGTTCGGCGAGGTCGAGGAATCGGGCGCCGTCCATCGCGCCGAGCGCGCCGTACACGATTTCGCTCGAAATCGCGACGTCTCCGGGTTGCAAGCCCGAGGAGGGATACGCGCCGCCGATTCCAGTGCTCACCACGAGGTCCGGATGTTCGCGCTCGATCGCACGCATCGTCGCGAGGGCCGCGTTCACGGAACCGATGCCACTGACGTAGAGGGTGAGGTCGAGGTTCGAGAGGCGCCTCGCCTCCAACTCGCTCGCGACGACGACGATCGCGCGCACTTCAGATTTCCTGGAGGGGTCGTTCGGCGAGCCAGGCGGGCACGTCGTCGGGCGCGTACGTCTCAAAGTACAGGTGCGCGAGGCTCAGCAGGGGCAAGCCGCCGAGGGGCGCGGGCGTTTGGCGCCGGTCGACGATGCACGCGACGGCGAGGGGTGTCCCGCCGCGTTTGCGAGCGGCGTCCACGGCCTTGAGAACGCTGCCGCCCGTCGTGACGACGTCCTCCACGGCGAGGAACGGCTCTCCCCGGGCGATGTCGAATGCTTCTCGAACGCGCATGCCTCCCGCGCCGTCCTTCTCGGCGAACAGGGCGCGTACGCCGAGGTGGCGGGCGACTTCGTACGCGAGGGTCACGCCGCCCATGGCCGGCCCGATCACGAACGCGGGCGTGAGGCCCTCGGCACGTACCTTCTCGGCCATCGCGCGGCCGATCCGCTCGGCGAGGTGCGGGTGTTGCAGCACGGTCGTGGACTGCAAGAACATCGGGGAGTGCCGTCCGGACGCGAGCAGGAAGCGTCCTTCGTGAAGCGCTCCGGCCGAGCGGTAAAGGTCGAGGACATCCATGAAGTCACCATAGCGACCGCGCGCACGCGCGCCAAGAGGACGTCGGGAAGTTCGTACACTGAACGGCGTGAATCCTGACGACGTGAAAGCGTTCTTCGACGCGCACTGGACGGTGCGCGCCTTCCAGCCTGTCGCCATGCCCGCCGAGCACTTGGACGTCCTGCTGCACGCCGCGCAGCGAGCGCCGACGGACGCGACGGCGCAAATGTACAGCTTCGTTCGGCTCGTCGACTCGGCGCTGCGAGGAAAGATCGCCGAGCTCACGCACAATCCGCATTTCGCCACGGCGAGTGAAGCGCTCGTGGTTTGCGCGGACGTGCATCGTCTGCGCCTCTTGTTGGAGCGAGGTGACTTCACGTACGGCTCGTGGTCGGCGGCAAGCGTGCACTTCGCCATCGGGGACGCGGTGCTGGCGGGGCAGAACCTTTTGACGGCGGCGGAGATGCTGGGCTACCGAGGATGCTGGATCGGCGGGGTGTTGAGCGCCTTGCCCGAAATCGTGGACTTGCTGCGCTTGCCGAGCGGCGTGGTCCCGTTCTCGGGTCTCGTGGTAGGCGTGCCCGCCGAGGCTCCGAGGACACGTCCGCGTGTGGCACGCGACCTCGTCGTGCATCAGGACGCGTACCGCGAACCGAGCCCCGAGGAGCTTGACGGCGCCCTCGCGGACATGGCCTCCATCACGGCGCGCGGCAATTGGGCGCAGAGCCTGGCGCGGTACTTCGCGTCGGACGGCACGATGGAAGCGCGAGAAGTGCTGCTTCGCCGCGTGCTGCTTCGGCAAGGCTTCGATCACGTTCGTCTCCCCGGGGAAGTGGCGAGCGATCCTCTCACCGAGTCGCTCGACGCGTTGTTCGAGGCGGCGGAACGGGCGGGCTTTTCGGACGTGCGCGTGCGGCGGCGCGGCGGCGGATTCGAAGCGTGGCTGGACCGTGTGGAGGTCGCGCACCGTGGTGACGGCTCCTCGCCGAGCGAAGCGCTTCGCTCGGCGATCGCCGACGCCGAAAGATCGGCTTAAGGAAGCGCCTTCCGAACGGACGTTACACTGGGGTTCACATGAACGCACTCATTTACCAGGAGTTTCAACCATGAAAGGTGTCATTCCTGCCGCCGGCCTCGGTACGAGGCTGCGGCCCCTCACGTACACGCGTCCCAAGCCGGTCCTGCCCGTGGCGGGCAAACCGATCATCGTGCACGCCATCGACAACCTCGTCGCTGCCGGCGTGACCGACATCGGCATCGTGGTGTCCGACTTGACGCACGAAGCGATCGAGAGCGTCGTGGGGCAATCGTCGGCGTCGAGCATCACCTACATCTGGCAGCGTGAGACGCTCGGGCTCGGGCACGCCGTGAAGATGGCGCGCGACTGGCTCGGCGACGACGATTTTTGCGTGTATCTCGGCGACAATCTGTTCGAATTCGGCGTGTCCGAGTACATCCAGGCGTTTGAGTCGAGCCGTCCGGACGCGGTGATCGCGCTCGTGGAAGTCGAGAATCCAACGGCGTTCGGGGTAGCGCAGATGGAAGGCGACCGTATCGTGCGTCTCGTCGAGAAGCCGAAGAATCCGCCGAGCAACTTGGCCGTGGCGGGCGTGTACTGCTTCACGAACAAGATCTTGCGGATTTTGGAGGACCTCGCGCCGAGTGCGCGCGGCGAGTACGAAATCACGGACGCCATCCAAGGGCTCATCGAGGCCGGCGGGCCGGTGCTCGGTCACCGGGTGAGCGGGTGGTGGAAGGACACCGGCAAGCCGTTCGACCTCATCGATGCGAACCGCTTGCTTCTGGAGGCGTTGGAGCCGCAGGTGGACGGCGAGGTGGTGAATTCGCGCATTTCCGGCCGCGTGGTGATCGGCGCGGGCAGCGTCGTACGTGACAGCATCATCGTGGGTCCCGCCTTGATCGGCGAGAACGTCGTGATCGAGAACGCGTACGTGGGGCCGTTCACGTCGATCGGGTCGAAGTCCGTGATTCGCGCGGCAGAAGTCGAGTGCAGCGTGATCGACGAGTCCGTGACGATCGATTCGGTGGACACGCGTTTGCAAGAGTGCCTGATCGGCTTGCGAGCGAGCGTGCGCGGCGGGAAGCGCGTGCCGAGGACGCTGGGGCTCACGTTATCGGACGCCTCGATCGTAGAGCTCACGTGATCTGCGTATAGGCGTCACTTCATCGAACGAAGTGATGTCGGTTAAGTGACATTGCTTGAGTGCCTTCGTGTTAAGATGAGGGCATGTCGAATCCGTACGCCGAATGGTTCGAGCGGTTGCGCGCCGAGTACGGCGAACAACTGAGCGCCATGCCGCTGCCCGAAGGGCTTCCCGAGCACTTGCGCGACCTGATCACGCGCGGCGACGACGAGGCGATCTTGTTCATGCTGAAGTTGGCGTGGCAGTTCGGGGCGCAAGCCGGATACGCCGCCGCTCAACATCAAGAACAGCAAGTCGTCAAACCTCGCCGCAGCACCGTGCAAGCCTGAATCGCATGTAAGTTCCGAGCGACCCCGCGCGGGGTCGCTTTCGTTGTAGCGTTCTTGTTCTTCCTCGCGTCAACCAACGTCGATCGTGCGCGCCGTCAACGCGACCCCGAGAGAAGCCAAGCGCGACGCCATCTTCGCGTCGCCGCGCCCTTGCACCACGATCACGTCGGACGGATCGGGCGCGTCGAGGCGCACGAGGCACAAACGGCCCGTCGTGACCGCGCCGAGGTCGGTGTACACCTGGTCACCGAGGCGCGCGGCGACGCGAAGCGGCGTGTGGCCGTGCACGCTCCAGCGAACGCCCTCGGGCAGCGCGAATGGACCTTGGTGCGGGCGCAACCACAACGCCGCCGTGAACGGGTCGGGAAAGTCGGGATGCTCTTTGGGAGGCGTGGCGTGGACCGCGAGGACGCATTCACCCGACGGCTCGGCCGACACCCGACCGTCCTCGTTCACGAAGGCGAGCGGCAAGAGGCGCGACAAGTACTCCACGAGCTCGGGAGGAAACGTCTCGACGCTGAAGAAGCCCGCCTCCTTGCGCAAGGCGTTGCCTCCGTTCTCCATCCACCACGAGAAGCGCGCCATGGCGACCTTGTACGCGTTCAAGTCGCGGGTTTGTTGGTAGCGGCGGTAGTGACGCAAACCGCTTTCCGCCATCGCCTCGTGGTTGCCGCGGAGCAGAGTCACGGTGCCCGCCTCGTGCAGTTCCAGCAAGCGCCGCACGAGCGCGAGTCCGTGCGGCCCGCGGTCGATCACATCTCCGAGAATGAGAAGGTGCGCGTCGGGCAAGGTACGCAAAGCCGCCTCGAACAAATCGAGGCGACCGTGCAGATCGGCGACGGAGTAGACGGAAGGCATCGAAGCGACAGTCTAGCGCCGCGCGGCCACCTCACTCGATTTCATCGTGGAAGTCCAGCAAGGTTTGCTTGTTGCGCTCGCGAACGAAGCGCGCGGCGCGCTCGTCGGCCACGAAGCGTAACGCGCCCGCGCCCGCTTCCACGCGAAAGCCCATACCCGCGTCGATGTCCTCGCCGAGCCACGCGGCGGGCAGTTCCGTGCGCAAGCCCGAAGCGAGCTCGACTTCCGCGATGTCACCCTCCACGCTTTCGATCACCAAGTAGTCCGTGCGGCCGTTCGAAGTCATGAAGGAAGGATAGCCAAAAATAAAATGCCGCCCGACGGCGGCCGATGAATCACAATGTTCGAGCAATAAAGGATGCTTGAAAAATAAGTTGGTCGGAAAGAAGCATCGATGGCTTTATCAATCCTCATTGATGGTACGGGCTGACGGCTTCGGGAACCTCAGGAGCGGCTTAAGGGTTCTTCACCGTTTTCTCCGAGTGCCGTAGCGCCTCGCTCGAGCGCCGTCACGCGCACCTCCAAGTCTTCGACACGGCGAACGAGGGCGGCGAGCAGCAAAGCGTAATGGTCGTACAGCTTCGGGCGCTCCATGCGCAACTCGCCGTTCAGCCAGCCTTCCAGCAACTCGCGGGCCCGCGCGAGCACCTCGTCGTCGGTGAGATCGCGGTGCGAGCGGCCCGCCAGGATCGTCTTGCCGAAGTTGATTTCTCGGTCGCTCATCTCGGCAGGGTAACGCGCGCCGAGTCGGCGCTCGGGAACCTCGCGTACACTGCCTTCATGACTGGCTTTTCACACGCTTCGACGACCGCGCGCCACGGAGGAGTCACGGTCGAGTGGATCGTCACGGGCCCCGTGCAGGAAAACGTCGTGCTGGTGTACGACGACGAAAAGCGTGGCTTTCTGATCGACCCCGGCGACGAGGCGAGCAAGATCCGCGCGCGTCTGCAAGCCCTGGAATTCCAACCGAGCGCGATTCTGCTCACCCACGCCCATTTCGATCACGTCGGCGCCGTGGAGGCCCTGCGCGGCATCCTCGAAGTGCCCGTCTTGGCACACGCCGACGGATTGGAGTTGTACCGCGCGGCGGCCAGCAGCGCCGCCCGTTTCGGCCTCAGCATGACGCAACCTTCCGATCCCGACGGGGAACTGCGCGAAGGTGAGGCGCTCGCCGCAGGCGACGTGAAGCTCAGGGTGCGTTCCTTGCCGGGACACGCTCCGGGCCACGTCGTCTTCGTCGGCGATGGGTTCGTCGTGGCAGGCGACACGCTCTTTCGCGGGTCGATCGGCCGCACGGACTTGCCGGGCGGCGACCACGCCTTGCTTCTGAAAGGCATCGAGCGTCAGCTCTTCTCCTTGCCGGACGAGACGCGCGTCTACCCGGGCCACGGCCCGTCCACGACGGTCGGTGTGGAAAAGCGAAGCAATCCGTACTTGCAGTGAGCGCGACCGTGCGACGAGGCCATGACACTTTCCTGACCTTCCCCTGAAGAATAAGGAGCGTGTGGACGGCCAACCTACGACCAGCAAGGCGCGCGTGCGCCCGGAACGTCTCGTGAGTCACGTTGTCGTGGTGGAGGACGAGTCGACGGTGCGTGACGTGCTGCGTTTTCACTTGCAGCGGGCCGGCTTGCGCGTCTCGTCCTTCGAGTCGGCGAGCGCGGCCTTGCCCGCTCTCGAAGCCGCCGACGCGCTCGTCCTCGACTGGATGCTGCCCGGTGAAAGCGGATTGAGCTTTTTGCGCCGCTTGCGCTCCGACGCCGACTTCAAACGTCTGCCCGTCTTGATGCTAACCGCGCGAGCGGCGGAAACCGAGCGGGTCGAAGGGTTGGAGAGCGGCGCGGACGATTACCTCACGAAGCCGTTCAGCGCGGCGGAGCTCGTCGCTCGGGTGCGGGCCTTGCTACGCCGCAGCGCGCCCGACACGCCGCAAGTCCTGACGAACGGCCCTTTGATGATCGACCTCGGGGCGGCGGAAGCGAGGGTGCGCGGACAACGGCTCTCCCTCACGAGGCGCGAATTCGACTTGTTGGCGTTCTTCGCGAACAACATCGGCCGTGTGTACGGCCGTACGGAGCTGCTCAACAAGGTGTGGGGAGCTGACTTCCTGGGTGGCGAGCGCACGGTGGATCAGCACGTGACGCAACTGCGCGCGCGCCTCGGCGAAGACCCGTCGTCTCCGCGCTTCTTGGAGACGGTGCGCGGCAAAGGGTACCGGATGCGCGCTTGGCAAGGCGGTTCGACGTCATGACCTACGAAATGGACAGCGAGCCTTTGCCGAACGCGTTTCGAAGCAACTGGATCGGCGCGGTGCTGCGACGCGCCCCCTCGTGGAAAGCCGAGCGGTCGCGCGTGCCCGTCGCGCCGAGAGGACGGCCCCGCCTCGTGCTTCACCGTTCGGGGCGCGTGAAGTTCCAGCCCAGTGTTCGTGTGCGCGCCGCGCACTTGCCCTATGCTCTCAGGAAGGATTTCTTTTCTTATGCGTGAAGCTCTCGAACACGAACTGCGTGTGATTCTCGACGGCGCGCTCGACATGCTGAGCCTCGTCGAGCGAATGCTCGGCCTCGCCCGCGCTGCCCTCGTCGACCGCGACTCGGCCGCCCTCGAATCGGCGCGCGCCCTCGACTTGCAAGTCGACGCGCTCGAACACCGCATCGAGGCGGAGTGTCTGCGCACCATCGCCTTGCACCAACCGGTCGCGACCGACTTGCGCCTCATCGCCTTGATCCTCAAGAGCCTCACCGACATCGAGCGCATGGGCGATTACTGCGTGCACGTCGCCGAGGACGGCGCGGAACTCTCGAATTCCGAAGCGTTCAAGAAGCACGTGGCGCTCGGCCGCATGCTCGAACGGCTCGAGGAAATGGTCGCGCATCTCAAGAAGGCGGTCGGAGGGCGCGACGTGGAGCTTGCTCGCCAAACGCTGCGCATGGACGACGAGGTCGACGACTTGTACGAAAGCGTGCAGCGTGAACTCGTGACGTACATGCTCGAAGATCCGCGCACGATCGGCAAGGCCCTCGTCCTCATGCGGGTGGGGCGCAGCCTCGAACGCGTCGGCGATCATATCGAGAACGTCGCCGAGCGCGTCGAGTACTGGGTGACGGGCCAGCGGATGGCCGCTTCTTAAGGGTGCGCAAACTTGCTCGGCGAACCGCGGCGGGGCTGCTCGTCGCCTCGTTCGCTTCGATCGGGCTCGCCCTCGACGTCGTGGGAACGTCACCTCCTTGGCAAGGTGACGCGGCCTACGCCCTCCGGTCGGCGGGAGACGCCATGAGGGAGGTCGCGGCGGGCCGCGCGGACGTCGCCCTCGTGTCCCTGCCGCTTCCCGAGCCACCGCCGAACGTCGGGGAGTTGCTGTGGGTGCCGCTCGCCGTGTACGCCGTGCGCGTCGCGTACCGTTTGCCGGGCGTGGAATTGCGCCTCGACGTCCGCGCCGCCTGCGGGCTGTTCTCGGGACGCGTGCGAGCGTGGGACGATCCGGAACTCGCGCGCCTCAATCCGGGCGTGGACTTGCCGAAGCTTCCCGTCTTGAGCGTCGCCCGCGCTTGGCCGAACGCCGCGAGCTTCGCCTTCGCCGATGCGTGTGTGCGCAGCGGCGAATGGCCGCGCGCGTGGCGTAAAAGTTCTTGGCAAGCGCACGCGGCGTCGATCGGGGCGAACGCCAGGGAAGTCTCGGGAGCCCTCGGCGTGACGGGCAGCGTGACCGTGCTGGGTCCGCGCGAAAACATGCCGTCCGGAGTCGGGGAGGCGCGCGTGCTCGCCAAGGGCGGAGAGTTCGTCGCGCCCACCGCGACCCTCGGGCTCAAGGACACCGCGCGCCTCCCGAAGGGACCCGCGCAGTTCCTGCCCGCTCCGAACGTCCTCGGAGCGTATCCGTTTCGCGGGCTCGTATGGGGCGTCGTTCCACGCGATCAGCGTTACAGGAACCGCACGCTGCAGGATGCGAACGATGTCTTGGCGTTCTTGGAGGCGTTGCGCGCGAAAGGAGGGCGGGACTTGCAACCCCTGCCGCCCTCCTTTCGCGCGCCGATTCCGTTGTCGTACGGTGACCGACCGCTCGCCCTCGCAGGCGTCAGTCCACGCTGAGGACGATCTTGCCGAAGAAGTCGCGCGAGGCCATCTTCTCGTGCGCCCGCGCCGCCTCGCTCAAGGGCAAGACGTCGGCGACGACAGGCTTCACGCGCCCACTTTCCACGAGCCGCGCGATCTTGTAAAGGTCGCCTTTGCGGCCCATGGTAGAGCCGAGGATGGAGAGCTGCTTGAAGAAGACGTGCGCGAGCGGCGTCGTCGCCTCGTAACCGCTCGTGGCGCCGCAAGTCACGAGGACGCCGCCCCATTTCAAGGCGCGCAGCGTCGTCTGCCAATTGTCGGCGCCGGTATGGTCGAGCGCGACGTCCACGCCCGCGCCGTTCGTGAGGGCCTTGATCGCCTTGCCGTAGTCCGACGCGCGGTAGTTCACGACGTCGTCCGCGCCGAGCGACTTCGCGAGATCGAGCTTCGTGTCGTCTCCGGCCGTCGCGATCACGCGCGCCCCGGCGAGTTTGGCGAATTGGATCGCCCAGGTGCTCACGCCGCTTCCGGCGGCCATCACGAGAACGGTGTGCCACGGCTTCACGGCCGCCTTGTCGAACACCATCTGCCACGCCGTGAGGCTTCCGAGGGGGACGGCGGCGCCCGTCACGAAGTCGAGCCCGCTCGGCAGGGGCAAGACGTTGGCGCGCGGCACGACGACGAACTCGGCGTAACCGCCCGCGCGGTGCTCGCCGAGAATCTGGTAGGACGGGCAGAGGTTGTCGTGGCCGGTGAGGCAAGCTTCGCAGTGGCCGCAGCTCACTCCGGGATTGAGCATGATCTTCGTGCCGACTTGGAGGTCGGTCACGCCCGGCCCGAGCTCGTCGATTTCGCCGGTGACGTCGCTGCCCAGGATGTGCGGCAGCGGAAGCTTCGGGGAAGCGACGCCTTTGCGCACCCACACGTCGAGGTGGTTGAGGGCGACGGCGCGCACGCGAACGCGCACTTCGCCCGGTCCGGCACGCGGCGCGGAAACGTCTTGCACTCGGAGAACGTCGGGCTCGCCTCGACCGGTCATGACGACGGCTCGCATGTTGTCGGACATGACGGCATGCTAACGCGCACGAAGAGCGAAGTTGGCAGGCGTCCGGCCTCGCCTTGCCCCCGCAAGGCGAGCGGCCGTTCTGCTCGTTCGCCTATCGACCGTTTGTTATACTGAGTGCAGAACTAAACCGAGTTCAACTTCGCCATCGAGGAGAGGGGCACATGAGCCATCCCTGGTATCAGCATTACGAAGAAGGCGTGCCGCGCGACTTCCAAGCAGTCGCCGAGCCGATCTACGCGGCGCTTCGGCGCTCGGCCGAGCGCTTTCCGGATCGCCTCGCCGTCGAGTTCGTCGGAGCGCGCTTCACGTACAAGGAGTTGTGGAGCCGCGTCAATCGCTTCGCGCACGCGCTCCAAGACCTCGGCGTGCGGCAAGGCGACCGCGTCTCGATCATGCTGCCCAACACTCCGCAGTTCGTGATCGCCTTCTACGGCGCGGCGCTCGCGGGCGCGATCGTCGTGAACACCTCTCCCCTCTACGTTTCGCGCGAACTCGAGCACCAACTCGTCGATTCAGGCTCCGAGACCCTCGTGATGCTCGACGCCTTCTACCCTCGCTACGAGGAAATCCAGGACAAGGTGCCCGTCAAGCGCGTCATCGTGACGGGCCTGCAAGACGCCTTGCCCTTTCCCAAGAACGTTCTGTATCCGCTCAAAGCGCGCAAGGACGGGACCTTCGTGAAAGTCAAGGCGCGCGGCAGCGTCTACGACTGGCGCGCGCTCCTCGCGAAGTCGGGCGGTCAGCCCTTGCCGATCAAGGTGCATCCTCAGGAAGTCGCGCTGCTACAGTACACGGGCGGCACGACGGGCACTCCGAAAGGAGCGATGCTCACGCACGTCAACCTCGCGTCGAACACGGCTCAATGCCGCGCGTGGATGCCGGGCCTTAAGGACGGTGAGGAGATCATGCTCGCCGCCATCCCCTTCTTTCACGTGTACGGCATGACGACGGCCATGAACCTCGGCATCTCCATCGCCGCGTCGCTCGTCCTGCTGCCCAATCCGCGCGACATCAAGATGCTGCTGAGCGCGATCGACCAACACCGCCCCTCGGTCTTTCCGGGAGTGCCGACGCTGTACAACGCCATCAACCAACACCCGGACATCACGAGGTACGACCTCACGAGCATCAAGGCGTGCATCTCGGGCAGCGCGCCCCTGCCCGCCGAGACGGCCAGAAAGTTTCGCGAGCTCACGGGCGGCGCCAATCTTGTGGAAGGCTACGGCCTCACCGAGGCGAGTCCTGTCACGCACGTCAATCCCGTTCACGGCGATCAACGAGACGGCATCGGCTTGCCGCTGCCCGGCGTGGATTCGCGCGTCGTCAACGAAGCTGGCGAAGAGGCGGCGCAAGGTGAGATCGGCGAGTTGTGGCTCAGCGGACCGAACGTCATGAGCGGGTACTGGCGACGTCCGCAGGAAAGCGCGAAGACGCTGTGCGAAAAGGACGGGCGCACGTGGCTGCTCACGGGCGACATGGCGGTCATGGACCACGGCGGCTACTTCCGCATCGTGGACCGCAAGAAGGACCTCATCATCGCCGGGGGCTACAACATCTACCCGCGTGAAGTCGAGGAGGTGCTGTACCGACATCCCGCCGTGCTGGAAGCCGCCGTCATCGGCGTGCCCGACGAGTACCGCGGTGAAAGCGTCAAGGCCTTCGTCGTCTTCAAGCCCGGTCAAAGCGCCACGCCCGAAGAGCTCAAGACGCTGTGCCGCCGAGAACTGTCGCCCTACAAGGTGCCGCGCAGTTTCGAAGTGCGCGCGGAGCTTCCCAAGACGGCGGTCGGCAAGATTTTGCGCCGACGGCTTCACGACGAGGAGATCGCCAAAGTCGGCGTTGGCACTTGATTCGGCTCGCGGCTCGCGTCGCGCCGCCCAACGAGAGGGCAGCGCGACGCGGCGCGGATTTCTCTACGGTTCTCTTCACGTGGAAGCCTCTAGAATACGTCCGTATGCCGTACACGATTCTAGTCGCCGACGACGAGCCCGCCATTCGTACGATGCTCGAAGTCATCTTGTCCGCTGACGGGCACGACATCGTCTCCGTCGGAGACGGCAAGGCGGCCTTGGAATATCTTCGGGGTCATACGCCCGACGCGATGCTGCTCGACGCCAACATGCCCTTCGTCAACGGCTTCGAGATTTGCAGCCGCGTCAAGCGCATTCGGCGCCTCTCCCACGTGCCCGTGATGCTCATCTCCGCCCAAACCGACGATCAGCTGCGTGATCACGCCAAGCTCGTCGGTGCGGACGACGTCGTCTACAAGCCGCTGAGCGGCAAGAATCTGCGGGGACGCGTGGCGTCCCTCATCGAGGGGAAACGCACGAAATGAAGTACGTTTGGCGCACGTTGGTGTTTTTGTGCTCGTTGGTCGTCGCGCTCGGCGTCGTGGGCGTCGGCGTCATCGCGACGTACGGCGTGAAGTGGGCGCGCGAACTACCCGACTACCGCGAGCTCGACGCCCTGACGCTCGAAAGCACGACGCGGGTCTTCGCGCGCGACCTCACGCCGCTCGGCACGCTCGTTCCTCGCCTCGGGGACGCGAACGTCAATCGCACGATCGTCTCGCTCGACGGCATCAGCCCGTACATGCTGGCCTCCATCGTCACGAACGAGGACCGCCGCTTTTTCGAGCACTACGGCGTCGACCCGTTCGGCATCGGACGGCAAGTGCGGCGCATTTTGCAAAACGAGCGTGTGCAAGGCGGTTCGACCCTCACGAACCAGCTCGTGAACAACACGTTGTTGCGCGACATGGAGCGCGCCCGAACGATCGAGCGTAAAGCCAAAGAGTGGATTTTGTCCGTGCAAGTCGAGCGGTCCTTCACCAAAGAAGAGATCTTGCAAGACTACCTCAACGTCATCTACTGGGGCGACGGGGGTCCGGTGGAACTGTACGGACTGCACGCGGCGGCGCAAGCGTACTTCGGCAAGAGCCCGCGCGACCTCTCGCTCGCCGAGGCGGCGTACCTCACGACCCTCGTCCCGAGCCCCGGCTTGTACTATCCGCGCTACGAGTTGCAACGTCCGTACATGCGCGCCCTCTTGGACCGCATGGTCGAGGACGGTTGGGTGACGCGCGCCCAAGCGAACGCCGCGTGGCGCGAGAAGTTGCAACCGCGCGGTTGGCGCGTGCAGTACGACGCCAACGGCACCATCACTTCCGCCAAGCTGGTCGACCGTTCGCAAACGTATCTCAAGGCCGTCACGACGACGCGCGCTCCGCACTTCGTGCGGCAAGTCGAGGAAGAGCTCATCAAGCGCTTCGGGGCCGAGCGCATCTACCGCTCGGGCGGGCTGAACGTGTACACGACGCTCGATCCTCAAGCCCAGTCGGCGGCGGAACTCGCGTCGCGTCAAGCGATCGTGCCGAGTGGCGCGACCCTCGGCGCGGTGCTGCTCGATCCGTACACGGGCGAGGTGCTGGCGATGGTCGGCCAGAAGCTCGTCGGCAACAATCCGCCCAGGGAGTGGAACAACGCCGCGCAAGGCCAGCGGCAAGTCGGCTCGTCCATCAAGCCGTTGCTGTACACGACCGCGCTCTCGACGGGTCAGTTCGACCAGTTGCACGAGGAGTTCGACGCTCCGACCGACTTTCCGTGCGCGACATGCCCCAACGGCAAGTACGCTCCCCAGAACTTCGACGGAAAGTACTACTACCGCGACATGACGCTGCGCGAAGCGCTCGACCGCTCGTTGAACATCCCAACCGCCAAGCTCGCGGTGGGCGTGGGCTTGCCGACCTTCCGCGAGAAGTTGCAAAGCCTCGGCCTCAATCCGCCGAAGGACTCGGGCTTGTCGCTCGCCCTGGGAACGCTGGAAACCACTCCGCTCGGCATGGCGGCGGCCTACGCGCCCTTCGTGAACGGCGGGACGTGGAAGCAGCCGCGCTTCATTCAGCGTGTCACGACGGCGGCCGGCGAGATTTTGTACGACGCGGCGCAAGAGCGGCCGACGCAACGGCGCGTGTGGAGTCCGCAAGTGGCGTACCTCGGGCTCGACATGCTGATGGGCGTCGTGAACGACCAGGGACCGCAAAGTCTCGCCGTGCGCGCCAAGATTCCCGGCTGGCAAGTGGGCGGCAAGACGGGCACGACGAACTTCGTGAAGGACTTGTGGTTCGTGGGCGTCACGCCGATGTACGTCGGCGCCGTGTGGGTCGGCAAGCAGGAAGGCGGCGGAATGGGCAACCGCGACTTCTCGGGCACCTATAACCCGCCGATTTGGCGCACGATGATGCAAGGCGCCCTCGCCGGAAAGCCGCCTCGTCAGTTCGCCGCGCCCGAAGGCATCACGTACACGCAAGAGCCGCGCCTCGGCGTGGAGGTCGCCAAGCTCGACCCCACGTATCAATCGGCGGCGAACACCCAAATCCAGCACGAGGACGAGCGCCCGCTGTACCGCGAGGTGAACGCGCCGCAAGGCGACGGCAACACCGTGAGGGTCGCGCTCGATCGCCGCAACGGCCGACTCGCCACCGAGTTCACGCCGCCCGAGGCGATCGTGGAGCGCCGCGTGCGCCTCGAGGACTTGCCAGGGTACGCGCCCCCCGCCAATCCCACACCCCTGCCCGAAGAGACCCCAGCGCCCAACGCGACGAAGAAGCCCTCGACTCCCGCGTCGAACCGACCGAATACGGACGCCGTGCCGCAAGCGCCGGTCGTGCCATCCACGCCTTCTTCGGGCTCTCCGGCCGCGAGGGCTCCGTGAGGACGATCTGGTTCGCGGCGCTCACCCTTCTGAGCGCCGCGGAGGCCGTGCCAAAGCTCGGCGAGGCCCTTCCACGGCATCCGTGGAGCGCGGCGGCGTTGGAACTCGTCGTCGTGTACAGCCACGATTGCGGCGACCTCGGCGCTTTGTGGAAGGACGTCCTCGCCTCGCAACTCCCGATCCGGGTCGTGAACGCCGAGGCGATTCCCGCGTCCGCTCCGAACGGACTTGACGTATGGCGAGGCGAGGACGCCACCGCCTTTTCGCGCGCCTTGAAAGTTCGTGTCTACCCCACGATCCTGCTCGTGCGCGAGGGTCGACTCCTGAACGTCTGGGAGGGGACGTTCGACTTGGGCGCTTTGAAAGCGCTTTTGTAGAATGAGCCTCGTGGAAGCTCCTCCTGGCCTCGGCCTCGCGTTCGCGGCAGGACTGTTGTCCTTCTTGTCGCCCTGCGTGCTGCCTCTCGTGCCCTCGTACCTCGGGGTGCTCGGCGGCGGCAAGTCTCCGATTCTGCGCGCCCTCGGGTTCATCGCGGGATTCGCGCTGGTGTTCGTCGCCCTCGGCGCGACCGCGAGCTACCTCGGCGCCCTCCTCGCTCCGAACAAGATCGTGCTGGGCCGCGTCGGTGCGGTTCTCATCGTGCTGTTCGGCCTCATGATGCTCGGCGTGCTTCGCTTGCCGCTCCTGATGCGCGACACGCGCCGCATGGAGTCCGCGCAAGGATACGGCGCGATCGCGCTCGGCGCGGCGTTCGGCTTCGGGTGGAGCCCGTGCCTCGGTCCCGCGCTGGGCAGCATCTTGATCCTGGCGTCGTCCAACGCGAGCCTTCCGCAAGGCGTGTTGCTGCTGACGTTGTACACGCTGGGGTTGGCCGTGCCCTTCTTCATCGCGGCGTTGCTGTGGCGCAGCCTCAACGTCCGCAAAATCACTCGCCTCTCGCCGCTGTTCGAGAAGATCGGCGGAGTGGTGCTGATCGTCGTCGGCATCATGATCTTCACGGGCGACTTCACGCGCCTGGCCAGCTTCTTCTACGCGGTGATGCCTCAGTGGCTGAAGTTGTGACAGCTCCCTCCCTTCCCGACCATGCCGTGCAACTGCGCGGCATCTTCGTGCGTTTGGAGCGCGAATTCGTCCTGCGCTCCCTCGACCTCGACGTGCGGATCGGGGAAGGCGTGGCGATTCTCGGAGCGAACGGAGCGGGCAAGACGACGCTGCTGAGAATGCTGTCCTCGGCAATTTCACCCACGCGTGGCGAGGGCCGCATTCTCGGATTCGACGTGCGTGACCGCCGCTCGGTACGCGAGCACGTACACCTGCTGTCGCACGAGATGGGCCTCTACCCGGACCTCACGCCCGCCGAGAACTTGCGTTTCGCGCTCGACATGCACGGCAAGAAAGGCAACGTGGAGGCGGCGCTCGCGCGCGTGGATCTTTCGCGCGCCGCCAATCGCCGCACGCGTTTTCTCAGCGCGGGCATGAGAAAGCGCGCCGCGCTCGCCCGCATGGCCCTTCTCCGCCCGCCTTTGCTGCTCGTCGACGAGCCGTTCGCGAATCTCGACGCGGCGGGTCGGCAGCTCACGCTGGAATTGCTGCGCGAAGCGCGCGAGGCGGGCAGCAGCCTCATCCTCGCCGCGCACGAGCCCGATCTCGCCGCCCGCGTCACCGACCGGACCTTGTTTATGCGAAGCGGGCAGCTGGGAGACGCGTGAGGAGCGGCGTCGGTTGGCGCGCGGTGTTCGTCGTCGCCGCGAAGGACGGACGCTTGTCTGGACGGACGCGCGACGTCCTCACGTCCACGGTGTTCTTCGCGGGCATGCTGATGCTGATTCTCGGCTTCGCGCTTGGGCCGGACGAAAACCGCCTCAGGACCGCGGCGGCGGGCATCTTGTGGAGCGCCCTCGCCCTCGCCGCCGCGATCGCCGCCGGGCGAGCGTTCGCGTCCGAGCAGGAAGCGGGCGCGCTCGAAGCGCTGACCCTCTACCCGGTGCCCCACGAGACGCTGTACCTCGGCAAGCTCTTGTCGACGGTGGTGCAACTGGTCGTGCTCGCCGTGCTCGTCGTGCCGATCGCGGCGCTCGTGTACGGCCTCGGTCCGGACGCGGGCGTGTCCGCCTCGTCGTGGTTCGGCTTCGCGCTCGTCGTGCTGCTCGGTCTCGTGGGCTTCGCGGCGACGAGTTGCTTCTACGCGGCGATCACCGTGAATCTCCGGGCGCGCGAAGCGCTGCTGCCCGTGCTCGCCTTTCCGGTGTTGGTGCCCGTCGTGCTGTTCAGCGTGCGCGCCACGGGCCTCTTGTTCGCGGGAGGGCTGAGCGCCGAGACCTCGGCGGCCGTTCAACTGCTGCTGCTGTACGACGTCGCCGCGATTGTCATCTCCACCTTGCTCTTTCCGTACGCCATCGAGAGTTGAAAGCCGCCGTCCGAACGCGATTCCGGGCGTATACAATGGGATATTCGCCCTTGGCAACCGCCGCCCGGAACGGCATTCTGAGGTCGCTACCGTCGTCTTTTTCCGCGTCGTGCGGACGTCGGCGACTGCGCCGTCCTCGCTCAGGAGAGTCACGCATGAAAGACCGCATCACCCCCGTCCTCGGGGTCGCAACCTTCGTTTCCTTCGCCGTCGGCTTGTACTTCGCGTTCGTGTCGCCGCCTGACGTCAATCAAGGCGACCTCGTGCGGCTCATGTATCTTCACGTGCCGAGCGCGTGGATGTCGTACATCGCGTACGGGGGCACCTTCTTGTTCGGCCTCGTCTACCTGATCACCCGCCAGCGCCGCTTCGACCGACTTGCCATGTCAAGCGCGGAAATCGGCCTTTTGCTGACCGCGCTGACCTTGCTCGGCGGCAGCTTGTGGGCGCGTCCCACTTGGGGAACGTATTGGACGTGGGATCCGCGCCTCGTCACGACGGCGCTCGCGCTCGTCATCTACGGCGGCTACTTTCTCGTGCGCGGCCTCATCGAAGATCCGGACCGGCGCGCTCGCGTCGCGTCCGTCATCGGCATCGCGGGCACACTGTACATTCCCGTCAATTACATGAGCGTGTACTGGTGGCGCTCCATTCATCAAACCCCGACGTTCCAGTTGCTCGGCAAGACGAACATCAGCGCGGACCCGCGCATGGTGCAAGCTCTGCTGTTCAATTTGCTCGCCTTCAGCATCATGTACTTCTTCTTCCTGCGTCTGCGCGCCAAGTTGGCCGCGCGAGTCGAAGCTCGCGAGGAACGCGAGTTCGACGTTCGCGCGGGCGCGCCGACTCTCAAGGAGGTCTGAGATGGATCAATTCGCTCCGTTCGTCTGGTGGATGTACAGCGTGACCCTCGCCGCGCTGATCGGCTATGTCGGCCTGCTCTTCTACCGCTTGCGGCGGGAGCGTGACGAGTGACCACGCAAGGCGCTCCCCTCGCGCCGCCTCGGCGGCGCAGGCGCAATCCGCTGCCGTACGCCCTCGCCCTCGCCCTTCTCGTCGCGGGCGGCGGGTACATGCTGTTTTCCAGCCTCGGCAACAACCTCGTGTACTTCCTGACGCCCCTGGAGTACCAGGAGAAGGCAGCGCAGTTCCAAAACCGCACCTTGCGCCTCGGCGGCCTCGTGCAAAACGCCGAGTACGACGCGAAGTCGCAGGCGTTGCACTTCACGATCACCGACGGAACGGCGTCGTACCCCGTGAAGTACCAAGGCGCCGTGACGGCCCTGTTCAAGAACAACAACGGCGTCGTCGTGGAAGGCAAGATGGAAAACGGCACCTTCCAAGCGAGCAATCTTCTCGTGAAGCACTCCGAGGAGTACGCCGCGCCAAAGTCCCAAGCGGACATCAAGCGCCTGCTGCAGAACACCAAGCTCGAAGACACGAAGTAAGCGCGAAGGGACACCTGACCGCCCGCCTCTTCGTAGACTGATCGGGCTTCTTGCTTTCACGTCGTCGAACTTCTCGCCTCGGAGGCGTTTCTTGTGCTGAACCTCATCTCGTTCGACCTGTCGCCGCTCGGGGCGTTCGGTCAAGTCGCGCTGCTCGCCGCGCTCGCCTTCACGCTGAGCGGCTTCTCGCTCGCCGTGCTCGGCGGCGTACGCCGCGACGACCGCCTCACGGAGAGCGCGTCGCGCGTCACGTGGGCCGTGTTCGGCTTCGCCACCCTCGCCTTGATCGCTCTCTGGTCGGCGCTTTTGCGCGACGACTTCAGCGTGAGGTTCGTCGCCGATCACTCGATGACGGTTTCGCCGCTGTGGGTGAAGATCGTCTCGCTTTGGGGCGCGCTGGAAGGCTCGATTCTGCTATGGGCGTGGCTGCTCGCGCTCTTCACCTTCCTCGTCGCGACCGTCGCGAAAAAAGACGCCCTGAAGCCCTGGGTGCTCGCGTCGATGTTCGTGAGCCTGCTGTTCTTCGTCGGCGTGAACGCCACGGTCGCCAGTCCGTTCACCCCGGTCGCCAATCCGCCCGCTCAAGGCGCGGGACCCAATCCCCTCTTGCAAAACCACTGGATGATGGCGGTACACCCCGTGCTGATGTACATCGGCTTCGTGGGACTCGCCGTGCCGTTCGCGTACGGCGTCGCCGCGCTTTTGACAGGCCGCACGGGCAACCTGTGGCTCGTGCAGACGCGCCGTTGGACGTTGGTGGCGTGGGCCTTCCTGACGGCCGCGATCGTCGCGGGCGGTTGGTGGAGTTACGAGGTGTTGGGCTGGGGCGGCTACTGGGCGTGGGACCCGGTCGAGAACGCGTCGTTCGTGCCTTGGCTGCTCGCGACGGCCTTTTTGCACTCGCTGCAAGTCCAAGAGCGTCGCCGTATCCTTGTGCGCTGGAACGTTTGGCTGATCGTCGCGGCGTACGCCGCGACGATCCTCGGAACGTTCCTCAACCGCTCGGGCGTCGTACAAAGCGTGCACGCCTTCGGCAACGGGCCGGTGGGCCCGGTGTTCCTCGGCTTCTTCGGCGTGCTGATCCTCGGGGGCCTCGTCCTCGCGACGTGGCGCGCGCCGCTTTTGCGCGACGAGCACAGCGTCGACCAACCCGTTTCACGCGAAGGCGCGTACCTCGCCGGAAACGTCGTCTTCCTCGTGTTCGCGATCATGGTCGTCGTCGGAACGCTCTTCCCGGCCTTCGTGGAGGCCATTCAAGGAACGCGCATCAGCGTCGGACCACCCTTCTTCAACGTCTTCGCCATTCCGCTCGGGCTCCTCATCCTGTTCTTGATGGGCGTCGGCCCCCTGCTGCCGTGGCGGCGCGCGCCGGGCGAGAAGTTGCTGAACGCTTTGCGGTTTCCCGCCCTCATGTTCGTGCTCGCCGTGCTGACCGGACTGGCGGTCGGCGCGCACGAAATCGGGGTGCTGCTCACCTGCGGGCTCGTCGCGTACAACATCGCGGGGCTCGCGCAACTCACCGTGCGGGCCGCTCGTCAGCGGCGCGCGGGCCTCGTGACGCTCGTGCGCGAGCAGCCTCGTCGTTACGGCGCGTACCTCGCGCACCTCGGCATTGCGATCGTCGCGCTCGGCTTCGCCTTCAGCGGCACGTACCGCGCCGAGACGATCGTGACGCTGGAGCAGAACAAGGCGCACAAAGCCTTGCACGAGCGCCTGACCTTCCTCGGGCTGGGCACCGAGCGGCTGCCCGACCGTCAGTCCGTGTACGCCCGTGTCTTGGTGGACGGCGTGGAGTACCGACCGCGCAACAACGCCTACGTCACCTCACGCGATCCCGTGGCGACGCCCGCCGTACGCTACGCCTTGCTCGGCGACACGTACCTCGTGGTGACCGCGTACGACGCGAAAGGCGCGTGGGTCAACATTCGTCTTATCGAGTCGCCGCTCGTCTCGTGGATTTGGTGGGGCACGCTCGTCGTCGTGCTCGGCGCGGGCCTCACGCTCGCCGCGCCCGCCCCGGCGCGGGTTCCGAGCCGCTCCACACGCGTCGCCCCTGCCACCGACTGAGCATCTGGAGTGAGACTTTGAAACGCTGGATCCCCCCTATCCTCGCCGCCGCGCTCGTCGCCATCCTCGCCCTCGCGCTGCTGCGCGGCAATCCGCAAGACGCGGGCGGGCCGCTCGTCGGCAAGCAAGCTCCGAACTTCACCCTCACCACCCTCGACGGAGGCACGGTCAGCCTCGCGTCGCTCAAGGGACGGCCCGTCGTCGTGAACTTCTGGGCGTCGTGGTGCGTGCCGTGCCGAGAGGAAGCGCCGCTGCTGCGCCAACTCGCCGAGAAGCAGTCGGCGAGCGGCCTCGCCGTCGTCGGCATCGCCTTCCAAGACCGCGAGAAGGACGCCCAGGCCTTCAAGCAGGAGTACGGACTCGCCTTTCCCACCGCGCTCGATCCTAACTCCGAGACGGCCATTGAGTACGGTGTCGGCGCCGTGCCCGAAACGTTCGTCATCGATCCGAGCGGCAAGATCGTCCGGCACTTCCGCATCGACCTCACGCAAGTGCGCGATCAGTTCACGCAAGAGCTCGCGAAGCTCGGGGTGGAGTTGTGAGCGTGCGCCGCCTCCTGACCTTGCTCGTCGTGTTCGCCTTGACGATCGCCGCCGCGCAGAACCTCACGCCGACGCAAGAAAGGCGAGCGCAACGCATCGGGGACAACTTGCGCTGCCCGGTGTGCAGCGCCGTGCCGATCACGCACTCTCCGTCGGAGTTGTCGCAGAACATGATGCGCGAAGTGCGCGCGCAAATCGCGGCGGGGCGCTCCGACACGGACATCTACGCTTACTTCTCGTCGCGCTTTGGCGAAACGGTGTTGCTCGACCCGCCGATGCGAGGCGTGAACTTGGCGCTGTGGGCGATTCCGGGCGTCGCGCTGCTCGGCGGGTCGTTTCTGCTGGCGCGCTACTTGCGCGGCGCGAGTAGCGCGCCACGCGGCGAAGGCGTCGACGAGGCGTTGGTCGCCCGCGTCGAGCGTGATCTTCGAAAGGACACGCCTTGATTCTCCTCGTCGTCGCCCTCGTCGTCTCGATCGTCGCCGCCCTGATCGTCGTCACCGGTCCCCTGGGCAAGGCGGCTCCTGAAACGTCGGCGACCGACGAGGTGCGCGCGGACCTCGAAGAGGAGTACGGCGTCGTCCTCGCCGCCATTCGCGAACTCGACGATGCGGTGGAGCGTGGCGAAGCGGACGAGGAAGCCGCGCGCAAGGAGCGGCTTCGCTTGCAGGGCCGCGCGGGCCGCGCGCTGAGCGCCCTCGAAGCACTGCCCGTCACGCCGAAGCGTCCCGGCGTCTCCCCCGTTCGGCCCGGCATGGTCGCTCTCGTCGGCGCGATGGCGCTCGTGGCGATTGGCGCCTTCACGTTCCTGCCGCGCTGGCAACTCGCGGGTCTCGGGGCGGGCGAGCAGGACGCCTTGAGAAGCGCGCTCGACATTCCCCGGCTCGAGCGCGCGGCGAGGTCGTCGAAGACCCTCCAAGCGTACATGACGCTCGGCCGCGCCAACTTCCAGGCGGGCCGCTTCGAGGATGCCGCCCGCGCTTACGCCGACGCGCTGCGCGTCGATCCACGGCAGGCGGAAGCGCTGCGCCGCGTTGGCGGAGTGCTGCTGCAAGATCCGGACAAGCTGCGAGAAGCGTACCAATTCATCGATTTGGCCGCGCGGCTCGAGCCGAACAGCGACGAAGGGCAGCTCTTTCTCGGCTTCGCCCTCGCCCGCGGCGGAGACGTGCCAGGCGCGTTGAAGGCGTTGGAGCGCTACCGGACCCTCAACCCGCAAGGACGGGACGCCGACGAACTCATCGCGACGTTGCGCGGCGCGGACAGCGCGGCGGACCTCGGGCGCGCGACGTACGCGGCGAGTTGCGCCTCGTGTCATGGCACCGAAGGGCAAGGAGGCGTCGGACCGAGCCTCGAAGAGTCGCGTTTGAGCGAGGATGCCATCAAGGCGGTCGTGCGAGGCGGCGCCGCCGGAATGCCCGCCTACGACGCGACCGAGCTGTCCAACGAGCGGCTCGACGCCCTCGTGAAGTTGCTGAGGAGCTGGCAGGGAGGCTCTTGACGTGAGCGACGCGCCCACGCCCAAGCCGTCTTTTCCGAAGCGCACGGTACGTAAGATCGAGCGCCGCAAGCTGTTGGAGTACTGGTGGGTGCTGCCAGTCGGCGCGACGCTCGGAGCTTTCGGGTACATGATCGACTACGCCAAGCACGTCACGCTCGACAAGCGCGAGGCGGGGGCGCCGAAGTACGTTTCGAAGCCTCCTCGGCGCGTCGCCGCCATCGCTGACTTCCCGGAGCCCTTCTCTATGCGCGACTTCTCGTTCGCGGGCACGTCGTGCGTCCTCGTGCGGTTGGAGCGCCCCACCGCGTACAGCCTGACATCGTCCGGCGCGCACTTCGTCGCGTTTTCCCGCGTGTGCACACACCTCGGGTGTCTGGTGAACCACTTGCCGAATCCCGACGCGGTCGCGTTGACGTACAACTACCGCCCGGATCACCCCGTCTTGGGTTGCCCGTGCCATTTCTCGGTGTTCGATCCGGCGCGCGAGGGACGAAGCGTCATCGGGCGGGCGCTGTACCCTTTACCGAGGGTACGGCTCGAAGCGCGTGGCGACGAGTTGTTCGCGACGGGAATCGAGCCGCCGCCGAGCGCTTGACGTCAGGCGAGCATTCGAGCGAACACGCGCGCCCGACCGCTGGGATAGCTGGAGAAGGCGTGGACGACGACGTCGTACTCGCGACCTCGAAACTGCAGCGAGCTCCGACCGCCTTCCGCGCCGTGCAAATGCAGCAAGACACGGTCTCCGAGCTTGAGCCAGCCGAGTTGCGTTTCCACGACGCGTCCGGAAGCGCCTCCGGAGAGATCGTTCGTATCGCACAGAATCGTGATATTCATGCGTCGAGCGTAAGCGAAGAAAGTGGGCACTCGGATACGATTTTCTGAAGTATTTCCGGGCGGCGAATTGATTTCTTAGCATCACGGCAAGATCACCTCCCTAACGCTCGTTTGCGTTACAGTGAATCGCTTTATGCGAGCCCTTTTCAAAGAAGCCCGACCGGGCGCCCAACTTATCGAAGTTCCAGAGCCGACGCCAAGTCACGGCGAGATTCTCGTCGAGGTGATGGCGACGAGCATTTGCGGCACCGACATGCACATTTACAACTGGGACGCGTGGGCACGCTCGCGCTTTCCCGCGCCGATGGTCTTCGGCCACGAAATGACCGGCAAGGTCGTGCAAGTCGGGCCGGGCGTCAATCCCGACATGGTGAAGGTCGGCGATCACGTCAGCGCAGAGACGCACGTGGCGTGCGGTCACTGCCTTCAGTGCCGCACGGGCCGCAAGCACATCTGTAAGAACTTGCGCATCCTCGGCGTGGACATGCCGGGCATCTTCGCGCAGTACGCGGTGATTCCCGCCGAAAACGCCTGGGTGAACGATCCGGACATGCCGTGGGAAGTGGCGTCGCTGCAAGAGCCCTTCGGAAACGCCGTTCAAACGACGTTGGCAGGACCTGGCGTGTCGAGCCGGACGGTGCTCGTGACGGGCTGTGGCCCTATTGGCCTCATGGCGATTCAAGTGGCGCGGGCGAGCGGAGCGTCGCTCATCATCGCGACCGACCCGAACGAGACGCGGCTTCACAAGGCGCGCGAACTCGGCGCAGATCTCACGCTCGACCCGAGAAGCACGGACGTCGTGAAGGCCGTGTACGACGCGACCCGTGGAGACGGCGTGGACACCTTGCTGGAGTTCAGCGGCAATCAGGCGGCGATTCGCCAAGGCTTCCAATCGCTGACGTACGGCGGGCACGCGAGCTTGCTCGGCATTCCGGCGGGCGCCATCGAGTTCGATCTCGCCAACGACATCGTCTTCAAGGCGGCGACCGTCACGGGCATCTCGGGCCGCAAGATGTTCGAGACTTGGTATCAAGTGCGCGAACTCGTGACGCGCGGCAAAGTCGACCTTCGGGCCGTCATCAGCCACCACGTACCGATGACCCACTTCGAGGCGGTCTTCGAGGCGGTTCGCGCGGGCAACGCGATCAAGCCCGTCATGCTGCCGCAGGAAGTGTGACGCCGAGGCTGGATTCGGAGAAAATGAACACGGCGCCCACGGGTGTGTCGAACGAGCGCCAAGGCCGAATGCCTTGGCGCTCGTTCAACGTCCCTTCCAATTCGGCGGGCGTTTCTCCAGGAAGGCGCGCATGCCTTCCTTTTGGTCTTCGGTGGAGAACAAGAGGTAGAAGTTGTGCCGTTCCAACTCCAAGCCGACTTCGAGGGTCGTGTCGAAGGCTTTGAGGACGCTTTGCTTCGCGAGGCGCACGGCGACGGGCGCCCGAGCGGCGATTTGGCGCGCGACGCTCAAGGCTTCGTCCAGGACGCGCTCGGTCGGCACGACGCGGCTCACGAGCCCCGCCCGCAAAGCTTCGTCGGCGCTGAGACGGCGGTCGTTCAGCACGATTTCCATCGCCAAGCTCTTGCCGAGCGCGCGAGCGAGTCGCTGCGTGCCGCCCGCACCGGGAATGATCCCGAGGTTGATTTCGGGCTGACCGAACACCGCGTTCTCGGCGGCGATGACGATGTCGCACACCATGACGAGTTCGTGGCCTCCGCCGAGCGCGAAACCGGCGACAGCGGCGATCAAGGGCTTGGAAGTCTTGCGCAGCGCTTCCCACTGCGCGAGGCGCACGTCGGCGAGCAAGTCCGCCGCGCTCTTGCCGCTCATCTCGGCGATGTCCGCTCCGGCGGCGAAAGCCCGTTCGCTCCCGGTGATGACGATGGCGCCCACGTTCGAGTCGGCGTCGAATGCGCGCACGGCGGTCACGATCTCGGCGAGGGTGGCAGCATTGAGGGCGTTGAGCACCTTGGGGCGGTTGAGGCGAACGAGGCCGACGTGACCGGGCCGCACCTCCACCACGATATGCTCGAACGCCGGGTTTTGCGAGGTCATGCGGTCATCTTACTCAGGGTGGCGCGCTCCACAACTTCGGCCCGATCACGCCCGCGACGTCTCGATACGCGACGAAGCCGAAGTAGCGCGAGTCCACGCTTTCTCCGAGCCGTCGATTGTCGCCGAGAACGTACACGTGCCCTTCGGGAACGACGACCTGGGCTTCGTCCTGTCCGGCCTCGCCGGTCGTGGTGCTCTCGGCGACGCGGCGTCCGTCACGGTACAGCCAGCCACCACGAATCTCGATCGTGTCCCCGGCGAGCCCGACGACACGCTTGATGAGGTATGGGCGGTGCTTCAAGCCGAACATCGTCGTCTCGTAGCTTTCAGGTTGATTCGCCGGGCCTTTGAAGACGATGATGTCGCCTCGGCGTGGCCAGTCGTCGTGGTTGCCGCTCCAGACGTGCAACCAGCGCGGCAACTTGTAGAGCAGCAGCAGATCGCCGTCGTGCAAGGTGGGATTCATGGAGTTGCCGTCCACGCGGGCGAGCATGCACAAAAAGGTCGCGACGATCCACACGGGCACGATGGCGCCGAGCACCCAGTCTTTGACGAGTTGCCAAGTTCTACGGCGCACCCACGGAGCTTAGCGCACGAAGGTGAAGCGCGAGCGACGAGCGGCGTTCTGTTACGAACAGAGTGGCAGGCGGCTGGTAAGATGAATCGTGATCGCTTTTCTCGAAGGGCCCGTGCGCGAGTTGCGCGAAAGCAGCGCCGTGATCATGGCCGGTGGCGTCGGCTACGAGGCGTTGTGCCCGAAGACGACGCTCGAAACGCTGACCATCGGCGAAGTCGCCACGCTGCACACCCGCCTGCAAGTTCGCGAGGACGCTTGGACGCTCTTCGGCTTTCATCAAGCCGACCTCGGGACGTTGTTCGATTACCTCGTGTCCGTGTCGGGCGTCGGCGGCAAGCTCGCCCTCGCCTTGCTGAGCGCCATGCCATCGGCCGTGCTGGCCCACGCCATCTTGAACGGTGACATCGGCTTGTTGAGCAGCGTCTCGGGGGTCGGCAAAAAGACCGCCGAGCGTCTCACGCTGGAGCTTCGCAGCAAGTTGCCGCCTCGGCTCGCCAACGAGGTCTCGGCGTCGAAGCGGCCCATGGGCCTCAACTCCAGCGCGGAGCGCGACGCGGTGGACGCCTTGCTTGCCCTCGGCTTCCGTGAACTCGGCGTGCGCGCCGTCGTTTCCGAGTTGCTGTCCGAAGATCCCTCGCTCAGCGCCGATCAGCTCATTCGCAAGGGGCTAGGGCGTTTGCGCTGACGCGCGAAAGTACGCTTCGAGGCCGTCGGCGAGGCTGCGTGCGTACGCTTCCCTTCCCGCGCCGCTCATCAGCAAACGCAAGTCGTCCCGGTCGGTGAGGTAAGCGAGTTCCATCAGGACGCTGAGCTGCGTGCTCGGGCGGGCGAGCGCGAAGTTGCGGCGGAAAACCCCGCTGCCGTCCTCTTGGGTGTCGCGCACGCTGCCGGGCACGCCCGCCACGACGGCGTCAACGAGGGTGCGGGCGAGGCGCCTCGCCCCCGGTTGAAAGTAGTACGCGCCCGCTCCTCGGCAGCAGGCCGGAGGCTGTCCGTCCGGCAACGCGTTGGCGTGGATGCTGAGGAGCACGTCCGCGTTCTGCGCTTCGGCGAAGAGCGCCCGATCGTACAACGGCACCGTGACGTCCGTTTGGCGCGTCAGGAAGACGGTCGCGCCACGCTCGCGCAGAAGTTGCGCGAGCCGCAGGGTAACCGGCAAGACGAGGTCTTTTTCCGGGACCCGCAAACTGCCCGCGCCCCCGAGCTCACGGCCGCCGTGACCCGCATCGAGTACGACGCGCCGTCCGGAAAGCGGACGAGCGTCGTCCAAGATCGGCGGAACGCGCACGCGGACCACGAGGTCATTGCCGTCGAAGGTCGTCGTGTAGCCCCACGCGCCCGACCCGGCGAAGTGCAGCGTCACGTTCGTCGTGTCCGCGTCCCGAGTCACGTCGACCGTCCGCACGAAGCCCGCTCCCTCTATCGTGTCAGCCTCGCTCGACGTTCCGAATAAGCGAAGCCTGAGCGGCGCGAAGTTACCCTCGTCAGGCTGCACCACCTCGAAGGCAGCCCGCCCCGTGAGGGGCAGGCGCACTTCCTCGAACGAAGCGTCGCTCGGACTGCCCCCCGGTAGGGCACGAACGCTCGGCGAACTCAAGTGAGCCGTCAACGGCGCGGCGGGCGCTGACGACAACGAGGCGGCGCTCGACGGCAGCCATCCCAAGCGGCCCGCTTCGAGGGCGACGTGCAGTCGATCGCCGACGCGAGCGACGACCGGAAAGCTTTGCCCAGCCTTCGAGAAGACGATGGGCCAGCCGTCCTCGTCGGTGATCGCGGTGAGATACGAGTTCACTCCCATGCCGACGTCGGGCGCGACGACGAGCGCGTTCCTGGGCCCGCCCGGTCGAGCGCTCAACGTTCCGGGCGCCGTGGCCGTGACGCGTTGCCCGTCTCGTCCCACGAGCGCCAAGGTCACGGGTAGGTTCACGAAGCGGTCGGACGTTCCCAAGATCAGCTTTGCCTCGTAGAGGCCCGGTACGTCGAGGCGTTCCGTCATGGGCCGCTCCGCGTTCGACCCCGCTCGGTACGTCGCCGTTCCGCCCGGCGCCCCGTGAAAGCGAATCGTGATCGTTCGCGCCGCCAAGCTTCCCGAGAGGTCGAAAACTTCCACGCTCGCTCGCGGCTCGATCGATTCGAGGCGCAGCGCCGTCGAAACGGCTGGCAGGGCGACGTCGGGCTTCGACGTGACCCACCACTCCACGTCGCTGCGCTCGCCGCCGAGTTCGCTTTGCAGCTTCAAGACGTTGAGGCCCGGACGCAGCGGCAACCACGCGATGAACAAGCCGTCGGGATCCACCGGCAGGAGTTGTCCGTCGACGGAGAGGGTCGCGCCGGGCGTCACGGAGCCTTCGAAGAGAACGTGATCGAAGGCGACGCTCGACGCGTTCGGTGGATAGGCGACGAACACGTCGGGCGCTGCGAGCGACGACGAGTACAGCGCGAACGACCAGGCAGCGAGTGACGCGAGGAGGCGCGGTGGCATGAGGCCTTCAGTCTAGGCGGCGCGCTCTCGGGCATCGTGAGCGGCTCTCAGGGTCACGGTCACGCGGCTCCCGCCTTCCTCCATGCGCTCCAGCGTGACTTTTCCACCGTGCAGTTCGGCGATGCTGAACACGACGTTCAACCCGACCCCGAAGCCTTGCGTTCGCCTGGATCCAGCGGCGTCGACGCGGCGCAGGACCTCGTCCGGGAAGCCGACGCCATTGTCTTCCACGACGAGCGTCGTGCCGCGCACCGCGACGAGGACTTTTCCCGGAGAGGTGGCTCGAAAGGCGTTTTGCAACAAATTGTCGAGCAGGCGCGCGAGCAGCACTTCATCGCCTTCGATGTCGCTCGGCTCGCCCTCCACGTCCAAGTCGATGTTAAGGCAAAGCGCGAGCGGCATGAAGCGGTCCACGGCTTCTGCCGCCACGCTCCACAGATCGAGTGGACGTAAGTCGGGCAGGGCGGTCTCGACGCGGTTGAGCGTCAGCAGGTTCACACTGAGGCGCTCGAAATGCTGCGTTTTCGTCCAAACGCGCTCCAGCACCTCGCGGTACTCGTCGGCGGTGCGCCGACGGCTGAGGGCCACTTCGACTTCGGCTTGCAGGGCGGCGATCGGCGTGCGCAAATCATGGCTGGCGTTTGCCAGGAAGGTTCGCTCACGCTCGCGAACCTTCCTGAGGCGCATCACGCCCGACCACAAGGCGCGAGCGACCGTGGCGATCTCGTCCGGGTATTTCAAGGCGGGCGGGGTGAGGTCGTCCGTGCGCGTGTCGAGGCGCGCCGCCCACTCGGCGATGTCACGCAGAGGCCGCAGTTTGAAGCGGACCACCATCCACGCGAGCGCCCAGCCGATCACGGTGATGAAAAGCGCGACGGGCAGGGCCGCCCGCAAGTAGTCTCGCTGCGTCGCCCACACGACGGCGAGCGGCCGTCCTACCTCGATGGCGGCCCCGTTGGCTTCGACGCGCAGCATGCGCCAGCCGTCGACGTCGGAGAAGCCGAGGCTCGAAGCGTGGGGCATGTCGCGCACGTCGCTTTCCCACCAGCGACGTGCACCGAGCGAGACTCGGGCGTCCACCAGCATCACCCCGTCGCTCAGCACGTCACGCAATGCCTCGGGCGAGGCGGACGAATCGAGCATGTGATGATGCACTTGGCGCGCCTTCTCGGCGAGCAGGGCATCGAGGCTTTCGAGACTCGTGCGGCGCAATTGAACGCTCGACAAGACGACGAGCGCGCCGAGCGCCAAGGCGAGCAGCACGAAGACCGCGAACGACATGCGGACACGCAGCGTTCGAAGGTGTGCCGTGGGCAGGCGTTTCATGCCGCGCGGCTCGCCGGAAAGCGGTACCCGCCTCCACGCAAGGTCTCCAGGATGTCCTGTCCGAGCTTACGGCGGATGTTACGGACATACACGTCGATGATGTTCTCGTTGACGCCGTAGGACTCCTCCCAAACACGGTCGATGATGTCTTCACGCGAAAAGAGGCGCCCGGGGTGCGTACTCAGAAGTTCGAGCACGCTCAGTTCCTTGGCAGTGAGGTGCACCGCCTGCCCGGCCTTCGTGATGCGTTTCAAAGTCCAGTTCATCTCGACGTCTTGCCACAGCACCTCCAGGCGAACGCCGCCTTCGCCGCGCCGCAGCAGCGCACGAACGCGGGCGAGAACTTCACGCACGTGGAAGGGCTTGGTGAGGTAGTCGTCGGCTCCCGCGCGTTCCAAGCCTTCGAGTCGATCGTCGAGGCCGTCGCGCGCGCTCAGCATCAAGACGGGCACAGGAATGTTCTTGGAGCGAAGCGCCCGAACGAAGGTGAAGCCCGCGTCGTCACCGCACGGCAAGCGAATGTCGGCGATGACGGCGCTATGGGGGTAGGCTTCACACAAGCTCAGCGCTTCGTCGGCGCGGCTCGCCTCGTCGACGGCGAAGCCTGCCTCCCGAAGAAAGCGAGCGAGGGGGGCACGGATGTCGAGGTCGTCTTCGAGGATCAGCAGGCGCATGTCGGCAGAGTCTGCCGTGCGAACATGAAGGCCATCTAAAGAGAAGGATTAGAAGCGAATCTCGGCGCCGAGTCCCGCGCGGAATCCTCGTGAAGCCGGGTAGGCGCGCACGGTGGCGGTGAGGCCCAGCGGACCAATGAGGTTCGCGCGCAAGCCGCCTTGCAGATAAGGCTCGGGCGTGGCGGAGAACACGATGCCCGCTCCGAGAAACAAGTCCGTGTCCGTCAGGGGCACGCCGACATCGCGCAGGGTGGCGCCGACCGTGAGGACGTTGGCGGTCGTGCCGGTGGGCCGCTCGAAACCGCCTTCGACGCCCAAAGTCCCGATGAAGGGCACGGGCAGCAACGCCACCCCGGCGTTCACGGTCGCCGCGTTCGTCGTGAGGTTCACACTTCCCCACCCGAAGGCAGCGGACGCGGACGGGGTGGCGGCGAGCAAAGCGGAGATTGTCAGCAGTCGTTTCATCTTTTCACCTTCGAGATTCGGGGAAGGCTCGCTCAAGGTCGAGCCGTTCGAGTGTCAGCGCGAGGCCCAAGACGAGTGCGTCCGCTTTTCGAGGCGCGATGATCTGCACGCCGAGGGACAGCCCGTTCGGACCGGGAAGCGGCCAGGAGATCGTCGGAACGCCCAGCAGACTCCAAGGCGCCGTCAAACGCAGGATAGCCGCGCGGTACGGCAGCGTTTCTGTGGACAGCGTCAATTCCTCCTCACCGACCCGTGGCGCGACGCTCGGCACGGCGGGCGCGAGCAGCACGTCGAACGCGCCGAACACGTCGGTCAATTGCCGTCCGAGGCGGTCACGCCGCTCGTGGGCAGCCTCGACCTCTTGGGCCGTCAAGGCTTGGCCCGCCCTCAACAAGCCCAGCGTGAACGGCAAGAACCCCGGCGACTCGGTCGTGAGCGCCTCGCGGTGCACCTCCGCCGCTTCCGACAGCACGATCGGCGAGTACGTTCCCATCACGTCCGGAAAGTCGAAGGGTTTCGACGTCGCGCCGAGCGCCAATACGCGCGCCTCGAACGCCCTGAGAGCGTTTGCCGCGTCGGGCGTGAGCCAGTTCTCGACGTTCCACACGCCGATCCTCACGCCGCTCCACGACATAGGACTCGCCTGCTCGCTCGTCAGCACCTCGTGCACGCGTGCCAAGACCTCCGTGCTGTTCGAGAGGGTCCCGACGTGGTCGCACGTCAAGCTGAGCGGCAGCACCCCGCGCGCCGAGTAGGTGCCGTACGTCGGTTTGAAGCCCACGACGCCGCAAAACGCCGCGGGCACGCGAACCGAGCCGCCCGTGTCCGTGCCGAGCGCGAAGTTCACCTCACGGGTCGCGACGGACGCCGCCGCGCCGCCGCTCGATCCGCCTGCCACTCGCTCGGCGTCCAGCGGATTGCGCGTTCCGCCGAACGCGTTCGTGCCGAGCACGCCGAGCGCCACTTCGTGCAAGTGCGTCTTGCCGACGAGCGTCGCGCCCGCATCGATCAAGGTGCGCACGACCGGGCTCTCCTCGACGAAGGGCAGCGACGCTCTCGTACTTCCCGTGAGCGGCCATCCCGCCACGCCGAACAAGTCCTTCGCGCTGAACGTCAAGTCCGCGAGTTGGCCGTCAGGGGCACCACGCAGCGGTACGTCGGGACGGTACGCCCAGATGCCGAGATCGCCGGCCGCATTCACTTCGTGGCTCACGGCAGGATGCGCGGCTGGCGCAGCACGCCTTGCGCCAACGTGAACGGTCCGAACGTCGGTCGTCCCAAGAGGCCCGCGTCCACCGAGAAGGTCCCGTCCACTCGGTAGCTCACCGCCTCGCCTCGCGCCGCGCGCAGGAACGTCGCGGCGTTGGAAAGATTGAGCGGCAAGGTCACGTCCGCGCTTTGAGTCGCCTCGCCGTTCGCCGAGAGGGCGACGTTCGGGAGTTCGATCGAGCCCGCGTTCTGCCCGTCGAGGAACAGCGATCCGCCCGCACGGGCCACTCGAATGCCGAAGGGGTTGGGGTTCTGCACGCGCAGCTTCAACGACAAGGTGGCGCTCGACGGAATCAGCCCCGTGAAGCCCACGCTCGTGAGACGTATTTCTTGCACCTCGAAGGTCGGGACTTGCACGACGGGCACGCGCGGCACGCACCCGCCGAGCAGTGCCGTGCCGAGAACCGCCAAGGACAACGCCCGCGCGAGGGGCGTCGAAAAGATCGGCTTGAGCATGACCGCAGTGTACGCGGCGTTTCGCGCGCTTTGCCTGACCGCCGTCTGACGCGTTTCGAGGAAGAGCGTGAAGGGAGATGAAGGACGAATTGAGGTCGGGCTGCAACCGTGGCCTCGTTCGCCTCGTAGTGTGGTACAGGAGGAACGAATGAGCATCCTGGACCGACTCAGCCGTCTGCTTCGCGCGAACGTCAACGATTTGATCTCGCGTGCCGAGGACCCCACCAAGATCATCGAGCAGGCTTTGCTCGACATGCGCGACGCGTATGCGCAGGCGCGCAGCGAAGTCGCCGATTCGATGGCGCAGTTGAGCAAGCTCGAACGCGAGCAAAACACCAACACCCGGCTCGCGCAGGAGTACGGCGAGAAAGCCGCCGAAGCCCTGAAGGCGGGGAGCGAGGAACTCGCGCGTGAAGCGCTGCGCCGCAAGAAGAACTACGAGGACATCGCCGCGGGCTTCTCCCAGCAAGTCGCGACGCAAAGCGCGACCGTCGAGGAACTCAAGACGCAACTGCGCGCCCTCGAAGGCAAGATCGACGAGTTCCAATCCAAGAAGGAACTTCTGCAAGCCCGCGCGCAAACCGCAAAGGCCAGCCAGACGTTGGAGCGCATGAGCGGCTTCGACAAGTCGGGCAGCGCCATGGACGCCTTCGAGGAGATGGAGCGCCGCGTGGCCCAGCAAGAAGACCGCGCGGGCGCCATGCGCTCGTTGCGCGAAGAGAACGACCTCGACGCGCAACTCAAGAACATCGGACGCGACAAGGCCATCGACGACGAACTCGAGAAGCTCAAGTCCCAGCTCGGCATGGGCGGATCGAGCTCGGGCGGTCAGCAAAGCTGACGTTCGCGCGGCGCCCCCGGCTTGTCGTTGGAAGGCCCGCTCGAACGAGCGGGCCTTCCAACGTTCTACGAGCAGGGGGCGAACGTCAGCTTTGTTCGGCGTCCAGGTGTTCGGCGAGGCGGTTCCACGTCTCGGTCACGCCTTGCAGCATGCCCATGTCCAAAACGGTCTTCAAGCCTTCCTCGGAAGCGTAGACGGCACGGTTGACGATTTTTGTTCCACCGTCGACTTCTTCGAACGTCAGCGTCACGAGCGTCGACGGCATAGTGTCGTTGATTCGCGCGTCGGCGTCCGAGAAGTGGTCGGTGTAGACGATACGTCTCGGCGTCTCGATGTCCTCGTAGATGCCCAGGCCCCAGGATTCCATGCCGTAGAACGCGCCTTGGGCTTCGTCGACGCACTTCATGCAGTAGTGCCACGTGCCGCCGGGGCGAAAGTCGACGGCGCAGAAGGACAAGTCCCAGCCGCGCGGCCCCCACCACTTCTTGAGGTGTTCGGCTTGCGAGAAGGCGTCGAAGACCAGGTGGCGGGGCGCTTTGAAGATCCGCTCCAAAATCAGTTCTCGGCCTGCTTCGACGCGTGACGTCATCGGGAAGGGCGTGGTGCTGGTCATAAGAAACCTCCTGTGGCTCGCAGCCGTCATTCCTCGTGTTCGGGGGTGGATTCGGACTGCTGCAGTTGCTGCAAGTATTCGTCGAGACGATCGAAGCTTTCCTCCCACAGTCGTCGGTACGGCCGAAGCCAGTCGTCGAGCTCTTGGAAAGGCTCGGCGCGCAGCTTACAGATGCGCCGATTGGCCACCGCTTCGATTTCGATGATGCCCGCGTCGCTCAGGACGCGAAGGTGCTTGGACGCTTGAGGTTGACGAATGTGCAGCCGTGTCGCGATTTCGCCGACCGTCAAGGGTCGCTCGATCAGCAGTTCGACGATGTGGAAGCGACTGGGTTCGGCCAAGGCGCTCAAGGTCGCGGCGTTCGTGTGCCATCACCTCCTTCCTCTCTTCGTGGATCGATTATAACTCAACAGGAATATTCTTGTCAAGGAATATTAGGGTGTGTCGCCTCCAACTCAGCCTTTTGGGCGACGCAACCTTCCCCCGCACGCGCGCGTACTCTAGGGTATGAGCGATCCGAACCGAAACGACGGCCTGCCCGAACTCACGCCGCCCGAGACGTTGACGCCGCCCACGCCGACGCCCGCGGTGACGCCGCAACAAAGCGGTGAGATGGTCAAGATCACGCCGGATCAAGCGTCGAAGCTCGATCAGCAAGCTCGTCAGTTCATCGACGCCGTGCTGACCCTCGACGTGCAAAGCGAAGGATTCAAGAGCAAGATCGATTCCATCCACAACCTCGGTAACGCCGAGATGCGAGCGGCAGCGGGCGTCTCCAACCGACTGCTGGAAAAGCCGATGACGGCGACGAAGAACGGCTTGTACGACGACAAGTCGGGCATCGCCAAGGGCCTGCTGGAGCTTCGCAAGACGGTCGAAGGCCTCGATCCCTCACGGCAAGGCGACATGTTCGGCGGTCGCCGCCTCTTCGGCTTGCTTCCCATGCCCGCCAAGGTCCACGACTACTTCTTGAAGTATCAATCGGCGCAAGGACACCTCAACGCCATCTTGACCACCTTGATGAAGTCGCAAGACGAGCTTCGCAAAGACAACGCCTCCATCGAGCAGGAGAAGGTCAACCTCTGGGAAACGATGCAGAAGTTGCGCCAATACGTCTACGTGGGGCGCCGCCTCGACGAGGCCCTCGCCGAGAAGGTGTACGAGTTGGAGCAGCGCGATCCCGAAAAGGCCCGCATCGTCAAGGAGGAGATGCTGTTCTACACGCGTCAAAAGGTCACGGACCTCCTCACGCAACTCGCCGTGTGCGTGCAGGGCTACCTCGCGCTCGACCTCGTGCGCAAAAACAACTTGGAGCTCATCAAAGGCGTCGACCGCGCGACGACCACGACGATGTCCGCGCTTCGCACGGCGGTTCTCGTGTCGCAGGCGCTCGCCAACCAGAAGCTCGTCCTCGACCAGATCACGGCCCTCAACACGACCACCGGTAACCTCATCGAGAGCACGTCCGTGATGCTGCGCCAGCAATCCCAAGCGATTCACGAGGGCGCGGCGAGCGCGACCGTGAGCCTCGACAAGCTCAAAGCGGCGTTCGACAACGTGTACGCGGCGCTCGACACCATCAGCGACTACAAGAGCCAGGCGCTGAGCAACATGCAAAAGACCGTCGACGTCCTCTCGACGCAAGTCGATTCCGCGCAAAAATACCTGGACCGCGCGCGCGGCGAGACGCTACGAGAAGCGACGGCCGACTTGCGCCTCTACGACAAGGACGAAATCAAGCTGTGATCGCTCGAAGACCTTGAAAGCGGACAAAGAGCCCGCTTTCAAGGATTTACGACGAGTGCTACGACCGCGTGGGGATACGCGTCCTCATGGGGTTGGGCTATCCTGCCCTTCGGCGGAGCGCGCAATCCTCTTAAACTTAACAGTCGCGCTTTGCAGGGCTTCCTATGCTGAACTTCGTGCTTCCCCGTCCGTCCTCGTTGCGCCGTTTGGCCTTGGCGCCTACGTTGCTCCTCGCGTTGGGTGCGTGTGTGCCTCGGCAGGCGGAGACGCCGCCGACCGCCACGGCGTCCACGACGCCTTCGACCGCTTCGTTCTACCCGCTGGAGACGGGCTTGTCTTGGTCGTATCTGCCCGAAGGCGAAGCTTTGACTCGCGAACGCTACGTCCTGTCGGTGACGGGTCCGACGCTGCTCGGCAACGACGCCGCCACGGGGTACCGCTTCTTCGGGCGCGGCGTGGACCGCTCGCTGTACCGACAAGTCAACGGCCAAGGCCAATTCCTGCTGGGCTTCTCGCTTCCGGGCCTGCTCGTGACGCTGACGCCTCCAATGCGCGAGTACCCCGCGCCGAGCGAGTGGCGCGCGGGACTGGTGTGGAGCGGCGACATGACCGTTCGCGTCTTGCAAGACGGCAAGGTGCAACACGAAAGCAAAGCCGAATACCGCTTCACGGTGCTAGAACAACGCACGGTCACGCTGCCGAGCGGAGAGCGGCGAGACGTGTGGGTCGTGAACCGTCAGATCGTCGAGACGGGAGCGGGCAACCTCTTTCCGGCGTCGTCAGAGTTGTGGTTCGCGCCGTACATCGGTGAAGTGCGCACGCCCGAAAGCTTGCTGCAAGTCGGGCGCAATTACTCGAGTCGCTGACGCGGCTCGAAGGAGGTAGGAAGTGCTGCTGGACGCCATTCTTTCGCCGGAGGACCTCAAGAAGCTTCGCAAGGAGGACCTTCCGAACGTGTCGCGCGAGCTTCGCGACGAGATCATCCGGGTGTGTTCGCTCGGCGGAGGGCACCTCGCGTCGAGCCTCGGGGCCGTGGAGATCATCGTGGCGCTTCACTATGTGCTGAACTCGCCGCGCGACCGTATCTTGTTCGACGTCGGCCACCAAGCGTACGCGCACAAGATGCTGACAGGTCGGCGCGACCGCATGCCGACCATCAAGAAGGAAGGCGGCCTGAGCGGCTTCACGAAAGTCTCCGAAAGCGAGCACGACGCGATCACCGTGGGGCATGCCTCGACGAGCCTCGCGAACGCGCTCGGGATGGCGTACGCGCGCGACAGCCTCGGGCAGGACTACCGCATCGCCGCCGTCATTGGCGACGGAGCGCTCACCGGCGGCATGGCCCTGGCCGCCCTCAACACCATCGGCGACTCGGGCAAGAAGATGCTGATCATCCTCAACGACAACGAGATGAGCATCTCCGAGAACGTCGGCGCGATGAACAAGTTCATGCGGACCCTGCAAGTGCAAAAGTGGTTCCAGGAGTCCGAGGGGGCGGGCAAGAAGGCGGTCGGAGCGTTCAGCAAGCCGCTCGCCGACATGCTCTCGCGCGCCAAGGACTCCGCTCGGCACTTCTTCGACCCCGCTTCCGTGAATCCCTTCGCGGCGATGGGCGTGCGCTACGTCGGTCCCGTGGACGGCCACGACGTCCTCGAGCTCGTGTACCTCGTGGAAAAGCTCGTGGAGCTCGACGGCCCGACGATTCTGCACGTCGTGACGAAGAAGGGCAAGGGCCTCGATTACGCCGAGGCCGACCCCATCAAGTGGCACGGTCCCGGCAAGTTCGATCCGGAGACGGGCGAGGCGCCGAAGTCCAGCGCGTACTCGTGGAGCACCGCCTTCGGAGACGCCGCCACGGAACTCGCGCGCCACGATCCGCGGGTGTTCGTCATCACGCCCGCGATGCGCGAAGGGTCGGGCCTCGTGAAGTACAGCCGCGAGCACCCGAATCGCTACCTCGACGTCGGCATCGCCGAGGAAGTCGCCGTGACGTCCGGGGCCGGCATGGCGTTGCAGGGCTTGAGACCCATCGTGGCGATCTACTCGACGTTCTTGCAGCGCGCCTATGATCAAGTCGTGCACGACGTCGCCATCGAGAACTTGCCGGTGATGTTCGCGATCGACCGTGGCGGTGTCGTCGGGCCGGACGGCGCGACGCACAACGGCGTGTTCGACCTCTCGTTTCTCCGAAGCATCCCCAACGTGCGCATCGGCTTGCCGAAGGACGCCTCCGAGCTTCGTGGAATGCTGAAGGCAGGCATGAAGATCGGCGGTCCCGTCGCGATTCGTTACCCGCGCGGCAACACCGAGCGCGTTCCCGAAGGCACGTGGCCCGACTTGGAGTGGGGCACGTGGGAGCGCCTCGTGGAAGGCGACGCCGTCGTCGTCTTGGCGGGCGGCAAGGCGCTCGAGTACACGCTCAAGGCCGTCCAGGACTTGCCGGGCGTGGGCGTCGTGAACGCGCGCTTCGTGAAGCCGCTCGACGAGGCGATGCTGCGGCAACTCGCGGTCAAGGCGCGCGCCTTCGTGACGGTGGAGGACAACACGCGCGTCGGCGGGTTCGGCTCGGCGGTGCTGGAGTTCCTGAGCGAGGCGGGACTCAAGACGCCCGTGCGGGTCCTCGGCATTCCCGACGAATTTCAAGAGCACGCCTCGGTGGAGAGCGTGCACGCCCGAAGCGGCATCGACGCGCAGGCGATTCGGACGGTGCTCGCCGAGCTCGGCGTGGACGTACCGATCGAAATCTGACTTCTCGGCAGGGAAGGAGGCACACCACGAACGGTGTGCCTCCTTCCCTTTCGACGTCTATCGTTTCGTGAAATCGTTCGCTATACTAACGCCACTCACAGTTCGAGTAGGACCCCCAGGAGGTTGGTATGAAGCGTGCAACGTTGTTGGCCGTGACGCTTGGATTGTTTTCCTTCACCGTCGCTCAAAAAGTCGCTACGCCGATCGAGATCGGCGTGGCCGTCGCACAAACAAGCAACGTCGCGCTTCTCGGGCAAGAGCAGGTGATCGGCGCGCGCCTCGCCGAGAAGTTCTTCAACAACCAAGGCGGCATCAACGGCACGCCCATCAAGCTCGTGTTTCAAGACACGGGCGGCGACGAAGCGGGCGCCATCAACGCCTTCCAGAACCTCATTCGAGACGGCGTCGTCGGCATCGTGGGCCCGACCCTCTCTCAACACGCCTTCGCCGCCGACCCGATCGCCGAACGCGCCAAAGTGCCCGTGCTGGGACCGAGCAACACCGCCAAGGGCATTCCACAGATCGGCGACTTCATCGCGCGTGTCTCCGCCCCGGTCGCCGTGGTCGCTCCGAACGCCGTCAAGCAAGCTTTGAAGCTCGATCCGGACATCAAGCGGGTGGCGGTCTTGTACGCGCAAAACGATGCGTTCAGCGTCTCGGAGACAGGAACCTTCCAAGAAACCGCGAAGGCGCAAAAACTCGACGTGGTGACGGTGCAAAAGTTCCAGACGACTGACACGGACTTCACGACGCAAGTCACGGCCGTTCTCGGCGCCAAAGTCGACCTCGTCATCATCTCGGGCCTCGCCGCCGACGGGGGCAACCTCGTCAAGCAGTTGCGGCAACTCGGGTACAAGGGCCTGATCATCGGCGGCAACGGCCTGAACACCTCGAACATCTTCTCGGTGTGCGGACGTGACTGCGACGGCATTCTCATCGCGCAGGCGTACTCGCCTCAGCAGAGCGGCGCGATCAACCAAGTGTTCGTCAAGGAATACCGCGCGCAGTACAAGAAGGACCCGCCTCAGTTCGCCGCCCAGGCGTACACGGGCGTGCAGGTGTTCGTCGAAGCTCTGCGCAAGATCGACCGCAAGAAGAAGCTGAACACGTGGGACCTTGACGATCTGCGCGCCGAACTCAACAAGGCCATCTTGGTCGGCAGTTACCGCACCCCGCTCGGCGTGATCTCGTTCGACAAGGAAGGCGAGCTCAATCAGAAGGAATTCTACGTCGCGCAAATCAAGATGAAGGACGCGCGCAACGGCTCGTTCGTCTTCCTGAAGTAACGCGTTCTCCGTCAGCCGTCAGCGTGGCGCTCCTCGCGTCGCTGATGGCTGACGGCTTTCAAAAGGAGCCCGCCTTGGACTTCGCGCAGTTTTTGCAGAACCTGCTCAACGGCCTTTCCATCGGCTCGGTGTACGCCATCTTCGCCCTCGGCTACACGCTCATCTTCTCGATTCTCGGCATCATCAACTTCGCGCACGGAGCGATTTTCGCCCTCGGCGCGTACCTGACGTTCACGCTCGCGGTGGGAGAATTCGGCATCAACGGCATCTTGAAGAACGTCGACCTGTTTCCCGGCGTCGAGGGCGGCTCGCCGATCGGCTTTCCGCTCGCCTTGCTGCTCGGCTCGCTGCTCGCCGGACTGCTTGGCGTGCTGATCGAGCGCTTCGCCTTTCGTCCCCTGCGGGCGCGCGGCGCGGACCCCTTGCTCGCGCTCGTGTCGAGCCTCGGCGTGGCGCTCGTGCTCGTCAATCTCATCCAGTTGCTCGTCGGCGCGGAAATCTACTCCTTTCCCAGCACGATCTATGGAAGCTTGCCTCCCGCCGTACGTTTCGACGTCGGCGATACCCCCATCGTCATTCGCACGGTGCAGGTGATCATCTTCGTGGTGAGCCTCGTGATCCTGCTGCTGCTCGGCTACGTCATCGGCCGCACGAAGATCGGCAAGGCGCTTCGTGCGGTCGCCGAGAATCCCGCGACGGCCAGCTTGCTCGGCATCTCGGTCGATCGGTACATCCTCATCACGTTCTTCCTCTCGGGCTTTCTCGGCGGCCTCGCCGGAACGCTCGTGTCGACGTCCTTCGGCATCTCCGGGCCGTACTTCGGCGTGACGTACGGCCTCAAAGGTCTCGCCGTCATCGTGCTGGGCGGGCTGGGCTCGATTCCCGGCGCCGTCGTCGGCGGACTCGTGATCGGTCTGGCCGAAGCGTTCGTGCCCGCGCAATTCAGCGCGTACAAGGAAGCCGTCGCGTTCGCGATTCTCTTCGTCATCCTGCTCGTCCGTCCGCAAGGATTGCTGGGTCGAGCGGTCATTCAGAAGGTGTGAGGCGGCGCGTGGACTTTCTGCAAAACTACGGCTTTTTGCTCGCGACGCTCGTTCAGCAAGCGCTGCTCGGTCTGAGCTTGTACTTTCCCCTGCTGTCCGGTCAACTCAGCCTCGCGTCGCCCGGCTTCTACGCGCTCGGCGGGTACGTCGCGGCGATCCTGCTGGTCAATCCGGCGTTCGCGGGCCTGCGCGACGCGCTCGGCAACTGGACGTTCGTGCTGACGTGGCTCGTCGCCGGGCTGATTTGCGCGGTGCTCGGTTTGCTCGTCGGCATTCCTGCTTTGCGGCTGCGCGGCATCTACCTCGCGCTCGCGACGGTCGCCTTCGTGCAGATCCTGCAGTACGTGGCCCTCAACCTCGACGTGACGGGCGGCGCGGTCGGCTTGTTCGGCATTCCGCAGGCGTTCGGCTTTCAGGACCGCTGGCAGTACCTGCTGCTGTTCTTGCCGCTGCTCGCCGTGACCCTGCTGTTCACGCGGCAACTCGAACGCTCTCGCACGGGGCGCGCCTTTCGCGCCATTCGCGACGACGAACTCGCGGCGGACGCCATGGGCATCCCGCCGACGCGCTACAAAGTGCTGGCGTTCGTGATCGGCGCGGTCCTCGCCGGCATCGTCGGAGCGATGAGCGCGCCTTTCCTCAACACCTGGAACGCGCGGCAAGGCACCTTCGACGCCTCGATCGCCTTTTTGGCGTACGTCCTGATCGGTGGAAGCCGCAACATGTGGGGGCCCGTGCTCGGCGGGACGTTGCTCGCCGCCCTGCCGGAAGTGCTGCGTCCCTTGCAAGATTGGCGGCTTGTCATTAACGGCCTCGTCCTCGTCCTCGCGAGCTTGTACTTGCCGCAAGGTCTCGTCGGGTTGTTCACGCGCCGCCGCGCTCCGTCCGCGCGGCCCGCGAAGGCGGAGGTGGCGAAGTGACTTCCGATGCATCCGGCGCGCCGATCTTGCAGGCGCGCGGACTCACGCGCCGTTTCGGCGGTTTGGTCGCCGTGAACAACGTATCGTTCGAAGTGCGGCGAGGCGAGATCTTCGGGCTCATCGGGCCGAACGGGGCGGGCAAGACGACCTTGTTCAATCTCATGACGGGCTTGACGCCGCCCTCGGGCGGAGCTTTGCAGTTCGAGGGACGCGACGTGACGAACGCCGCTCCGCACCGCGTCGCCTCGCTCGGTTTGAGCCGCACCTTTCAAAACATCCGCCTCTTCCGCACGCTCAGCGCGCTCGAAAACGTCAAGATCGCGCAACATACTCGAACGAGCGCCGGATTCTGGCGCGGCATCTTTGGTGCGGACCGAGCCGAGGAACGCGCGGTGAGCGAGCAGGCTTGGGAGTTGCTGGACCTCGTGGGACTGGCCGACCGAGCGCACGAACTGGCCGCGAACTTCAGTTACGGCGATCAGCGACGTCTCGAAATCGCGCGGGCCCTCGCGTCACAACCGAAAGTGCTGCTGCTCGACGAGCCCGCCGCCGGAATGAACTCGGCGGAGAAGAGTGTGTTGACGACCTTCATCCGCACGATTCGGGATCGCTTCGACCTCACCGTGCTCGTGATCGAGCACCACGTCCCCCTCGTCATGAACTTGTGCGACCGCATCGCCGTGCTGAACTTCGGCGAGCTCATCGCCGTCGGTGACCCGGCGAGCGTTTCGCGCGACCCGAAGGTCGTCGAGGCGTACCTCGGCGCCGAGGCTTGAAAGGAGCGAAGCGTGGCTTTGCTGGAATTGGACAACGTCAGCGTCAATTACGGCGCCATTCAGGCGATTCGCTCCTTGTCGATGACCGTCGAGGAAGGCGAGGTCGTCACGCTCATCGGAGCGAACGGGGCGGGCAAGACGACGACCCTCAGGGCCGTGTCGCGGCTGTTGAAGGTGCGCGAGGGCCGCATCGTGTTTCGCGGGCAAGACCTCACGCGGCTCGCCCCGGACGCGGTGGTGCGGCTTGGCATCGCCCAAAGTCCCGAGGGCCGTCAGGTGCTGGCGCGGCAAAGCGTGCAGGACAACTTGGAGCTCGGCGCGTACTTGCGTGGCGACCGCCGAGAAGTCGTGGAGGACTTGCGGCGCATGTACGAGCGCTTTCCACGCTTGGGAGAACGGCGGCATCAGCTCGCCGGGACCTTGTCGGGCGGTGAGCAGCAGATGCTGGCGATCGCGCGGGCGTTGATGAGCCGCCCGAAGCTGCTGCTGCTCGACGAGCCTTCGCTCGGCCTCGCGCCGATCATCGTGCTGGAGATCTTCACGATCATTCGCGAGCTCGCCGATCAAGGCGTCACGATTCTCCTCGTGGAGCAAAACGCGAAGCTCGCGATGAATCACAGCGCGCGGACGTACGTGCTGGAGGCTGGTTCCATCACCTTCAGCGGTCCCTCCGCTCGCCTCGTGAACGACGAGCGCGTGCTTCACGCCTACTTGGGCGGTTGACGCGACGGGCAATTGTCCCGTGGGGATAAGCGTCCAGTTGACACTTTGATGTAGAATCGGGCGGTATGAACATTCTCGGCAAAGTGACCGTCCTGCCGAAGCTCCCGGCAGCCCTTCGGCAGCTGGAGGAACTGGCTTACAACCTCTACTGGACGTGGACGCCGAACGCCTCGGCTCTCTACCGCGATTTGAATCCCGAACTTTGGGAGCGCTTCAACCACAATCCTGTCCGCACCCTCCTCGAAAGCTCCCAAAGCCGCCTCGACGAACTCGCGCGAGATTCGCATTACGTCGCGCGCGTCCAACGCGTCCTCGAAGACTTCGACGCCTACATGAACGCGCAGGAGACTTGGACGACTCGCCACGCGCAAGGCCTCGGCAAAATCGCGTACTTCTCGATGGAGTACGGCTTTCACGAAAGCCTGCCGATCTACTCGGGCGGCCTCGGCGTGTTGGCGGGCGACCACTGCAAGAGCGCGTCCGACCTCGGCTTGCCGTTCGTGGCCGTCGGCCTGTTGTTTCACCAAGGCTACTTCCGCCAAATGATCAACCGTGACGGCTGGCAGGAGGAAGCGTACGACGAGCTCGACCTCACCACCTTGCCCCTCAAGCCCGCCCGCACTCCGAGCGGTGACGAGGCGCGACTGTCCATCGCCATCGCGGGCCGCAACGTGCACTTGCGCGTGTGGGAACTCAAGATCGGGCGCATTCCCGTCTACCTGCTCGACAGCAACCTGCCCGAGAACGACGAGCACGACCGCTCTCTCACCGCGCGTCTCTACGGCGGCAATCAAGAGTGGCGCATTCAACAAGAGCTCATTCTCGGCGTGGGCGGCGTGCGCGCCCTGCGTCTGCTCGGCGTGGACGCGACGGTGTTCCACATGAACGAAGGGCACGCGGCTTTCTTGGGTTTGGAGCGCATTCGCGAACTCGTCACGAACGGTCTCGACTTCGCGTCGGCGGTCGAAGCGGTCGCGAGCGGCTCGATCTTCACGACGCACACCCCCGTTCCGGCGGGCAACGACGCCTTCACGCTCGACCTCATCGGACGTTACCTCAGCGACTTCCCCACGCAAATGGGCACGACTTGGGAAGGCATGACCGAGCTCGCCCGCCACGACCAGCCGTGGGGCCCGACCTTCTCCATGACGGTCCTCGCGCTTCGCTTGTCACGCGCCGCGAACGGCGTGTCGGAACTGCACGGCGAAGTCAGCCGCAAGATGTGGAACTTCCTGTATCCGGGCGCCGCGCCCGAGGAAGTGCCGATTGGACACGTCACGAACGGCGTCCACACCCTCACCTTCCTCGCGCAGCGACTGCGCGACCTTTACGCGACCGTCCTGCCCGACGATTGGAAGGACCGTCTCGAAGACCGCGAGATGTGGGAAGCGGCCTTGCCGGGCATTGCCGACGAAAGCCTCGTGGCGACTTTGCGCGACCTCAAGATCGACATGATCCACTTCGTGCGCGAACGCGTCGCTCAGCAATCGCGCCGTAACGGGGCGAGCGCCGCCGACATCAAGGCCGCCTCGAACGTCTTGTCGCCGGACGCCCTCATCATCGGCTTCGCCCGCCGCTTCGCGACGTACAAGCGCGCCACGTTGCTCTTCCGCGACCGCGCCCGCCTCGCGCGCATCGTCAACAATCCCGAGCGGCCCGTGCAGTTCGTCTTCGCGGGCAAGGCCCACCCCGCCGACAATCCCGGCAAGGCCTTCATCCAAGAACTGTACCGTCTGTCGCAGGAACCCGAGTTCAAGGGCAAAATCGTCGTGCTGGAAAACTACGACATGAACGTCGCTCGGCACCTCGTGCAAGGCGTCGACATCTGGCTGAACAACCCGCGCCGCCCTCTCGAAGCCTCGGGCACGTCGGGCATGAAGGCCAGCCTCAACGGCGCGCTGAACTTCTCCATCCTGGACGGATGGTGGCGCGAATCCTACGACGGCACGAACGGCTACCCGATCGGCGACGAGCGAGAATTCAGCAGCCTCGACGCTCAGGACGACGCGGACTCGTTCAGCCTCTACGAAACGCTCGAAGAGGACATCGTGCCGCTGTACTACCACCGAGACGAGCGCGGCTTCAACCACGCGTGGCTCGAAAAGGCGCGGCGCGCCATCATGACGGTCGCGCCCGACTTCTCCATGCAACGTCAAGTGATCGACTACACCACGAAGTACTACCTGCCGCTCACGCGACGCGCCTTGAACGTTCAGACGAACGACTTCGCCGTCGCGAAGGAGCTCGCGGGCTGGAAGCGGTACGTGCGCGATCGTTGGAACGGCGTGAGCATTCAAGCGTCCGCCGACGTGCCCGCCACGGCCGAGCCGGGCGAAGCGGTCACGGTGCGCGCGAGCCTCGACCTCGCGGGCCTCACGCCGCGCGACGTGCGCGTCGAAGCCATCTTGGAAGGGGAAGGATCACGCACGAGCGTGCCGCTCGCCGTGAACGACGGCGGTACGTACGAAACGCGCGTACCCCTCGAAAACAGCGGCCTGTACACCATCAAAGCGCGCGTCCTGCCCGCGCACGAGGGCTTGTCGAACGACTTGGAACTCGGCTTGCTGAAGTGGGCCTGAACTTGACAACGTGAACGAAGACGGGGCCAAGCGGCCCCGTCTTCTTGTAGAGTGGCCGGCATGCGAGGCCGAATTTGAGCGTAGAGCGGGCTGCGCCTTCCCCTTTCAACTTCCCGCCGACGCTCGCCGTGATGCTCGCCGCCGTGTCCATCCAAGGCGGCGCGGCGCTTGCCAAGAGCCTTTTTCCGGTCGTCGGGCCGTTCGGCGTGTCGGCTTTGCGCATCGGATTCGCGGCCGTCATCCTCGCGCTTTTGTGGCGTCCGAACGTCCGGGCGCACACGCGCGGCGAACTCGGCTTGGCAGTCGTGTTCGGCCTCGCGCTCGGCCTCATGAACTTGTCGTTCTACGCGTCCATCGAGCGAATTCCGATCGGCATCGCCGTGACGCTCGAGTTCGTCGGACCGCTCGGCGTCGCCGTCTTGTCGTCGAAGCGCAAGTTGGACTTTTTGTGGGTCGTGCTCGCCGCAGCCGGCATCCTCCTCATCGCGCCGATTCACGGTGCGAACAGCCTCGACCCGCTCGGCGTGGGTCTCGCGTTGCTCGCCGCGGGGTTCTGGGCGGCGTACATCCTGCTCGGCGCGCGTGTCAGTCGAGCGTTCAGCGGCGGGCAAGGACTGGCGGTCGGCATGATCGTCGCGGCGCTCGTCGCCTTGCCGATCGGCTTCGCTCAAGGAGGCGCGGATTTGCTCGTTCCGACGACGATCATGCTGGGGCTCGGCGTCGCCCTCATGTCCTCCGCCGTTCCGTACTCGCTGGAGATGATGGCCCTGAGGCGCTTGCCCTCGAAGACCTTCAGCATCCTGATGAGCCTCGAACCCGCCATCGCCGCCACGGTCGGCTTCCTGTTCTTGCGCGAGGCCCTCACGCTTCAGCAACTTCTCGCCATGACCCTCGTGATCGCCGCGAGCGTCGGGTCGAGCCTCAGCGCGGGACGGTGAGGCGTCACGGTTCTCGGCGAACGCTCGTGATAGCCTCGTCGCCGTGATGTACGACCTTGCCATCGTCGGCGGCGGCCCTGTTGGATTGGCCGCCGCCATCGCCGCGAAGCGCGCGGGCCTGAGTTACGTCGTGCTGGAGAAGGGGTGCGTCGTGAACGCCATCTTCGACTACCCGACGTACATGACCTTCTTCACGACCGCCCCGGAGCTGGAAATCGGCGGGCACCCTTTCGTGACGCTGCGCGAAAAGCCCGACCGCAAGGAGGCGCTTTCCTATTACCGCCTCGTCGCCGCGCGCGAACACCTCGACATCGAGCAGTACACCGAAGTCACGCGCGTTCACAAGGCCCCGGCGGGCTTCACGGTGGAAGTGAACCGCAAGGACGGCACGGACGGCGTCGTGGAAGCGCGGCGGGTGCTCGTGGCGACCGGTTACTACGATCACCCGGTGATGCTCGGCATTCCCGGCGAGGACGCCGAGAACGTCAGTCACTACTACACCGAGGCGCACCCGTTCTGGAACCTCAACGTGACGATCATCGGGGCGGGCAACTCGGCGGCGGACGCGGCGCTCGACCTCTGGCGGGGCGGCGCGAAGGTCACCATGGTCGTGCGCGCTCCGAATCTCAAGCCGACCGTGAAGTACTGGGTGAAGCCCGACTTGGAAAACCGCATCAAGGAAGGCAGCGTCGCCGCGCACTTCGAAAGCCGTGTCGTGGAGATTCGCGAGGACAGCGTCGTCGTGCAACCGAGCGACGGAAGCGAGCCGTGGGAGCTGAAAACGGACTTCACCTTCGTCCTGACGGGCTACAAGCCGAGCCTGAGCTTCCTCACCGACCTCGGCTTGGCCAAGCAAGAAGACGACTGCCTCGTCCTGAACGAACACTACGAGTCGAGCGTGGCAGGCTTGTTCGTCGTGGGAAGCGCGGGCTTCGCGGGCCGCACGAATCAGGTCTTCATCGAAAACGGCCGCGAGCACGCCCTGCTGGCCGTGGCGGAAGTCGCGCGTCAACTGCAAACCGTCCGCACCTGAAGTCCCCCTTCCGAAGGGAAGGGGGACCGAGCGCGAACTGGCTTCAGGCGGTGTGGATGTGCCCGCCGTGACGTTGCAAGACGTCGATGACCGTCGCGTCGGCGATGCCCGAACCGCTCTCGATGGCGACGAGGACGCCGCCCCGCTCGATCCGTTCACCGTACGTGCGCGCTTCGTTCTCGGTGTAGCCGAGCTGAGCGAGGGTTCCGGCGAGCGAGCCCGCCGCGCCTCCGACGAGCGCTCCGCCAACGACGGCGCCGCCCGCCGCGCCCAACGTCGACGCCAGCGCGCCCGCCGTGATGAACGGGCCGATGCCGGGAATGGCGGCGGCGGCGAGGCCGAACAGCGCGCCGATGCCCGCGCCCGCGAGGAGACCCTTTCCGGCCCCGTCGGCCGCGTCGTGCGGACGGTCGTGCGCGCCCGTCGTCCGGTCCGTGGCGTACGTGGCCGTCTCACCCACCGGAGGGTACGTTTCGTCGGCGCGGCGTGAGCCGTCGGCGTTCGAGGGCGTCAAGGTTCCGCCCGCGTACGTGGGAGTCGTCCGGTAATCGGTCTGGGTGCCGGGCGTGAGGCCGTCACGCGTCGTGCCGCCGATCGCGTCGGCGGTCAGCATGCCGCTGGTCGTGCCGGGCAGGCCGGTGTCGGTGTTGAGGGCGCTGAGCCCCGGTCCGGTCGTCGTGCCGAGCGAGCCCGCCGAGTCGGCGCTGACGGGCGCGTTCGGAGTGATGCCGCCCGTGCCGCCCGCCATGAGGCCGCTCGTGCTGCCGACGTCGGATCTTGAGGTGCCCTCGTGCCGAGAGATGACCGAGAGGTACGCGTCCGTGACACCCATGCGGCGCAATTCCCCGATGGCGTTCTCGGCGTGCTGCTGCGAATCGAAGACAGCGGTGATTCTCGTCATACGAATCCTCCTTGCGAAATGGCAATCACCGCGATTGTGCGAAGAGGAGCGGGGCGCGCGGGTGTCGAGGGTCACCGAGTGGAGGGCGAGTCAAGGCGAAAAAGGCATTCGGACGTCATCGTGAGAAGCTACTCAGGGCGAAGCTCGGTCTGCCCCGCGTCCTCGAGTCGGTCGCGAAGGATCGCCTCGGCGACCTCGCTCGCTCGCAAGGCGCCTCTCGGAACGCGGCCCACGGCGCTCCACAAGGGCGTGTCCACGGCGGGCGGCAAGACGAGCGTGATCGTCACGCCTCGGTGTTCGAGGCGCGCGATGTCGAGCGCCCGCGCCAGAGCCGCCTTGCTCGCCGCGTACTGAGCGAAGCCGCGCGCCGTCACGAGTTCCGGGCGAGCGCCGACGAAATACGCTCTGCCGCCCGACTTCAGCTTCGGCAAGCCGTGCTTCAACGTCCACAACGCGCCGAAGTAGTTGGCGTTCCACACCCGCCGCGTCACGTCCGCGCTCGCGCCCGAAAGCGGCTCGGGCGCCACGCTCCCGGCGGCGTACACGATGGTGTCGAGGTCGGCCCCGACGCTTTCGATGGACGCGAAGAGCTTTTGCACGTGGCTCTCGTAACCAACGTCCGCCTTGCAGGGCCTCGCGCCAAGCTCGAACGCGAGTTCGGAGAGTTTCGCTTCGTCGCGCCCGGATACGACGAGCGGACGGTCGGGCCAGACGCGCGCGAGGGCCGAGCCGAGGCCGCCCGTCGCGCCGAGAATCAAGGTCGTCACGCCTCCAGCAAAGCGAAGTCGAGGGCGCCACGCCGTAAGAAATGCTTTCATGAGATTCGCCCAAGGAAGGATGGAGGTGCGGTCAGGCAGGTGTCACGCACGGCGTTTACAGTGCGGTCATGACCAAATCCGTCTTCCGCTCTCTTCTGGCGCTCGCTAGCCTTTCGCTGAGCGTCGGCACGTTGGCGCAGTCCAACCAGGCGAACACCTCGGGCCTGACGATCTCCTCCACGGCTGCCACGGTAACGGGCGGCAAAGTCAACGTCAGCGCGACCGTGCGCAACACCACGTCCACCTCGCAAACGCTCAGCCTCGGACGCAACAACTTCCAAGAGTGCGCGTTCGCGCCGCACGTGCGCGTCTTGCGGGTCGGGACGCGCGACGTCGTGTATCCTCGCGCCGAACCGCGCATCTGCACGCAAGAACTGCGCGCCGAGACGCTCGCCGCGAACGGCGAGTTCAAGTTCGAGCGCGACCTTAACCTCGAGCCGGGCGAGTACGTCGTGGAAGTGTGGGTCAAAGGCTTCGCGAACGACGCGCCCGTCTTCCTCTCCGGTCAGCCCGTGCGCGTGAACGTCGGCGGCTCGGCGTCCACCGCGAGCGGCAGCACGACTTCGTCCACCACGACCTCGACTCCCGCCGCCAACACCCCGAGCGTCGCCCGTAACTTCACCCTCACGGCCCGCGCTCCGAGCGTCGCCACGGCCGGACGATCCTTCAACGTCGTCTTGACGCTCACCAACAAGAGCGCCTCCGCGCAGCGCGTCGGCACGAAGTTGTGCCCCGTCGGCATCGAGGCGAGAAGCGCGAGCGGCGAGCAACTCGACTTGCAAAACATCGCGGCGACTTTGTGCGTCGCCGACGCACCGACGACGACCCTGCAAGCTGGACAAAGCCGCCTGTACTCCGTCTCGGTTCCCGCCATCGAAGCGGCCGCGACTTACACGCTGACGTTCACGACGTACGACGCGGGCACGGCGACCGCGACCGTCGACGTGCGTTGAGCGCTCCGCACAAGAAGAGAGGGAGGGGAAAACCCCTCCCTCTCTTCTTTGTCATGCCTCACGCCATCGGCAGGGGGCTGGCGAGTTCCGCGGAGGCGGGATCGAAGCGCGGCAACTCGGGCAGCACCTCGCCGTGCGCGTTCACGAGCTTGCCGTACAGCATGTGCGGCGTGGCGTGCTCGATTCTCGCTCGATACAAACCGGCGCCCGAAGCTCCGAGGGCCTTCGGCACGACGATAGGGTGATTGCCGCGGGTATGCCCTTCCAAGAAGCCGTCGGAGTGCGCGTCGCCGCGCAGCAGGACTTCCATGACCTTGCCGACGTGCGCGGCGTTCTTGCGCATCGACCACTCTTTTTGCTTCTCGACGAGGCGCGCGAGACGCTCGACCTTGACTTCGCGCGGCAAGTCCTCGAAGTGCTTGTACGAAGGCGTGCCGGGACGCGCCGAGTACGCGAACATGTACGCGGCGTCGTACCCGACCTCGTCGTACAGCGACAGGGTCTGCTCGAAGTCTTCCTCGGTCTCGCCGGAGAAGCCCACGATGATGTCCGTGGCGAACACCGCGTTCGGCAGGTGCTTTTTGATCGTCTCGACGTGTTCCAGGTACTTCTCGCGGGTGTACTCGCGCGCCATCCTTCGCAGCACGCGGTTCGAGCCGCTCTGCACGGGCAGGTGGATGAAGTCGCACACGGCGGGCGTTTCGGCCATGGCGACCGCGACGTCCTCGGTGAAGTTCATGGGGTGACTCGTCGTGAACTTGATGCGTTTCACGCCCGACGCGCCTACGCGGCGCAGCAGCTCGGCGAAGCTCGGAAGGCCGGGCACGCGCCGTCCTTGGTCGATGCCGTACGAGTTGACGTTCTGCCCGAGCAGCGTCACCTCGACGATGCCCGCTTCGAGCAGTTGGTCGAGTTCGCGCAAAATCGAGTCGGGCGAGCGGCTGACTTGCGGACCGCGCGTTTGCGGCACGATGCAGTAGGTGCAGTGGTGATCGCAGCCTCGCATGATGGTGAGGTGCGCTCCGAGCTTGCCCTTGGGCGGAGGCACGATGTGGTCGTTGATCTCGTCCTTGAATTGCAGTCCCCAGAAGCGCTCGTTCGCTTCCAGCGCCTTGCCAATGTCGAGCAAACTGCCGGGTCCGAGCAAGACGTCCACCTCGAACTTGCGGGCGATCTGCTGGCCTTCCTCGAGTTGCGCCAAGCAGCCCATCATGCCGACCACGAGGCCGCGCTCGTGCTTGGCTTTGCGCAGAGTTCCGAGGAGCGTACGCACCTTCTCGACGGGCTTGCCGCGAATGGCGCAGGTGTTGACGAGCACGAAGTCCGCCTCGTCGATGGAGTCCACCATGTCGACGCCGAACGACACGAGTTGGCTCTCGACGAGGTGAGAGTCGTACTCGTTCATTTGACAGCCGTAAGTCACGATTTTTGCTTTCGCCATGAAGAAACCTCCCCGTACGGGGTAACGAGTCAGTGTAGCGCATAACCCCCGCGCGTTCGGGCGGCGGACATGAGAGGCGAATACGGCGCCACGAAAAGACCCCCTTCGAGGGGGTCGGGGTGAGCGAGCGCGAAGCTTATTTCTTCAACCAAGTCGTCCTGAGGCCGAGGTAAGACGTGTTCGAGAAGTGCTCGAAGCCTTCCACGTTCGCGCGCATCGCTTCGTACTGCGTGGAGTTGTACAAGAAAGCCATCGGGCTGAGCTCGACGAGGCGGCGCTGAACGCGGTTGTACAAGGCGCGGCGCGACGAGGCGCTGGACGTCGCGCGGGCCTGCTCGAGCCACTGATCGATCTGCGCGTCCTTGAAGTTCGTGAGGTTACCGCCGCTGTCGGACGCGAAGGGATTGTAGAGGTAGTCGTCGGGGTCGCCTTGGCCGGACTCGCCGAGGATCGTCATGGTGTAGTTCTTGCGCAGGATGTCGGGCAGGTACACGCTCCACTCTTGCGCGACGATGTTGACGCGAATGCCGATCTGCGCGAGTTGCGCTTGGATGAGTTCGGCGGGCACGCGCAGGAAGTCGTAGGTGCTCGTGACCTTGAGCTCGATCGGGAAGCCGTTCGGGAATCCCGCTTGACGCAGCAGGGTGCGCGCCCGGGCGAGGTTGGGCTTGCCGACCGTGTTGTCGGCGATGGCGTAGTAGTTGCCGCGCGGCACGGTCGTTCCCGTCGCCGGAATGCCGCCGTCGCCGAGCAGCGCGACGTCCACGATTTCCTGGTTGTTGATGGCCAGGGAGATGGCGCGGCGCACGCGCGCGTCGTTGAGAGGAGCTTTTTGCACGTTCATGAACAGCGAGCGGTAATTGGCGCTCGGTCCGCCGACGACGGAAAGCTGGGTGTTGCCGCGCAACTCGCGGATGTTCGCGGCGGGCACGTACTCGATCCAGTCGACGGTGCCCGCGCGCAGGGCGGCGACGCGCGCGGTGGGATCGGGCAGGTACGAGTAGGTGATGCCGTCGAGGTACGGCAGGCGGTTGCCCTTGGCGTCGCGGCCCCAGAAGTCGGTGTTCTTGCGCAGCACCATGCGCGTTTGCGGCACGTACTCGGCGAACTCGAAGGGACCCGTACCGACGGGCTTGGTGTTGAGGGTCGAGGCGGCTTCCTTGGGCACGATGACGTTGAGGGTGAACGCGAGCTTGGACAGCAACGGCGAGAACGGCTTGGAGAGCGTGAAGACGACGGTGCGGTCGTTCGGAGCGGAGACCGAGCGCACGAGGTCGAAGTCGCCCGAACGCGGAGACTTCGTGGCGGGATCCTTGATGCGGTTGATGGAATACACGACGTCGGACGCGACGAAGGAGCGTCCGTTGTGGAACTTCACGTCGTTACGCAGCGTGAACGTCCACGTGAGGCCGTCCTTGCTCGTCGTCCACTTCGTGGCGAGCGACGGAACGATGCGGCCCGACTTGTCGAACGCGACGAGCGTGTCGTACACGTTCTCGAGCTGGTTGCGCGTCGCCGTCGCCTGCGTGACGTGCGGATCGAGACCGACGGGATCGGTTTGCATGCCCGCGCGCAGCACGCCTCCGGCGGTCTGGGCGAAGGCGCTCGACGTGACGAGCGCGGCGGTCATGAGCAGGGTGATGGGCAGCAGTCGTTTCATATTCTTTCCTCCTAGAGGTGGATCAACGAAGTCGGGGATCGAGCGCGTCACGCAAGCCGTCGCCGAGCAAGTTGAATCCGAGCACGGCGATCATGATGGCGAGGCCGGGACCGATGGATGCCCACGGCGCTTGTTCGAGCAGGGGGCGTCCGTCGGCGATCATCTGACCCCAAGCGGGAGCGGGCGGCGGCGTGCCGAGTCCGAGAAACGAGAGGGCCGCCTCGGCGAGGATGGCGTACGCGAGACGCAAGGTGATCTCGACGATGAGGGGCGCGAGGGCGTTCGGCAGGACGTGGCGCCACAAGAGGCGAGTGGGCGTGGCGCCGAGGGCGGTGCTCGCCTCGACGAACATCACGCCGCGAAGTTGCAAGACGCTCGCCCTGGCGACGCGGGCGAACGGAGCGGTGAACGCGATGGCGATGGCGAGCGTGAGGTTCCAGAATCCGCCGCCGAGAAAGGCGAGCAGGGCGATGGCGAGCAGCACCGCCGGAAAGGCGAGCAGAATGTCGGTGGCGCGCATGACGACGGTGTCGACGACGCCGCCGAGAAAGCCGGCGAGCGCTCCGAAGAACGCGCCGATCGTGAGGGCGAAGAGCACGGAGAGCGTCGCGACGGACAGCGAGATGCGCCCGCCGTGCATGACGCGCGAGAAGGTGTCGCGTCCGTAGAGGTCCGTGCCGAGAAGGTGGGCGAACGACGGGCCTTGAAGGCGGTCGACGGGATTGAAGCGGATGGGGTCGTACGGCGCCGCCCACGGCGCGAAGATCGCGCCGAGCGCGACGGCCAGCACGATGACGAGGCCGATCATCGCGCCGGGCGAGCGCACGAACAGGCGCAGGGAGCGCCGCGCGGGCGACATGATTTTCGGGTTCGGCAAGGTCGTCAAGAGTACACCACGCGTCGGTCGATGAGGGCGTACAAAACGTCCACGACGACATTCACGAGAACGAAGCTCACGGCGATCCACAGCACCGCGCCTTGAACGACGGGATAATCGCGCAAGTTGATGCCTTCGAGGGCGAAGCGGCCGATGCCGGGCAAGCCGAAGATCTGCTCGACGATGACCGCGCCGCCGAGCAGGTTGCCGAACTGCAACCCGATGACGGTCACGACGGGAATGAGGGCGTTGCGCATCGCGTGGCGGTACAGCACGCGCCGCTCGGCGAGTCCTTTGGCGCGCGCGGTGCGCACGTAGTCGAGCGACAGGACTTCGAGGAGGCTGGAGCGCACGATGCGCGTGATGGCGGCGGCGAAGCTCAGCGACAACGCGAGGGCGGGCATGAACATGTGCCACAAGTTGCTGCCGAGGCTCTCGGTGATCGGCACGAAACCGCTCGGCGGAAAGACGCCCCACTGCACCGAGAAGAGCAAGATGAACAAGATGGCGAGCCAGAATTCGGGCGCGGCGAGGCCGATCAGGACGAAGGTGCTCGACGCGAAGTCGGCGAACTTTCCTCGCGCCCGCGCGGCCACGACGCCGAGCGGCACGGCGACGACCAAGGCGAACAGCATCGCCATGAGGGTGAGTTGCAGCGTCACCGGGAAGCGCAGCAGCAAGTCTTGCAACACGGGACGGTCCGTGCGCAGCGACGTGCCGAGGTCGCCGCGCACGAGGTCGCCGAACCACGCGGCGAACTGCACGGGCAGCGGTCGATCGAGGCCGAACAAGCGCCGAAGCTCCGCTTGGCCTTCGGCCGAGACGTTGCCTTCGATTCCGATGAGCTGCGTGACGACGTCGCCGGGCACGAGGCGGATGAGCGTGAACACCAAGACGACCACGCCGAACGCCGCGAACAGGGCGAGCAGCAAGCGCCGCGCGAACCAGCTCGGACTCAAGGAGCGTTCCTCTCGGTAGGCCGCTCCAGCAGCACGTAGCACAGCGTCACGTCCGACACGACGTCCGCCCAATGCTCCTCGCCCGCCGGAATGAGGGTGACGTCACCTTCACGCAGCGTCCACGACTCGCCGCCCGAGGTGGCTCGCAACTCGCCTTTCAGGATGAACGAAACTTCGTCTTGCGCGTGTACGCTCACGCCCTGCGCGGGCAGACGCGTCCCGGCCGTGAAGGTCAACATGCCGACCGTGGCGGGCAACGCACGAAACGAGGAAGCCGACGAGAAGTCGACGCTGAGTTTCTCCATATGTCTTTGTACTCGCGGGCCGCCCTGAAGTCAACGAGCAGGCGGCGCGGCGACTGGGCTATTTGTCGCACACTTCACGCGCCTCCCTGCTACGCTCTTCGTCATGTCCGATGTGAAGACGCCCGGGCTTCGCGAAACGCGCAAGCAGCGGCCGGGCGTGGAAGTCCTCAACGAGTTCGTGTACCGACCGCTCGCGCAGCTCCTCGTGCCGCCTCTCGCGAAGCTGAAGGTGCCGCCCGAGGCGGTCGTGATGTTCCACACGGGCCTCGGTCTGATGGCGGCGAGGCAGATCGCGCGCGGAGAGCGCGTTCGTCCCGCGCTGCTGCTTCAAGTCAAGACGGTCCTCGACAACGCCGACGGACAACTGGCGCGCGCGACGAGCAAGACGAGCGCGGTGGGGCGCTACCTCGACACGGAGATGGACACGGTCGTGAACGCCGCGATGCTGCTCGCGATGGATCGCCGCCTCGGCCTGCCCGCCCTCGCCTTGCAAGGATTGATCCTCACGGCGGACTTCCTGCTGGAGAAGGGGTACCGGGAAGCGCGCGGCGAGGTGTTTCGGCCCGAACCGAAGCTCGGCAGCGACGGCCCGCTTCTGAACACCTTGAGGAGCGTGTACGACGTGTGGTTCGTGCCTCAGGAGAAGGTGCTGACGAAGGTGTTCGAACGCCGCTTTCGGATGGTCGACGGACGCGATGAGGACCGGGGAACGTACCACCCGAGGTTCGCTACGCACGTCGCCGCGAACCTCGGGTTGACGACGCAACTCGCGTTCGCGGGCGCGCTGATCGCGCTTGGCAAGCCGAGGTGGTACCTGGCGTCGCTGCCGCTTCAAGCGCTCGTGCTGCTCGGCGTGCAAGCCGCGCGGGAACAGGCCGTGCGAGGACGCCGTGGATAAGCCGGTCGTATGCGTCGGCGCGCTCGTGAAGGGGCCGAGCGGGAAGTGGCTCATCGCGCGAACGACGAAGTGGCGCGGCCACTGGGGCGTCCCGGGCGGGAAGGTCGAGTACGGCGAGCCTTTCGAGGCGGCCGTGAAGCGTGAATTTCGGGAGGAAGTCGGCTTGACGCTGCGCGACGCTCGCTTCGCGCAACTGCAAGAAGCAGTCTTGAGCCCGGAGTTTCACAAGGAGGCGCACTTCGTCCTCGTGGACTTCCTCGCCGAAACGAACGACGAGACGGTGACGCCGAACGAGGAGATCGTGGAGTGGGCGTGGGTGGACTTGCGAGCCGCCTTGACGTTCGACCTCAACACCTACACGAGGACGCTCGTGGAGTACGCTCTTGAGCACGCTTGAGGCGAGCGCCGTGTCGACGGCGCTCGTGACGGGGGCCGCGCGCGGCATCGGGCGCGGCATCGCGCTCGGACTCGCCGAGCGTGGACACGACGTCGCCGTGCACTTCCGAGGCTCGGCGGACGACGCGAGGGAAACGGCGCGGCGCGTGGAGGCCCTCGGGCGGCGAGCAATTCTCGTGCGAGGCGATCTCACGGTTCCCGACGACGCGCGGCGTGTCGTGGAAGAAGCGCAGGCGGCGCTCGGCTCGCTCGGCGTGCTGGTGAACGTCGTCGGGAACTACGTGAAGAAGCCGTGGTGGGAGACGACGCCCGAGGAGTGGCGAGACATGCTCGACTCGAACTTCACGGCGACCTTCTCGACGTGCTGCGCGGCCGTGCCGCTCATGCGCGCGCAGAAGTTCGGGCGCATCGTGAACTTCGGCATGGCGGGCGCCGCCAACTTGCTCGCGCGGCCGGGCATCGTGCCGTACGTCGCGGCGAAGAGCGGCGTGGTGGTCCTCACGAAGGCGATCGCGAAGACGGAGGCGCCGCACGGCATCACCGCAAACGTCGTCGCGCCCGGCGTGATCGAGACGTCCGTGTCGCAACCCGTGACGGACATCCCGGCGGGGCGGCTCGGAACGGTGGAGGAAGTCGTCGACGCCGTGCTGTTCTTCGTGGGCGCGAGTTCGTACGTGACGGGACAGGTGATGGAAGTCGCGGGCGGCTGGAACTTGTAGCGGCGCGGCGTCGTACGGAACAACGTCATGACGCACGTCAGCTTCCTCACGGTTCCTCTTCACGTTCGCGCGGCAGGTTGAGCGCATGAACGCCTCGCCTTTCGACGCCCGAAGTTCGGCACGTCGCTCGCTCCTCGACATTCTGATTCTCGGCGGCCTGCTGTTGGGAGCGGTCTCGTCGTACTTCTTCGTGCCCGACGTGCGCGAATTTGCCAACGCGGCCTTGGCGGCGTTGCGCGTGGGAGACGAGGCTCGGCTTCGCGACCTCGTGGCAGGGTTCGGCGTGTGGGGTCCCATCGCGCTGCTCGCGCTGAATCTCGTTCAGGCCGTGCTCGCCGCGCTGCCCGCCTTGCCGATCATGATCGTGTCCGTCCTCGCGTACGGGCCGCTGTGGGGCGGGCTCTTGGCGTGGAGCGGGCTGCTGCTCGCGTCGAGCCTCGGCTACTGGATCGGCCGAACGCTCGGCGGGCGGGCGATGGAGCGCTTCGTGAATCCGAAGGCGGCGGTCGACATTCACGATTTCGTGGAGCGTTACGGTTTTTGGGCGATCGTGGCCGCGCGCCTCTCTCCCCTGCTACCGTCGGACGCGGTGAGCATCGTGGCGGGCACCGCGAAGTACGGCTTTCGCAAGTTCTTGCTGTCGACGGCCCTCGGGTCGTCGCCGGTGATCGTGCTGATCGTCCTCGTGGGCGCGGACGTCGCGCGGTTGCTGTGGACGCTGGGGCTCGCGAGCGTCGTGACGGTCGTCGCCTTCGGGCTGATGGTGCGGCGAGATCGCCGGAACAACCACGGCGTGCATACTCTTGACGAATAAAAGATTCCACGCTATGTTGATGTTATCAGCGGCTGAAAAAGCCGCTTTTTTCGTTTCATGACGCCCGATTCGACTTCCGCCGCAACGGACCATCTTCGCCGAGATCCCGTCTTCGCGCTCGTGATCGAACGCGTCGGGGAACTGGCGCCCTTGCCGCCCGCTTCCTCACCGTTCGCGTCGCTCGTCCGCAGCGTGATCGGACAGCAAGTCAGCGTGAAGGCCGCCGACGCGATCGAGCGGCGCGTGCGCGAACTCGCGCCGAACCTCGCGCCGCACGAGTTGGCCGCGCTGCCGCACGAAGCGTTGCGTGGAGCGGGCTTGTCGAACGCGAAGGTTCGAACGGTCCACGAACTCGCCCACCGCACCGAGACGGGGGTGCTGGACATCGGCGCCCTCGAAGGCGCGTCCGAGGAGGACGTGATCGCCGCCTTGTCGAGCATTCCTGGCATCGGCCGCTGGACGGCGGAGATGTTCTTGTTGTTCGCGCTGGGTCGGCCCGACGTCTTCTCGTGGGGAGACGGCGGCATCCGGCGGGCCGTGAAGGCGTTGTACGGCGAGGACGCCGGCCCGGAAGTGAGCGAGGCGTGGCGACCATACCGTTCGTTGGCGTCGCGCTACTTGTGGCGCTTCTTGTCCTGAGCTTGGTATTCCGGCGGAAGCGAGAGGGGTTTTTCATTGACGGCAACGCTCAGGAGTCGTTGAAAATCATGCGCTGCCGACATACGAACTGGTATAACTACAATCAGTCATGAATTACCCCAGTTTGGTTTGGCACCTGAAGCGTACAGAGTTGTTCGCCGACTTGGAACTCGCCGAACTGGAGCGGGTGGCGGCCGCTACCCCCTACCGCAACTACGAGCCGGGCCAAGTCATCTACCGCATGGACGACCCGGCGGACGCGTTGTACTTCGTGCGCAGCGGCCTCGTGAAGATCAGCAAGCTCTTTCCGAACGGCAAGGAGGCGATTCTCGGCGTGGTCGGGCAGCACGACACCTTCGGCGAACTGCTGCTCGAGCCCGAAGAACGCCGCCCCACCCAAGCCGAGGCGATCGAGGACACGCGCCTCATCGTGCTGCCGCGCCACGAGTTGCAGCGTTTGTTGGAGCGCAAGCCCGCCCTCGCCATGAAGCTCATCCGTCTGATGGCGGCGCGCTTTTTCGAAGCGCAGGCGTGGACGGCCGAAGTGAACGCGTACAGCGCGCCCGAGCGTGTCGCGAGCTTGCTGTACCGCTTGGCGCGCGAGTTCGGCAAGCCGCATCCGCAAGGCACCGAACTCAGCCTCAAGCTCAATCAGGAAGACATCGCGCGCATGGTCGGCGCGACGCGCGAAACGGTCAGCCACAGCCTCGGCAAGCTCAAGGCGATGGGAGCGATCGTGCGGCCCCGCACGCCGATGATCGTCAAGATCGACTTGCTGCGCGATTACGTGGAAGGCTGAGTCCCGACCTGTTCGTCTCGTACGTAGAGCTCAAAGGTGAGGGTGCCGAGGACGCTCTGAGGACCTTGCTGCGCGAGATCGCGCAGCAAGATGGATTTTTGGGTGGCGAGTTGCTCGCCTCTCCCTCCCAGCCGGGCCTCGCGCTTCTTCAAGCGCGCTTCGACCGCGCTCCATCCTCGGCGGATTGGCCGAGCGGCGCGAAAGGCTGGACGTTCACGGTCGTCGAGGCGATCGCGGCGCCTTCACTCCGAACGCCGCCGTCCGGCTCGAAGTAAATCGCGGTAGACTCCGAGCGTAACGTCAACTCGCTCGGAGGAACCATGGAACGCTCGGAGACGCGGCAACTCGTGGAAGCCGCACACGAAGCCAAAAGGCTGGGTCAACGCGTCGCGCTCGCGACCGTGGTGCGCGTGCGCGGCAACGCCTACCGCCGTGCGGGCGCGTCCATGCTGGTGCGTGAGGACGGCGCGCAAGCTTGCATGCTGTCGGGCGGGTGCCTGGAGCCGGAAGTCGTGGAGTCCGCCCTGGACGTCATCGCGAGCGGCGAGCGCTCCTTGCGTCACTACGACTTGAGCGAGGACACCCTTTGGAGCCTCGGCATCGGCTGTGGCGGCAACGTCGACATCCTCGTGGAGCGCGTCACGGGCGACGACGTCCTCGAAGCATGGTTGAGCGTGCTGGAGCGCGGAGAGAGCGCCGTGCTCGTCACACCCCTGACAGGCGCTCAAGGACACTTGCTCGTCTCCTCGAGCGGCCCTCCGCTCGGAATGTTAACGCGGCGCGGCGACGTCGCCCTCGGCTTGATGGAGGCGGCTACGCGGCACGCTCGCTCCCTGCTCGCCCAAGCCGAGGCGTACAGCGGCGCGGCAACCGTGTCCGCCGAGGAGTTCGGCGAAGCAGACTTGTTCTTCGGCGTGCATCAGCAAAGCGCGAAGCTCGTGTTGTTCGGCGCGGGGCACGACGCGATTCCGCTCGCACGGCTCGGCGACGAGTTCGGGTACGACGTGCACGTCGTGGACGCCCGCGAAGCCTACCTGACGCGCGGACGCTTTCCGGCCGCCACGCGCCACCTGCTCGCTCCCGAGGAGTTCGAGGACGCCGTGACGAGCGGCGCTCTGACCTTCGACGCGCGCACGTCGGCCGTCGTGATGAACCATCATCTCGCGCGCGACCGCGAGACGTTGCGCGTCCTGCTGACCTTACCCGCCGGGTACGTCGGCGTGCTCGGCCCGAGGACGCGCTTCGAGCGCATGCTGGACGAGTTGCGAAGCGAAGGATTCACGCCGACGTCCGAGGCCCTCGCGCGCACGCGAAGCCCGGTCGGTCTTCACGTCGGCGCGGAGACGCCCGAGGAAGTCGCCTTGAGCGTCGTCGCCGAGTTGATGGCGCTGCGGCGCGGATACGAAGGCGGCTTTTTGAGCGGGCACGCCGGGAAGATTCACGCGCTGCCGGAAACGTCGAGCGTCACGTGACGCGCCGATTCGTCAGGTAAAGTAGCTCGGATCGACGAAGTCGTTTTGAGAATCGCGCGTGCAGCGCGTGATGTACGCGGCGGACACGTTCGGCTCGACTTCCTCGAAGACGAGTCCGCCGATCGCGTAGGCGGCGGGGTCGTCAGGATCGGGATCGGCGATGATCGCGTAGCCGCTGCCGGTGGAGCCGTGCTCTATCACGTCCCAGCCACGTTCCATCAACCTGTTCATGAGCGAGCGCGCGGCCATCTCGGAGTCACCCTCGACGGTCCAGACTTCGGGCTCGTCACAATTCATGCCGGGAATCACGGCGAGAACCTCGTCGAGCGCTTGACGGGCGGACACGCGCGAATCACCTTGAGCCAGGCCTCCCGCGAGCGTCAGCGCGGCGCAAACGGTGAATGTTGTGCAGGCGCGGCGCGCGCGCGAGGAAAGCGAACGGGAAACGCCGAACGATCGAGAGGATGTCCGCATGAGGAGAGCTCCGTTGTGAAGGACCGCCGTGGGCGGAAGGACACGCGTTGAACGACGCCACACCGAACGATCGCGCGCACCGTGCGCGTGATCGCGAGGGTGCCGCTCGTAGGCATCACGGTACGCCTCGGCTCCTTAAATTCGAAAGCTGTTTTTCTCACCTCACGGTCCATCGAACCGTCACGGCGCGTTCCGGAAGTCTTGAGGACGGTAGCGAGGGTACAATGGCTCGCCATGACCTTCGCCGACACCCTCACGCAACGCGTTCTCGAAGTGAACTCACGCTTGTGCCTCGGGCTCGATCCTCGAATCGACGCTTACCGCGACTTCGCCCACTTGAAAGCGCACACCCTCGACGTGCTGGAAGCCTGCGCCGACCTCGTGGCCTGCATGAAGCCGCAACTCGCCTTTTACGAGGCGCTCGGGCTCGACGGCCTGCTCCTGTTGGAGGAAGTGTGCGCGACCGCGAGGACGCTCGGGTTGCCCGTCGTCCTCGACGGGAAGCGCGGCGACATCGGCTCGACGGCGACCGCGTACGCGCGGGCGTGGTTGAGCGGCGCGCACGCGGGGGACGCCTTGACGGTGAATCCCTACCTCGGCTTCGAGACCTTGACGCCCTTCGTGGACGTCGCGCGGCGCGAAGGCGGCGCGATCTTCGTGCTCGTGCGGACCAGCAACCCCGGCAGCGCGGATCTGCAGGACGGCGGCGTCGCCGAGAAGGTCGCGCGCGAAGTCGCGCGACTGGGCGAGGAGGACGGCGGTGACTGGTCGTGCGTCGGCGCCGTCGTGGGAGCCACGCATCCTGGCGAACTCGCCGCCTTTCGCCAACTCATGCCCAAGGCGCTCTTGCTGCTGCCCGGCCTCGGCGTGCAGGGTGCCCGCGCGTCCGAACTCGCGCCCGCCTTTCGGTCCGGCGGGCTCGGCGCGGTCGTGAACGCGAGCCGTGGCATTCAGTACGCGGGCGGGCTCGACGTGCAGGCGAGCGTGCGCGCCGCGCGGGCCTTCCGCGACGAGCTCAACGCCACCTGGTCGTGAGCCCTTCGCCCGCCTTCACGATGTCGTCATGTGATGAGCGGCGAGGCGACGCGTGCCGTAAGGTGACGGTACGTTCAACGATCGTGGGAGATTTTATGAAGCGACACACCTCGGTCTCCGACTTCTCGGTGCGCCCGGAGCCTGCCCTCGGCGCATCCGCCGCGACCTTCGCCGAGCGCTCGGCCGTACGCGTGTACGGCGACGGCGAAAGGACGTTGCTGTTCGCGCACGGCTTTTGCTGCACGCAGCGCGTCTTCGAAGCGCAAGTGAGAGCGTTTCGGGATTCGCACCGCGTCGTGACGTACGACCTCGCCGGTTTCGGTGAAGCCGACGCGAGCTTGTGGAGCGCGCGGCGTTACGCGACGCTGGAAGGCTACGCGCTCGACCTCGTGCGCTTGATCGAGGAGCTCGGCTTGCGGCGCGTCACCTTCGTCGGGGCGTCCATGAGCGCCATGACGGGCCTCATCGCCTCCACGATCTGCCCCGAGCGCTTCGACGCCCTCGTCTTCGTGGCGGGCTCGCCGCGTTACCTCGACGACGACGGGTACGTCGGCGGCTTCGACCGCGCGTTCCTGGACGCCTTCTACGCGATGGTGAACGGTCGCGCCCGCTGGCGGGACGCCGTGCGCGACATGCTGCTCGGCGAAGCGGCGGCCGTCACGCTGGAGGACGTCGCGCAGGGCGTCGATTGCGTGTTGCCCGACGTCGTGCGCGTCGTGGGACAAGCGATCTTCGAGGCCGACTTTCGAGCGTGGCTGCCGCACTGCACGCTTCCGGTCCTCGTGACGCAGACGCGCGCGGACGCCGCCGTGCCCGAGGCCGTCGGACGCTACCTCGCGAGTACGCTCGTGAACGCGCGCTTGGAGTTGCTGCCGGGCGTCGGTCATCTTCCCATGCGCACGGAACCCGAAGCCTTCAACGCGGCCTTGCGCGCGTTCATGGCGCGCTCCTCGCGCTCCTGAGGTCCGTCACAAGCTCTTGAACGCCTCGAAAGGCTCCTTGCAGGCGTTGCAGACGTGAATCGTCTTGCACAGCGTCGGACCGAAGGTGTTCTTCACGGTGGTGTCGAACGAGCCGCACTTCGGGCAGCGCACGAGGTCCTCGTCGAGGGTGATCAAAGTGCCCGACGCGGGCGCGGGCGGAGCGATGCCGTACTTTTCCAGCTTGCCTTTGGCTTCGGACGTGATCCAATCGGTGGACCACGGCGGCGACAGCACGGTCTCGACGCGGGGCGAGAGACCCAGCGATCGAACCGTCCGCGAGATGTCGTCGCGCATGACGTGCAGGGCGGGGCAACCGCTGAAAGTCGGCGTCATCGTGACGGTCACCGTGTCCCCGTCGAGGTGGACTTCGCGCACGATGCCCATCTCGACGATGTTGACCACGGGAATCTCCGGGTCGGCGATCGTCGAGAGGGCGTTCCAAATGGCGTCTTCGCCGAGCATCACGGTCATGACGTCACCAAGAGAGAGCCGTTTCGTCGGCGCGGGCCACTTCCTGCATTTCACGCAGCATCGGCGCGAGGTGCTCGCTGTGCTCTTGGCGCGAGAACGCGGGCGGAGTCGTCGTGGGAACGGTGAGGCCCGACGCTTGCAGATGTGCCGTGACGAGGGCCGTCCACTTCTCGCGCACGTCCGCGAGGTTCGGCACGTAGCCCGCCTGCAGGAGGAGATCCTCGCCGGGAATCTCGACGAAGAGTTGCGCGGCGAGCGGCCACAAGACGTCCAAGGCGGCTTGCGTGCGGCGGTTGGACTCCTCGGTGCCGAGGCCGAGGCGCTCCACCCAAATCTTGGTGTGCCTCAGGTGGAATTTCTCCTCGCGCAGCATCTTCTGAGCGACGTCTCGCAGCGGTACGTGGGCGCTGTCCTTGGCGGCGTCGAGCCACAAGGCTTCGTACGCGTCGAACAGGAATTGGCGTAGCAGCGTGAAGGCCCAGTCGCCGCGCGGCATCTCCACGAACCGCGACGAGCGAAACTCGGCGGCGTCGCGGAAGTAGGCGAGGCGGTCCGCGTCCGAGCCGTCGAGGGCGCCGCGCACGCTCAGCCACAAGGTGGCGTGCCCGAGTTCGTCTTGCGCGAGGTTCGCCAAGGCGATGTCCTCTTCGAGGATCGGCGCGTGCCCGACCCACTCGGCGTTACGGTGAGACAAGACGAGTTCGTCGTCGGCAAGGCCCGTGAGCTTGGCGATCAACGCCTCTTCGAGGGTCGTCATTCGGTCGCCCTCCCCTGTTTGTGCTTGCTGACGTGCGAGCCGATCACGCCGTAACTCGATTGCTGGCGGTACGTCTTGTCCTTGGCGGGCGCGAACCAGCTCTCGATGGTGTCCGCGTCGTCGTCGCTCTTCGTGACGTCGCCCAGGGGCACGATCCACCACGCGAGCGCGACTCCGTCGGCGAAGCGTTCGCGCGCGAGGTCCAAAGCTTCCTCGGGACTGACGGCGTCCACCTGTCCGGCGAAGTCCACGAAGGTCATGGACCGCTTGTGGCTGGTCTTGCGAAAGGCGAGGAAGGGCGAAGGCCGCTCGGCGAGCGGCGAAGGTGCTTCGCTGGGCGCTTCTCGACTCTGCAGTTCCTCCGCCGTCTTGGCGAAGATGGCGTCAGCGGGCACCACCCACAAGCTGACGGCGCTGGGACGGCGCACGAAGACCGTGCGGGCGGTCACGAGGGCGTGCTGAGCATCGGCGGCGTGAACGCTGCCGACCGCTTGGTGAGGTTTGGAGGGCGTGTCTTGCTTGAAGACTTCCCAGCGTGGCCACTGCGTTTCGGTTGTCATGTCGCTCGCCTCAATCCGCCGCTTGCAGGGCGCGGCTCGCGTACGCCTGCATCGCTTCTCGTACCCAGGCGCCTTCGGCGTGGGCGTCGTTGCGGGCGTCCATGCGTTCCTTGTTGCACTGGCCGCCCCCCTTCACGACGCGCCAGAACTCGCTCCAATCGATGGGGCCGTGGACCCAGTTGCCGTGCTCGTCTTGATGCAAGTCGGGATCGGGAATCGTGAGGCCCGCCTCCTGCAGTTCGGGAACGTGCTCGTTGATGAATTCCTGGCGCACCTCGTCGTTGCTCTTGAGCTTGATGCCCCACTTCATGAGGGGGCCCGAGTTCGGCGAGTCTTGGTCGTGCGGGCCGAGCATCATGAGCGAAGGCCACCACCAGCGGTCGAGGGCGTCTTGCGCCATCGCACGTTGCTTGGGCGTGCCGTTGGCGTACGCGAGGATCATTTCCTTGCCCTGCTTGTGGTGGAAGGTCTCCTCGGAGCAGATGCGCACCATCGCGCGCGAGTACGGACCGTACGAGCAGCCCGCCAGCATCGTCTGGTTGCGGATCGCGGCGCCGTCCACGAGCCATCCGATCATGCCGACGTCCGCCCACGTGAGGCTCGGGTAGTTGAAGATGCTGGAGTACTTCGCGCGGCCCGTCAAAAGCGCGTCCATCATCTCTTCGCGCGTCGCGCCGAGCGTTTCGGCGGCGTGGTAGAGGTACTGACCGTGGCCCGCCTCGTCCTGCACCTTGGCGATGAGAATCATTTTGCGGCGCAGGCTGGGCGCCCGCGTGATCCAGGCTCCCTCCGGCAGCATCCCGACGTACTCGGAGTGGGCGTGCTGGCTGATCATCCGGATGAGTTGGCGGCGGTACTCGGCTGGCATCCAGTCGCCGGGCTCGATCTTCTCGCCGCGCGCGATGCGAGCTTCGAAGGCGGCGAGCTTGGCAGGATCTTCGTTGATGAGCGTCGTCATGCGGTCCTCCACGAGAAGAGCAGGCGAGGGCAACCGAGGCTGCCTAACATTAGTTAGGTTCAGTCTACGAAGCGCCGCAGTGGCTGTCAACGAGCCTGTCTACAATCTTCGCTGCGGCCTTGCTCACGCCTCCTGCTTTGCACAGTGCCTTTCGTCCGCCCTCGTCACCCACGGAACGCTCAAGGCGGCTCTCGTCCGACCGCGCGCCGCGCGTGCGACCTTGACCTCATGGCACTCATGGCGTTCGTCTGGGGAGCGCTCGGCGGACTGGCCTTGCTGATCGGAGCGCTGATCGGGCTGTACGTGCCGACGAAGCGGCGTGTCATCGGCTACGTGATGGCGCTCGGCGCGGGCGTCCTGATTTCCAGCGTCGCCTTCGAGCTCGTGGACGAGGCGGCCAAGAAAGGCGGCTTGAACGTCGCGCTCCTCGGCCTCGTCGTCGGAGCGGTGGCGTACTGGTTCGTCGACCGAATCGTTTCACGCCGGGGCGCCCGGCACCGCAAGCGGTCGGGCGACCACATGAAGAACGAGGAGGGCGGCAGCGGCCTCTCGATTCTCGTCGGCAGCCTCATGGACGGAATTCCGGAGTCGGTCGCGATCGGCGCTTCTCTGCTCGGCGGAAGCGGCGTGAGCTTGGCGATGGTGGTCGCCGTGTTTCTCAGCAACGTTCCCGAAAGCTTGTCGAGCGCCGTCGGCATGAAGAAGGCCGGCTACTCCACGCGGCGCATCCTGGTAACGTGGACGGCCGTGCTGCTCGTGTCGGGCCTCTCGTCGTGGTTGGGCTACGTGCTGCTCGGCGACGCGGCGCCCACGACCCTCGCGTTCATCCAGTGCTTCGCCGCCGGCGCCATCATCACGATGCTCGCGTCCACCATGCTCCCCGAGGCACACGAGCAAGGCGGGCCGAGCGTCGGCCTCGTCACGACCCTCGGCTTCCTCGCGGCGTTCGTGCTCAGCCGCCTGGGGTGAATCCTCAATTCCTGCTTACACGCTCTTGCTACCTTGATTCTCGGATGGCCCTTGGGCTCCCCGGACGAGATGCGCGCCGTACCCGGTTCGACAAGACGACGCGCGAAAGGGGGCCGTCATGGCTTGGTCGCTGCTGGTGCTGGCGGGCCTGCTCGAAGTCGGGTGGGCAATCGGATTGAAGTACACGAACGGATTCACGAAGCTCGTCCCGACGATTCTGACGCTGATCAGCATGGTGGCGAGCATGAGCTTGCTGGGCCTCGCAGCGAAGACGTTGCCGATCGGCACGGCGTACGGCGTGTGGGTCGGAATCGGAGCGGTCGGCGCGGCGATTCTCGGCGTCGTACTGTTCGGCGAGCCCGTGAACGTCGCCCGCCTGTTCTTCGTCGTCTTGATGATCGTGGCGATCGTGGGCCTCAAGGTGACGAGCGGCTCTTGAGCGCGCTCAGGAACGCGGCTCCACACCTTGCAGCAGCAACGCGGCGAACGTCTCTGCGACGTCGCTCGCCGAGAGCGATCCGCCCTCGTGGTACCAGTTCGGCAGCCAGTTCGCGCCTGAAAGCGCGAGGATCGTCGTGAGCTTCGCGTTCACGCGGCGGTCGAACGCGCCGCTTTCGACACCCTCGGCGACGATGTCGCGAAAGACGCGTTCCACCGCGTCGCGGCGGCGCGTCACCTCGACGCGCCGCTCGTGCGGCAAGTGCCGCCACTCGGTGAAGAGCACCGACGCGAACTCGAGGTTGCGCGCCACGACCTCCGTGTAAGCGAGCAAGGCCGAGCGCAGCTTGCGGGGCGCGGGCAGCGTCGAGGTCCGCACGGGCGCGAGCGCCGCGTCGAATTCGTCGGCCGCGCGGCTCACGATTTCCCAAAGGATGTCTTCCTTCCCGGAAATATGTGAGTACAAGCTGCCCGCTTTGATGTCGAGCGCGGCGGCGATGTCACGCATGCTCGTCGCGCGGTAACCCGCCTCGGAAAAGAGGCGGGCGCTCACACGAAAGATTTGCTCTTTGCGATCGAACGGACTCGACATGAGGGGTCAGGTCGTCATGCCGGACGCCGCGAACGGTCGAAGGCGACAAGGCGGGCTCGCATCGATTCAGCGTAGCGCACGGCGGATTCTCGCGTCGAACGCCGATTCAGGGATGCGTACCGCGCCACGCGCCCGTGAACGACGAGAACAAGTCGCGCAAGTCGCGCGAGGCGAGATCCTCGAAGTTGCTCGCGTACCGACCGTAGTACGAGCTTTGCCAGATGGTCGGTGCGACGAGCTTGACGCGCCGGCCGCCGACGAGCACGGTCGTGTCGTCCTTGAGATCGAGCGAAAGCGTCAGCATGTACACGAACGAGCCGCGGCCCTCCTCGTAGGCGCTCAGCACGAGCGACGTTTCGACGGTGCAGGTCTTGTCGTCGCCCCACGTGAAGGTTTGCGCTTGCGAGTAGCGGTTGAGCGCGTTCACGAGCAGCACCTCGAAGTCGTCGTCGCGGTCTTCGTCGAGGTACGCGTAGACCTCGGGCGCGCAGAGGTCGGCGGTTCGCAATCCCTTGAGCGTCTCGTTTTGATGATCGGCGAGCGCCCCGGGCGTCACGAGGGCGGCGAGCAGGGTCACCATCACGGCGCGTCGAATCATGAGCACAGCCTAGCAGAAGGAGTGGAACGGGCAGAGGCCAGCGCCGAGCAACGGGGAAAACGAACGTTCGTGTTAGACTTCGCGCGTGGAACACCTTTCCGCTTTCCTGGAACGCGAACATGGCGTGTTCATCGGCGGCGACTGGGTGACGGGCGGCGAGACGTTCGCGACGCTCAACCCCGCCACGGGCCACGTCTTGGCGCGCGTCGTGCAAAGCGACGCGGCCTTGATCGATCAAGCGGTTCAGGCTGCGAGAGTCGGTCACAAGACGTGGGCGAACCAGACGCCCGCCAGCCGCGCCCGCGTACTGAACAAGCTCGCCGACCTCATCTCGCGTCACCGCGACGAGTTGAGCCTGCTCGAAACGCTCGACAACGGCAAACCCTTGCGCGAAGCGAAGGGCGGCGACGTGCCACTCGCCGCCGAGCACTTCCGATACTACGCGGGGTGGACGACGAAGTTCGGCGGCTCGACGAATCCTGTCTCGATTCCGGGCATGCTGAATTACACGTTGCGCGAGCCGATCGGAGTCGTCGCGGCGATCGTACCGTGGAATTTCCCGCTGTTAATCGCCGTTTGGAAGCTCGCGCCCGCCCTCGCGATGGGCAACGCGGTCATCCTCAAGCCCGCCGAGCACACGCCGCTCACCGCCTTGCGCCTCGCCGAGCTCGCGCGCGAAGCGGGCCTTCCGGCGGGCGCCTTGAACGTCGTCACGGGCGACGGACGCGTCGGCGCGGCCCTTGTGGAGCACCGAGGCGTCGACAAGGTGAGCTTTACGGGTTCCACGGCGGTCGGCAAGAAGATTGTCGCGGCGAGCGCGGGCAACCTCAAGCGCGTCTCGCTGGAACTCGGTGGAAAGAGCGCCAACCTGATCTTCGCGGACGCGAACCTCAAGCGGGCGCTACGCGGCGTGATGATGGGCGTCTTCTACAACCAAGGGCAAATTTGCATCGCCGGAAGCCGCGTCCTCGTCGAACGAAGCATTCACGATCAGTTCGCCGAACTGCTCGCGCGGGAAGTCGACAACGTCAAGCTCGGCGACGGCCGTGAAGAGGCAACGACGATGGGTCCGCTCGTCAGCGCTCAGCAACGAGATCGCGTGGCCAGCTTCGTCGCGCAGGGACGCGAGCAGGGCGCGCGACTTCTCGCGGGCGCCGAGGTCGTGGACGGTCCCGGCTTCTTCTTCAAGCCCGGCATTCTCGCCACGTCGGATCGAGACAACGTCGTCGTGCGCGAGGAAATCTTCGGACCCGTCGCCGTCTTGATGCCGTTCGACTCGGAAGAGGAAGCCATCGAGATCGCCAACGACTCCGATTACGGCCTCGCTGGGGGCGTGTACACCGAGAACCTCGGCCGCGCCCACAGAGTCGCCGCCGGAATTCGCACGGGCACGATCTGGGTCAACACCTACAACGCCTTCGACGCCGCTTCACCCTTCGGCGGCTACAAGCAGTCGGGGTGGGGCCGCGAAATGGGCGAGGAAGCCCTGTCGCTGTACACCGAGACGAAGAGCGTCTGGATCAATACGAAGTAAGGTGGATTGAGGTCAAGCAATGGACATGCTGCAAATCATCGACGAAGGCGGGACGCTCGTCTCGCCCGACCTGCTGCCCGGAGACGAGACGCTGCTGGCCCTGTACCGCGCGATGCGGCGCATTCGGCACTTCGACGAACGCGCGGTCGTGCTGCACCGTCAAGGGCGCATGGGCGTGTATCCGCCGTATGGAGGCATGGAAGCGTCCCAGGCGGGCACGACGTTCGCGCTCACGCACGACGACTGGTTGCTGCCGACGTACCGCGACACGGGCGCGGCCCTCACGTACGGCTTGCCGATCGCGCAAGTCGTGTTGTACTGGCGCACCAGTCCGCACGGTTGGGCGATGCCCGAGGGTCTGAAGGTGCTGCCGTTCTACATTCCGATCGCCACGCAGTACCCGCACGCCGTGGGATGCGCGCTCGCCGAGCGAATGCAGGGAAGAAGCAACGTCGCCATGGCGTTCATCGGAGACGGAGGCAGTTCGGAAGGAGACTTCCACGAAGCGCTGAACTTCGCGGGCGCCCTCAGCGCGCCGTGCGTGTTCATTTTGCAGAACAACGGCTGGGCCATCTCGGTTCCGACGAGCGCGCAGACGAAGGCCGTCAACCTGTCCAAGCGCGCCGACGGATACGGCATTCCCGGCGTGCGCGTGGACGGCAACGACATCGTCGCGGTCTACCACGCGACGCGCGAAGCGGTGGAGCGAGCGCGTCGCGGCGAAGGGCCCACCTTGATCGAGACGGTGACGTACCGCGTCAAGCCGCACACGGTCAGCGACGACCCCGGACGCTACCGAACCGAGGACCTCACCAAAGAGTGGCTCACGAAGGACCCCGTGGTGCGTCTGCGAGCCTTCCTGACGTCGAGGGGCACGTGGAGTGACGAGCACGAAGCGGCGCTCGTACAAGAAATCACCGACGAGTTCGAGGCGGCGGTGCTGGAAGCCGACAGCTACGGCGAACCGACGCCGTCGGAAATCGTCGATCACGTCTTCGCGACGCCAACGCCCGCCTTGAGCGAGCAGCGGGCCCTTCTTCTCGAGGAGTACGGAGCATGACCTTGACCGCGCAGAAAACGCAGACGATGACGATGGTCGCCGCGATCAACGACGCGCTCAAGTTGGCGCTCTCCCGTGACGAAAAAGTGTGCGTGTTCGGCGAGGACGTCGGCGTGATGGGCGGGGTGTTCCGCGCGACGGACGGCCTTCAAGCGCAGTTCGGCCCCGCGCGGGTGTTCGACACGCCCCTCGCCGAGGCGGGCATCGTCGGCATGGGCGTCGGGTTGGGCCTCGCCGGAATGCGGCCCGTCGCCGAGATTCAGTTCGCGGGCTTCTTGTATCCGGCGCTCGACCAGATTCTCAGCCACGTCGGACGGTACCGTCACCGCACGCGCGGACGCTTCTCGGTTCCAATGGTCGTGCGCGCACCGTACGGCGGAGGCGTTCACACGCCCGAGCAACACGCCGACTCACCCGAAGCGATTCTCGCTCACACGCCGGGCGTGAAGGTCGTCATTCCCTCCACGCCGAGCGACGCCAAGGGCTTGCTGCTCGCCGCGATCGAGGACCCCGACCCGGTGTTCTTCTTCGAAGCGATCAAGCTGTACCGCTCCGTGAAAGAGGAGGTGCCCGAGGGGTACTTCACGACGCCTCTCGGCAAGGCGCGGACGGTACGCGAGGGAGACGACGTCACGGTGATCTGCTACGGCGGCATGGTGGAGGTGTGCACGAAAGCGGCGGACGCGGCCCGCGAGCACGACATCTCGGTGGAGGTCATCGATTTGCGCACCCTCGTCCCGATGGACAAGGACGCGGTGCTGGCGTCGGTACGCAAGACGGGCCGCGCGGTGATCGTGACGGAAGCGCCGAGAACGGCGGGCTTCCACTCGGAAATCGCCGCCGTGATCGCCGAGGAGGCGCTCGACTCTCTTCTCGCGCCCGTCGTGCGCGTGACAGGCTTCGACGCGCCGTACCCCCCGTTCACGAGCGTCGAGGACACGTACCGCCCCAATCCCGCTCGCGTCGCCCGAGCGATCAAGAGCGTGCTCGACTACTGACGCGCCGAAGCGGCAGTGCGAGCGATCCCCTGGGATCACTCGCACTGCCGCTTCAGGTTCAGCGGCCGGGCTCGTGGCGCAGCACGAAGACGGTGTCCTCCTGGAAGACGCCTTCTTCGGGAGAGCCAACCGTGCGCTGGGACTCTTTGCGCAGGGTTTCGAGGTCGAGCTCGAAGCCTTCGCCGTCCACGCCGGGAAGCCCGTCCTCGAAGCTGACGTGCTCGTCGGCGTGGACTTCGTCGAACGCCCCGTTGCCAACCTCGAACGGTCCCGAAGACTCCGAAAACGACGGGCAGCGCTCCAGGGTCGCCGCTTCCACGTGCGACGCGACGATCATCAGCATGGGGTCGATGTGCGGCGGGACGTTAAGCTCACGCCCGCACGACGAGGCGGATGTCGTTCACGTTCGTGCCGGTCGGTCCGGTCACGACGAGGTCGCCGAGCGCCTCGAAGAAGCCGTGGGCGTCCGAAGCGCCTAGAAAGGCGCGGGCGTCGAGGCCGAGGTCGCGTGCGCGCCGCAAGGTATCTGGCGTGAGGAAGCCGCCCGCCGCGAAGCTCGTGCCGTCGATTCCGTCCGAGTCGGCGGCGAGAGCGTACAAGCCGTGATCCTCGCCGAGTTCGACGGCGAGGGCGAGCAGGAATTCGAGGTTGCGCCCGCCCCGTCCCGCGCCTTCTCGCACGATCGTCGTGGTCTCCCCTCCCGACAAGAGCGCCCGCCCCGAAACGAGGTCACGCGCGAGCGCGGCGTGGGCACGGGCCGCCGAGCGGGCCGGTCCCTCGATGCGGTCGCTCACGATCCTCGACGTGAAGCCGAGTCGCGTGAGATGCACGCTCGCGGCGTCGAGGGCGAGGCGGTTCGTGACGACGAGGTGGTTCTCGACGCGCCCGAACAATTCGTCACCCGGTTTCGGCGTCTCGGCGTGTCGGCCGGCCGCGCCGTCTGACAGGAAGCGGCGCACGTCGGGCACGGCCACGTCGTGGCGCATCAAGACCATGAACGCTTCCGTGAAGGACGTGGGGTCGGGCGCGGTGGGACCGGACGCGATCGTAGAGAGGTCGTCGCCGACGACGTCCGAGACGATCAACGACACGACGCGCGCGGGCTTCGCGGCGTTCGCGAGGCCGCCACCCTTGACGCGCGAGAGATGCTTGCGGACGGCGTTGATTTCGTGAATGCTCGCTCCGCACGCGAGGAGGGCGCGCGTGAGTTCGGCTTTGCGCGCCAAGGTCACGCCTCGCGGCGCGGTCAGCAAGGCCGATCCGCCGCCCGAGAGCAGGCACAGCACGAGGTCGTTCGGCGTGAGGTTGGAAACGGCTTCGAGGACTTCTCTCGTCGCCTCTTCCCCGGCGGCGTCGGGAACGGGGTGAGCGGCCTCCAACACGCGAATTCGCTGTGGCAGACGTTCACCCGCATGGCCATAGGGCGTGATCACGACGCCCGTCAGATCGGCGGGCCAGGCGGCGTCGACGGCGAGCGCCATGCGGGCGGCGGCCTTGCCCGCGCCGACGACGACCGTACGTCCGGCGGGAGGTTCGGGCAGGAAGCGCGGCAGGACGCTCTCGGGACGCGCGGCGTTCACGGCGGCGGCGAAAGCGCTCGAGAGGACGTCCCGGGGATGCACGAGCGCATCGTAGCGAACTTCCGCGGGGCGAGGCGCTCGACGATAGTCGTTTTGTTCTTGGTTGGCTCTTCGTAAAGCCGCTATAAAGGTGTCGTGACTTCCCAGCCTTCTCGGACGACGCTGCACGACGCGCTGGGCCGCCCGCTTCGCGACCTGCGTATCTCCGTGACGGATCGCTGCAACTTGCGCTGCACGTACTGCATGCCCGCCGAGGTCTTCGGACCCCAGTACGCCTTTTTACCGAAAAGCGAGTTGCTGAGCTTCGAGGAGATCGAGCGCGTCGCGCGGGTGTTCGTGCGAGGCGGCGTGCGAAAGCTTCGCCTCACGGGCGGCGAGCCGTTGCTGCGCCGCGATTTGCCCGAGCTCGTGGCGCTTTTGCGAGGCATCGAGGACGTGGACGACATCGCCCTCACGACGAACGGTTTGCTGCTGCCGTCGCTCGCCGCGCCTCTTCGCGAGGCGGGCTTGGCGCGCGTCACCGTGAGCCTCGACGCGCTCGATCCCGAGGTGTTCGGGCGCATGAACGGCCTTGGCGTGCATCCCGAGCGGATTCTGCGGGGCATCGAGGCGGCGTTGGACGCGGGCTTGGGCGTGAAGATCAACACGGTCGTGCAGCGCGGTGCGAACGAGCAGGAGCTGCGTCCTTTGTGGGAAGCCTTGAGGGACCGGCACGTCGTGCGGTTCATCGAGTTCATGGACGTCGGCAACCACAACGGTTGGGACATGACGGAGGTCGTGCCGTCGCGCGAAGTGCTGGACTTGCTTGGAGGCGGCTTCGAGGCGACGAACGCGAACTACAAGGGCGAGGTCGCCGCGCGCTACCGTGACGCTCAGGGACGCGAATTGGGGCTCATCTCCAGCGTGACGGCGCCGTTTTGCGGTGATTGCTCGCGGGCGCGCTTGTCGGCGCAAGGGATGTTGTACACCTGTCTGTTCGCGTCAGACGGAACGGACTTCCGCTCGCTTCTTCGGGCGGGCGCGGACGACGACGCGTTGTTCACCTTGTTAAGCGAGGTGTGGTCGGGACGAAAGGATCGCTACTCGGAGGAACGCTTCGAGGTCGGGGCGCGGCGCAAAATCGAAATGTCGCACATCGGCGGCTGATCGTGCGTGTCTCACACCGGTCATCTGGACAGCTTGTATAGTGTGCCCACTAAGATCCCGTTAAGGCTCTCTCATTCTTCGGAGGCACCGTGGCGAAATACCCCCTCATCAAAACCACCCTCAAGGAGCGTCTGCTCGGAGGGCACTACGTGGAAGGCCTACCCCTCCCCAGCGAGCCTCAACTCGCGCGTGAGTTCGACGTCTCGCGGATGACGGCTCGCCGGGCGATCGACGAGCTAGAACGCGAGGGGTACGTGTACCGCGTCCAGGGCGCCGGAACCTTCCCGACCGGGAAGCGCTTCCGACAAGGGATGTTTCGCGTGCGGCCCTTCAAGGAGTGGGCGCGTCACCCCGACCACCGCACGGTCGTCTTGCGCGCCACCGAAGTCGCCGCCACTCCGGAAATCGCGATCGTGCTGCAAGTGCAACCGGGCGATCCCGTGTCGTTCGTGCATCGCCTGCGCAGCGCGGGCGACGAGGCCCTCGTCATCGAGAAGCGCTACATCAACGCCGCCATCGCGCCCGGACTGCTGACGCACAACCTCGCCGTCGAGAGCATCCACGAGGTGCTCGTCGGCAAGCTGGGACTCGGCCTGACGCGCGTCGAGCAGACGCTCGAAGCCGTCAATCTGCGCCAAGAGGAAGCGGACTTGCTGCGCGTCCCGATCGGCACGGCGGCCTTCTTGTTGCGCCGCACGACTTACAGCGGCGCGCGGCGCGTGTCGTACGTGAATTACTGGGTGCGCGGCGATCGCTACGCCTTCCAGGACTCTTTCGAACCTTGACCCGCGCGCCCGCGGGGCGGGTGCTGATCGTTTCGAACGGCACCGCCGAGGATCTCATCGGCGCGAAGCTCGCGGCTTTCCTTCGCTCGGACGTTCTCGCGTTGCCGCTCGTCGGCGAAGGGCGGGCGTACGCGAGCGTCGCCCACGTTCTCGGGCCGCCCCTCGCGTTGCCGTCGGGCGGCTTTCCCTTCGCGAGCTTCCCGAACTTGCGGGCGGACTTGGCAGCGGGCCTCATCGGCACGTCGTTTCGGCAGCTCGCTTCGGGCGCGCGAGCGGCCCGAAGCGCCGACGTCGTCGTGAGCGTTGGGGACGCGTACGCGCTGCTGCTCGCAACGCTCGCCTCGGGCGCGGGCCGACCGCTCGTGCAGCTCCAACCGCTCGTCACCGTCCGCTACGCCGAACGCTTGACGCTCGCGGACCATTTGCGTGAACTCAACGCGCTCGGCGCGAACGTCTTCTTGCCGCCGGAAGTAGCGCTTCAACGCCGCGCTTGGAGCGTCTTCACGCGCGACGAAGCGTCCGCGGCACACTTGAGACGGCGCGGGGTCGCCGCACGCTACCTGGGGTCGTTCGCGATGGACGTCCTGCCCGAACCCGAGCGTGACTTGAGCGTCCTGCTCGATGATCGGCCCGTCCTCGCGCTCCTGCCGGGCAGCCGAGGCGACGCGATCTCCAGCTTGCCGATCATGCTCGAGGCCGCCGCTCGCCTGAGGGAACTTCGCGCGGTCGTCGCGTGGGCGGGACCGCTGAGCGCCCTGCCCGACTTGCCTGGATGGACGACCGAGCCGCTCGGGGACGCGGCCGTTCACCTTTCCAAAGGTGGCGCGACCGTGACCGTGCTGCGCGGCGCCTTCGGCAGCGTCGCCCGAGCGGCCCGCTTCGCGATTGGGACGGCGGGCACCGCGTCCGAACAACTCGCCGGCCTCGGCGTGCCCGTGGTGGCTTTTCCGACGCTCGGTCCGCAGTTCGTCGCGACCTTCGCGCGGCGTCAGAAGCGCCTGCTCGGCGAGGCCCTGACCCTCGTCGACGCTCAACCGAACGCGGTCGCCGACGCGGTACGACGCTTCGTGACGAACGACCGCGCGTACGACGCCGCGTCACGAGCGGGCCGCGAGCGCATCGGGGCGGGCGGCGCGCTCGAACGCATCGCCCGCGATCTCGACGCCCTCAGCGGCGCGCGGTGACTTCGGCCGCGACGGCCCTACGCGCCCCGCGCGGGGAGGCACGTCGCACGTCTGCTTTCGGGCGCCCGCCGTCCTACGGTCTGCGCTAAACTGGATCGGTGAAGTTCGTCTTCCGGAGTCGCCCGCAGTGAGCGCCATCTACCAGCGCGCCCGTCCCGTCCACTGGGACGAGGTGGTCGGCCAAGAACACGTCAAGGACGTGCTGCGCGCCGCTCTCGAACGCGGCCGCGTCGGTCACGCGTACCTGTTCAGCGGACCGCGCGGCGTCGGCAAGACGACGACGGCCCGCCTCATCGCGATGACGGCGAACTGCGAACGCGACGGCGTGAAGCCGTGCGGCGAGTGCTCCTCGTGCATGGCGGTTCGCTCGAACTCGCATCCGGACGTGCTGGAAATCGACGCGGCGAGCAACAATTCCGTGGACGACGTGCGCGAACTGCGCGAAAAGGTCGGCCTCGCGGCGATGCGAGGCGGCAAGAAGATCTACATCCTCGACGAGGCGCACATGATGTCCCGCGCGGCCTTCAACGCCTTGCTGAAGACGCTGGAAGAGCCGCCGTCCCACGTGATCTTCGTGCTTGCCACGACCGAGCCCGAGAAAATCCTGCCGACGATCTTGTCACGCTGCCAGCACTACCGCTTTCGGCGCCTCAGCGAAACGGAGATCGCCGGAAAGCTCGCGCGCATCTGCGAAGGCGAAGGCGTGCGCGCCGAGCCGGACGCCCTCGCCTTGATCGGACGCCTCGCGGACGGCGCGATGCGTGACGGCGAGAGCCTCTTGGAACGCATGCTCGCGGCAGGTGAGGACGTCACGCGCCCGGGCGTGGAGGCCGCCTTGGGCTTGCCGCCGTCGCAGCGCACGCTGTTCATGGCGCGCGCGCTCGCCCTCGGCGATGTCGAGCCCCTGCTCGCGGGCGCGAGCGAATTGTACCGCGAGGGGTACGCGGCGAGGACGGTCGTGGACGGCCTCAAGACCGCGTTGCGCGAAGCCATTCACGCCGCGCTCGGGCTCGGCACGGGCGAGCGCATCGAGGGCGCCGAACTCGGGCGGCTCTTGAAGCTTCAAGCGGCCCTCGACGAGCAGGAAGCGCGCTTCGCGCGCTCGGCGGACTTGCTGAGCCTCGAGCTCGCCCTCACGCACGCTCTGCTGGCGGGCGACGCGGCGGTCGGCGCAACGACCTCCACTTCCGCAGCGAGCGTCCCTTCCGACGTCGGAACGCGCCTCGCGAAGATCGAGCGGGAACTCGCCGCCTTGAGGAGCGCTCCGCGCGTGGCCCCGGAGCCCGCCGTGGCGAGCGCCGACGTACCGGACTTCGAACCCGCCGCTCGCCGCGCCCCGCCGAGAAGCGCTCCTCGGGAAGCGCCGACCGAGGCGCCGAGGCCGCAAGGATCGTGGGCGGACGTTTTGCGGCAAGCGAACGTGCAACTGCGCGCCTTTCTGAAGCCCGCCCAAGTCAGCGTGGAGGGCGCGTCGGTCCTCGTGTCGTTCGACGAGCGCAGCAAGTTTCACGCCAAGCAGACCCTCGACAAGTTCGAGGACGTCGCGGCGATCGTGGAGCGCGTCTTCGGCGCCGTGGACTTCGAGCTCGTCACGCCCGACGGCACGAAAAAAAAGTCCGCTCGTAATTCGGGCGGGGCCGCTCGGGCCGCGCCGAGTACCTTCGTCACCTCTGCGGAGGCCGCGCCGCTTCCCCAAATCGAGCCTGCTCCTTCCACGCCGTCCGAGCCCCGCGCGACGCCCGCGCGTTCCACGATCGCCGCACCCCCGTCGGAGTCACTCGACGACCTGCCGGATTTCACCCCAACGCGAAGCCGCAGCGCGCCGCGCCCCAGCGGCCCCGCCGTGACGGTCCCGAGCGCCGCTCCGCCCGTTTCGGCGCCTGCGACCGCCACGACGCCTTCTGCCGAATCCGCCCCGTGGGAAGCGTCCCCGGCGGTCACGTACGACCCCGAGCCGCTCTCGCAAGAACCCGTGTGGGACGACGCGCCTCTCGAAGCGCCGCTGGGCAAGGCGCCGCTGCGCGAGACGACGTGGGATGCGCTGAGCGAGGAGGTGCCGCCCACGCCGAAAGTCTCCACGCCGCGACCCGCCGCGCCCGTGAACGCCCGCGAAGCTGCTCGCTTGAACGCGGCGGCGAGCGTGCGCGCCCATCCGATGTTCGCCGAAGCGACGCGGCGCTTCTCGGGCAAGGTTCGCGACTCCGGCGTGCTTCGCAAGCCCAAGGGCGCGGCGAATCAAGAGGAAGCGGACGAGCCGTCGGAGGGCGAGGCATAATCCTTCCGCGCTTCACGTTCGAATCCATGCACGTCGTCGTCACGCGCCTTCGCGATCTGCTGGCGCGTGACGGCGCGGCGCGCTTCCTCGTGCCGAACCCCGACCTCGGCGACGGACGCTATCCCGGCGAGGAGACGTCGGTCGGCAAGCACCGACCGTACTCGGTGTGGGTGGACCTCGCCGACCGATTGGAGTGCCGCTTCCTCACGCCCGTCTCGCATGGCGACTTCGTGGAGTTGCGCTTCGACCTTGTCGAGCGGACGAGTCGTGACCGTTCGGCGGGCCGCTACGGCGCCCTGAGCGACTTTCAGCGCGTCGATAAACTCGAGGACCCGCTGTTCCTGGACGACATGCTCGAAGCCCTGCACCGCGTGCCCCTCGCGTCAGGAGCGCGGGTGTTGCACCTTGGCGTGAACGGCGGCCGGGAGTTGGCGCTTCTCGACCTCGCCTTTCCCGACCGGGCCTTCGACGTCGTCGCGGTCGATGTGGACGACAGCGCGTTGGAGCTCGCTCGACGCCGCTTTCCGCAGCATGCCTTCCGAGTGTTGAACGTGAACGACTTGCCCGACGAAACGCTCGGAACGTTCGACCTCGTCGTGGCCCTCTCGGTCCTGCAAAGCCCCGGCGTCGACACCGACCGCGTGTTCCGCGTCCTGCTGCGCGACCACCTCAAGCCGAGCGGATCGGTGATCCTCGGCTTTCCGAATTGCCGGTACCTCGGCGGCGAGGTGTCGTACGGAGCGCGCCTGCTGAACTTTCGCAAGCCCGACCTATCCCTGCTCGTCAAAGACGTCGCGCTCGTGCGGCGTCACCTGCAAAAGCACGGATTCCGCGTGTACGTGACGGGCAAGTACGAAGTGCTGGTGACGGGCGTGAACGTGAAATCGACCGCGTGACCCTCCTCGCCGTTCCTCACGGCGGCCCACGGTAAGGTGAGGGCGTGCAGACGACTTCCCTTCCTGAAACGGCCGCGTCCGACGCGCTTTTCGAGCGCGCCAAGAAGGTGACGCCGGGCGGCGTGAACTCGCCCGTGCGGGCCTTCAAAGCGGTGGGCGGCACGCCTCGGTTCATCGAGCGGGCGCACGGCGCGTACCTCATCGACGTCGACGGCCACGCCATGATCGACTACATCGGCTCGTGGGGTCCCATGATCCTCGGCCACAACCACGAGGCGGTACGCGAAGCGATCTCGAACGCCCTCACGAACGGCACGAGCTATGGCGCGCCGTCCGAGGGAGAGGTGCGTCTCGCCGAACTCGTCACGAAGCTCACGGGCGCCGAGAAGGTCCGCTTCGTGAACTCCGGAACGGAAGCGACGATGAGCGCCCTGCGCCTCGCGCGAGGCTTCACGGGCCGCGACTTCATCGTGAAGTTCCGAGGCAACTACCACGGACACGCCGACGGACTTCTCGTGGAGGCGGGCAGCGGCTTGATGACGAACGCGGACGGGCTGGGGCGAAGCGCTCCGTCGTCGGCGGGCGTGCCTCACGCGTACGCGAGCCTCACGCTCGTCGCGGACTACAACGATCCCGAGGGCTTGCGCCGCCTCGTGGCCGAGCGCGGGCACGAAATCGCGGCCATCATCTTCGAGCCCGTCGTCGGCAACGCGGGCGTGTTGATTCCCACCCCGGAGTTTCGCGCGGCCCTGCACGACGCGAAGCGAAGCGGCTTGCTGCTGATCGCGGACGAGGTCATGACGGGCTTTCGGCTGAGCCTCAAAGGCGCGTGCGGCGTGCTCGGCATCGAGCCCGACTTGATGTGCTGGGGCAAGATCATCGGAGGCGGCCTTCCCGTCGGAGCGTACGGCGGTCGAGCGGACGTCATGGACTTCGTGAGCCCGCAAGGGCCCGTGTACCAAGCGGGCACTCTGAGCGGCAACCCGCTCGCGATGGCGGCGGGTCTGGCAGTGCTGAGCGAGTTGGAACGCGATCCGGGCATTTACGGGCGACTCGACGAGTACACGTCGAAGCTCGCAGAGGGCTTGGCGAGCGCCGCGAGCGAGGCTGGCGTGCCCCTCGCCGTGAACCGCGTCGGGTCGATGCTCACGGGATTCTTTCAAGCGGGACCCGTGACCCGCTACGACGAGGCGGCGCGTTCGGACACGGCGGCGTTCGCCACTTGGTTTCGCGAGATGCTCGTGCGCGGCGTGTACTGGGCGCCCAGCCAATTCGAAAGTATCTTCGTCTCGGCCGCGCACGGCGAGCGCGAGCTCGACTCGACGCTTCACGCCGCCGTCTCGGCATTCGCGACCTTGGGAGGCGCCCGATGAGAGAACTGACCACCACTTCGGACATCGTGAACGTCTTGCGCGAAAGCAAGGTCGTGGCGGTCCTCGGGTTTCACCGTGACGACACCAAGCCGGCGCACTACGTGCCCGAATACCTGCATCGCCAAGGCTACACCATCATCCCCGTGAATCCGACGCTCGCCGAGCGCGGCGAAAGCTACTTCGGACACAAGGCGGTGGCTTCGCTCGCCGACATCGACGTATCCGTGGACGTCGTGGACGTGTTTCGACGCGGCGACAAAGTGAGCGAGCACTTGGAGGACATGCTCGCGATGCGTCCGAAGCCGAAGACGGTATGGCTGCAGCTCGGCATCCGCAACGACGACGTCGCGCGGGTTCTGGTGAACGCAGGAATCCAAGTCGTGCAGGACCGTTGCATGCTGGCCGATCATCGGCACTTGATGTGAAGGAGCGGGGCTGACGCGAGCGTCAGGGCGCTGATGACAGCCTGACAGCGCCTAAAGGCTTTCTGCAGAGGTGTTCATTGCGCGTCATCTAGCGCGGGCTACCCTTTTTCTCGGAGGACGAGACATGAAAAAGATTCTTGCACTGGGAACCATGGCGCTTGCAACGGCGGCGCTCGCGCAACCTCGCATCAGCGCTCAAAGCATCATCGTCAACCCCACGCCGACCGATTTGAGCGTCCGTGTCTGGACCGACAAGGACCCCAGCGGTCAAAGCACGCCGAACTACGCGATCGGCGAACGCATCCGCCTGTTCGTCACGACGAACCAAGACGCCTACGTCTACCTCTTCAACGTCGGCGTGAACGGCGAAATCGACCAGATTCTCCCCAACCGCTACTCGGGTGACAACAACCTCGTTCGTGCGGGCGAAACTCGTCAATTCCCGCGCGCCAACAACCCGCAGTACTCGCTCGACGTCGCCGGCCCGGCGGGCGTCAACCGCGTCCTCGCCCTCGCGAGCCGCACGCCCCTCAACCTCGATCAGATCAGCCAATTCCGCGCCGAGCAAACCAACCAAGGCTTCGCGACCGTGACGGTGCGCGGCAGCGAGAACCTCGCGCAGGCCCTCTCGATCGTCGTGACGCCCATCCCGCAAAACACGTGGACGACCGACACGGCGTCCTACAACGTCGTCGCGCCTCAAGCCCCGGCGCGTACAGGCAGCATCACCGTGAACACGAACGTTCCGGGCGCGACCGTGTACATCAACGACCGTGAAGTCGGCGACAGCGGCTCGACCTTCCCCAACCTCGCGGCAGGCACGTACCGCGTGCGCATCTCCGCGCCCGGCTACACCGACATCAACCAAACGGTGACCGTGCGTGCGGGTGTCACGGTCAACGTCAACGTCACGCTGCAAGCTCAGCGCGCCACCCTCACGATTCGCAGCAACGTCAACGGCGCCCGCGTCTTCGTGAACGGCCAAGAGCAAGGCGTGATTCGCAACGGCGCCCTTACCCTCACCCTCAACCGTGACGATTACCAAATCGTCTTGGTCGCGCCGGGTTACGCGGCGGGCGTTTCGCAAGTGCAAGTCGTCAACGGCGGCACGATCACCGTCAATCTCAACCGCCTGCAGTAATTCCTCGCTCGTAACGAACATCCGAGAAGACCGCCCCCGTGGGGGCGGTCTTCTTTGGTCGCAGGTCGCCTCAGCGACTGCGGCACAACGTCAGCACTTTGTCGCCGTGTCCGCCCGTCCACAAGCCCAGCAGTTCACGTCCCGACTTCTTGAGGGTGAAGAAGATCAGGCCCTTCTCGCCGTTGCTGTCGAGCGAGATGTCGTCGAAGGCGAAGCCTTGATCTTTGGCGTCCGCGCGGAAGAGCACGAAGGACTCTTGGCCGTCGGGAAGTTGCATCGCCTCGACGGCGTTCGCTTGGCACAAGCCGTGATCGGCTTTCGAACCGCGCAAAGACAAGGAGATTTGCGACATCGACAGCAACTCGCGAGCGGAGCGGCGAGCGTCGTCGTTGTCGAGGGGCGACGCGCCTTGAATGACGAATCCCGCGAAGTTCGAGCGAAACGCGCCGTTTCCGCTCGGTTCGGAAATCACGACCTCGGTCGCGCTTTGTTGAGCGCTCGCGACGCTCGCGAGCAGCAAGGTGGCCAGTATTCGGCTCGGACGGTTAAATCGTGGTATATGCATCAATCGACTCTCCTCAACGATCATGAATATACCTTCGACTCTCACACTCTTCTGACAATTCTCTTTATCAAGGTTCCCGCGTTCACCAGCCGTGCAATTGCCGCATCGCCTCGTACGCTCCGATGCCCGCCGCCACGGCAAGGTTGAGGCTGCGCCCCTCACCCGGCATGGGAAAGGTGACGAGGTCAAGGCGGTCGCGCAACCACGCCGGCAAACCGCGCGACTCCGGCCCGAACACCAAGTAATCGCCGCGCTCGTACCGCACGGACGTGTAAGGGCGATCGGTCTTCGTGGTGAAGCCGAACAGTCGCGCTCCTTGCGCAAGCGTCGCCGTGAACGCTTCCCAGTCGGCGTGCTCCACGAGGCGCACCGAGCGAAGGTAATCCATGCCCGCCCGCTTGAACTGCGGATCGTGCAGGCGAAAGCCGAACGGGCGGATCAGGTGCAGTTCGGCGCCCAGCACCGCGCACGTACGCGCGACGTTCCCGACGTTCCCGGCGTTCTCCGGCTCGAACAGCACGACGGACAACGCCGACGTGCCGGGCGACGTCACGGCGCGCTCCTCGCCAGCAGCACGGTCGCCCGGGCCTGCACGTGATCGGGCGCGAGGCCTTCCGACGTCTTGAAGGTCACCCCGACGCGGTCGGAAGTCAAGCGCAGCAGTTGAGCGACACGCTCCGCGATTTCTGCTCTCGACGCCCCGAGCTTCGGGCGGTCGAGCGTCACGGTCACCGCGACGTTCACGGGCGTGAAGTCACGCTGGGACACGAGGTCGAGAACGTGACGCAAAATCACGGTGGAGTCGAGGTCCTTCCACTCGGGCGACGTGTCCGGAAAGTGCTGCCCGATGTCTCCGAGCGCGAGCGCCGACAGCAGCGCGTCCGAGAGGGCGTGCAGCAACGCGTCGCCGTCGCTGTGCGCCACCGCGCCTCGCTCGGCGTTCGCGATCGCCACGCCGCCCAACACGAGCGGCCGACCTTGCGCGAGTCGATGCGCGTCCTCGCCGAAGCCGATGCGCAGAGAATCGAAAATCGCCATGCCCCTTAGAATAGCCGTCATGTCGCCTCACGCCCTCGGGATCGTCTTGCTCGTGTTCGTCACCGTCGTCTGGGGAAGCACCTTTCCGATCGTGAAGGGAGCGACCGACACGCTCGCCCCGGCGACGTTGCTGGCTTGGCGGTTCACGCTCGCGATGGTCGTTCTCGTGCCGTTCTTGCTTCGCACGACGCGGCTGTTGTGGCGCGACGGATTCGTACTCGGCGTCTGGCTGACGATCGGATACGCGTCGCAGACGCTGGGGCTGCAAACGACGAGCGCGAACCGAGCGGCGTTCATCACGGGACTCAGCGTCGTGCTCGTGCCGCTGTGGTTGGCAGGAACGGCGAAGCAAAAGCTCTCGGTGCGCTTGTGGGGCGCGGCCTTCTTCGCCCTCGCCGGGATCGGGTTGCTGTCGTGGGAAGGAGGAGCGCTCGTGATCGGCGACGCGTGGGTGCTGCTGTGCGCCTTGAGTTACGCGGGCTACATCTTGGCGCTCGAGAAGCTCGCCGCCGAACACGCGTCGTTGCAGCTCACGGCGGTGCAGGTCGCGGCGACGGGCTTGTTGTGCTGGGCTTGGGCGATTTTCAGCGGCGGCGCCATCGTGCCGAGCGGCGCGGACCAGTGGCTTCCCTTGTTGTACCTCGGGCTCGTCGCGACCGCCTTCACGACCTTCCTTCAAACGGTCGGGCAGCGACGCGTGACGGCGCCCGAAGCGGCGATCATCTACGCGCTCGAGCCCGTCACGGCGTCGGTTTTCTCGTTCCTGCTGCTCAAGGAGCGCGTCGGTCTGCGCGGCTTGGCGGGCGGCGCGCTCGTCGTGCTGGCGATGGTACTCAGCCAACTGCCCGACAAGACCGACAAGCGCGCGAAGGTGCGCGACCACGGCCTCGCCGAGTGAACGTCACGGCGCCCGCACGAGTCCCGATCCGACGTCCGACGTACTTCCCGACACGCCGCACGCCGCCGTACACGCGGCGCGGCGCGCCTCGACGACGATGCTCTCGGGCGTCGCCGCCGGTCTCGCTTCACGCCACGCGGCGAGCGCGCCCGACACCACGCCTGTCGCGAACGACGTGCCGACGTAGCGACCCTCCAGCCCGTTCGGGTCGAGGCTGGACACGTTGCCGCCCGGCGCGGAGAGCCCCACGAAATCTCCCCGCTCGGAGAAGCTCGCGGCCGTCAAGGTCGAACCGTCGCCTCGAAGCGCGCCCACGCCCACGACGCCTTTGATCGTGGCGAACGGCGGCGCGTAGGTCCGTGTGTACCTCGGCAAGCCGCTCTCGCCCGAGAAAGCCGCCGGGTAGTGATACAACGCGCCCGCCCGCGTGCCTCGCTCGTTCCACGCGTTGCCCGCCGCGGCCGCGACGAGCGCGCCGCGCGCGACCGCGTCTTGCAGGACCGTGTACAGAATCTCGCTGGGAGTGTCGCTGCCGAGACTGAGGTTGAGGACGACGCGGTTCGCCGGAAACTGACCGGTCGTGGCGGCGCACACGCCTCGAATGATGTTCTCCAACTGGCACTGTCCGTCCGGCCCGCACACTTTCAGCGGCCAGACGTTCGCGCTCGTTGCCACGCCGATCTTGCCGTCCGCCGCGAGCGCCGCGATCGGACTGCCGTGACCTTGCACGACGTCTTTGCCCAAAGTCCTCGTGAACGGGTCCGTCGTGGCCGAACCGACGGAGCTCGTGAAGTCCCGCGCGAGCGCCGAGAGGTAGCGGTTCCCGAACGAGAGGGGCGTGACGCCCGTGTCGAGCACGGCGATCGTGACGCCTTGTCCGCTGAACGAAGCGGGCGCCGAGACGACGAGCGGGCGCGGCGCCGTCACGTCTCCCTCGAACGACGAGGCGGCGCTCGCGGGCCAACCGGAGCGAGGATCGATGCCGAGCACCGCCGCCGTCCCGACCGCCCGGCCGAGTTCGGTGGCAAGCTCGTCGAGCAGGTGACCCAAGCCGACGCTCGGCCCGCTCGGCGCGATTTGCAGTTGCAGCAGCGTCTGGCCGCACGGGCCGTTGCCGAATCCGAGCGGCGTCTTGCCGCTCACGAGCGCCGAGCCGCTCGGCAACGCGAGCGGCGTCTTCGAGTACTTCGACGCCAAGGTGTCCGCCGCGCCGCGCTCCACGAGGACGATCACCGTGTTGCCGCCGCTCGCCACGACGTCCGCGCCGAGCACCGTGAGGTTCAAAGTCTCACGGCGCGCTCCGTCCGTCACGACCACGTCCTGCGGACCGCCCCACACGTCACTCGGGACGCGCACTTCGACCGTCGTCGGCGACGTCGCCCGCACGGCCGCCGCTTTTCCACCCACGGTCGCCGATACGCCGCTCGCGCTCCACGGTAGCGTCACCGTCACCGTCTCGTCCCACGTCGCCCGCTGCGGCGACAAGCTCGCGGTCCCGCCCGAGGGTGGCGACGGCGTGGTCGTGCCACAACTCCAAAGCGCCAGCGAAAAGGCCAACAACATTGCGCGCATCCTGTACCTCCAGCCAAAGCGTGCCTTGAGTTTCGTACGCACTGATCGGCATGTCTCACGGTGCCCGAACGACCCTTACCGGGCCATGAACGCTTCCAAGTCCTCTCGGTAGCCTTGCGCGAGCGCCACGAAGCCCGACTCCTCCAGAATCGAAATGGCTTCGCGCCATCCTTCCACGTTGCCGTCGAGTTCCGCCGCGTTGGAAAGGGCCATGCCGAGCACCCGCATGTCTCCCGCGTTTCGGGCGAGGCCGATCGCCGCCATGTACGCGTCGCGCGCTTCGCGCTCCCGTCCTTCGAGGTGCCACACCACGGCGAGGTTGTTCATGGCCAGGGCGGCCGTCTTGAGGTCTCCCGCCTCGTGCGCGCAGTCGTGCGCCTCTCGGTACAAGCGCTTGGCATCGTCTTCCTGCCCTCGCCGTTCGTGCATACGGCCGATGGCCGTCAGAACCGTCGCTCGAAGGCTCAAGTTGTCCGAGGCGGCCTGCAACGCCTCTTGAAAGGCCGCGTCGACGTCCTCGCCGAGTTCGGCGCGCACCACGGCGAGATTCGTGAGGGTTCCGACGTGGCGCACCTCGTCTCCGGCGGCCAGCCAAAGGGTGAGGGCGCGTCCGAAAGCCGCCTTCGCTTCCGGGAAACGCCCTTCGTACTGAGCGAGCAATCCGAGGACGTTGTGTCCCTCGGCGCGCGCCTCGATGTCGCCGGTCAACGCCGCCGCCGCATGGGAGCGCGCCTCGTGGGGAAAGCCGAGGCGCCACGTCACGAGGGCGAGCAGACTTTGCTGGCGCGGCGACTCGGGCAAAGCCGTCAAGACGTCGCGCGCCATCTTGAGCTGCCCGCTGAGCTCGAGCGCCCGGGCGCGCAGCAGCGACACGTCCTCGCTGGGCGCGGCCTCGGCGAGATCGGCGGCGGCCCGCTCGGGAAAGCCGCGCCGCACGAGTTCGCGCCCCCACGCGAGGTAGGCGGCGCGAACGCTCCGCTCGTCCTCGGGCCGCAGCAAGGCCCGGGCGCGACGGTACAGCGGCAAGGCGGCGAGGGCGGGCAAGGCGCGGGCGAGCGCCAGCCCGAGGCGCCCTTCGAGGGCCGGGTGCGCCTTGAGGTACGACAAGGCCGCGTCGCGGCCAAGCACGACGCCCGAAGCGTCCACGAAGCCGCCTCGAAGAAGGGTGCCGAGCGCTTCGGCGAACGCGTCCGCGTCGAGATGCAAGGCGCGACGGACCAGCATCAAGTCGGGCGCGTCCAGCAAGGCGAAGGCGCCGTGCATGTCACGGGCGACGTCCGGCAAGCGCGCCAGACGCCCTTCGAGGGCGACGCTCGTCGGTTCGCCGCGCAGCCAAGCGCCGACGAGCGACGGCAGGCCGTCCGTCGCTTCCAAAGCGCCGGGAAAGTCGGCGAGGTCCGCCGCGCCAAGCCGTCCGAGTTCCACCGTGCGGTCCACGTCGAGCGGCGCCACGCCTTCTCCGGCGAGCACGACGCGCGCGTCGGGCCGCAGGCGACGCAGGCGCTCCAAGACGGCTCGGCTTTCCTCGTCCATCGCGTGCCAATCGTCGATGGCGACGTCGAACGAGCGCCGAGCGAGCAGCCGAGCCGCCGCGTCGGGCCCGCCGCTCGGCACGCTCATCAATCCTTCGAGCGTCGCGTACGGCAAGCCGGAACGCGCGGGCAGGTACGTCCAGCCGCGCGCTTCCAGCAAGCGCAGCACGGTCGTCTTGCCCAAGCCCGGCCCGCCGCCCACCCAAGCCCACCCGCCGCGCGGCAACGCCAGCAACGACTCGAGTTCGCGCGCGCGACCGACGGGCCGCGCACGCAAATCGCCGCGCGCCGCTTCCGCCGACGAGACGAGCGTCACGCCGAGTTCGCGCGCTTCACGCACGAGTTCGTCTTTGGCGGGATGCTCGGCGGCGAGCAGCAGGCGGTGCAGTTCGCGAAGCACGTCCGTTTCGGGAGGCGGCGCGCTCGCAACGCGCAGCGCCCGTTCGGCGCAGCGTCCCGCCTCGGCGAAGTCGCCGTGCGCCGCCGCGTCGTGCGCGAGGTTCGACCACGCGCTCTGCACTTCGCGCGCCAGACGCTCGCGCGTCTCGTACACCCACTCTTCGAGGTCGGGGCCGACGTCCTCGAAGTTGAGGCCGTCCGCGAACGCTCCGCCGTACCACTCGGTCGCTTCACGCCAGCGCCCTTCGCGCACGACGTCGCGAAACTTGACTGCGTCGCACTCGATTTCGCACCACGTTCGCGCTTCGTCCGCGCCGATCACGCCGACTTTGCGCAGCTTGTTCAAAGCCACGGCGAGGTTGTTCATGGGGTTGGGTGAGTCGGGCCAGAAGAGCGCGGCGACGTCGCGCCTCGGTCTCGTGCCCTCGAGCGCGAGGTACGCGAGCAACAACAACGGTTTCTCGCGCGTGAAGCGCGGCTCCACGAGCGCGAGGCCCCCGAGGGTTCTCAGCACACCGCCAGTGTACAAGGTGCGTGAACGCCGTTCATGGGTCGTTCACGGCGCGTCTCCTACGGTACGTCCAGGCCGATGGAAAGGCCGAAAGGAGCCCCAAGATGACGAAGATCGTGACCGCCGCTCTCGCCCTCACCGCCTTGCTCGCCTCCGGCGCCACCCTCGCCCAGAAGGACACGAAGAGCCCCAACACGCCCCTTCCGTCCGCGCCGATCATCCTCGCGCCCATCGTCGTGCAAGCCGCGCAGCCTGCCGTGGGACGCTTTCGTGTGACGCTGCTGGGCTGGCGCGTCGATCGCCAAACATGGGACCACGTGTTCGAGTCGGACGGAGGCGGCGACGAAGTGTTCGTGATGTCCGAGGCGCGCGTCGTGGACGCCACGAACCGGACCCTCTTCGGTCCGAGCGGCGTGCGCAGCGTCGTCGTGGGCGACACCAACAACTACCCGAACCGCCTGCGCGGCGGCTCGGCCCACGCGCCCTTCGGCGGCAACGGCGGCTTCACGAGCGGCGACCGCTTTCCGACGGCGACGCCGTGGATTCGCGGCGGCCCGCCGCAGCCCGACCGCTTCCCGATGCTGCTGTTTCAAGGCGACCTCGCCGACGGGCAAGCCGCGATGATCGTGCCGACCCTGTGGGAGTGGGACGGCGAGCCGAGCTTCCTGACGACCCTCGGGCGCATTCTGTTCGCGCCGCTCTTGCCCTTGTCGGACGTGGCGGGCCTCGTCGTGAACGCCCCGAGCCCCACCGACGTGCCCGCCGCGATCGCCCGCACCGTCGTGCGCACGGCCAGCAGCCTCGGCTTGCGGCAAGGCGCGCCGGGCGTGAACGTCACGGTCGGCAAGAGCCTGCTCGGCGACGCGAAGGACCGTCCGATCGGCATGCAGGACGCGGGATTGAACTACGCGTTCGATCCGCAAGTGCTGGTGTTCAATCGCGCGACGGCCGAGCGGCTCGCGCGCACCGACTTCGGCTTCGGTCCGGGCGTGCTCGCCGTGCGTTACCAAGACGCGGAGGCGCTCAAAGGCGACTACACCCTGTTCGTGCAAGTCGAGCAGGTGCGTTGAAGCTCATGGAGCCCAAGGGAGGCAGAGCTGGTCAAGAAGCGAGCTTCCTTCCACCAACCTTTCCTCTCAACAACGCGAGTGGCGCTGTCGTGAACGGCCGGCGCGCTTCGGCGGCGCCACCCGAGGAAAGCTCCTCGCGAGGCTTTCCTCGCTTCCCGCCGATTGACACCGCCCGGCGAATCCGCACAATACGAAGATCACCTGTTGCAATCTTTCAGGGAGGAAGTCATGAAGCACGCCAAGAAGTGGACCGTCGCCGTCGCCCTGCTCGCCACCGTCGCGCTCGCACAAGCCGTGCAGCGCTCTTTGGCCCTCACGATCAACGGGCAGCGGTCCACCACGGGCGCCATCGTCGTGAACGGGCGCACGTACGTGCCTGTCGAGGCGCTGCGCGCGGCGGGCGTGACGGCCACACAAAGCGCGAGCGCCTTGGCGCTGACCGTTCCGGCGGCGCCAGCGGCGTCGGGCGGCTCGAATCAAGTCGCGGGTCTCGCGGGGTGTGTGAACGAGCAACTCTTCAACGGCGTGTGGCGTCTGCGGGTCACGAACGTTTCGAACGTGACGGACGGCGACCGCAAGGGGACCGCCGTGTCGATCGAGGTACGCAACGGTACGAACGGTACGACGTCGCTCGCCAACTCGGGAGCGGGCGGGCCCGCGTCGCAACTCGACAACGTCCAGCTCGTGACGCAGGACGGCGCGTCGTACACGCCGAGCGGCAGCATCTTCGACTTGCAGGGCGTCGCGGCGCGCGACGTGCCTCAAGGCGCTCCGCTCTCGTTCACGCTGAACTTCTTCCCGAATCCGGCCGCGAACGGGCAGATCAGCCCGCCGAGCCGACTCGTCTTCCGCGTCGATCGCGGGCCCGGCACGAGCTACACGGTCGCCGACCCGAGCTTTCGCGTGAACCTCACCTGCCGCCGTTAAAACGGAAAGTCGGGCGGGTGCAAATCGAGAATGGCCACTTCGGCGGGGCAAGCGAACCGTACGGGCAACCCCGTCACGCCGAGCCCGCGCGATACGAAGCCCAGCGCGTGATTTTCGCCTTCGACGCCCGCGCGTCCCTCGGCGGGCGACGTCACGATGGCGTCGCCTCGCACCCAGCCTTGCAAGGGACGCATGAGGGTGGAGCGCTTGAGGGGACCGATCATCGGGAGGCGCACTTGCCCGCCGTGCGTGTGACCGCACAAGGTGAGGCCCACCTTCGACGGAACGTGGGGCAGGTAGTCGGGGTTGTGTGCGAGCAACAAGATCGCGCCACCTTGGTAATGTCGCAGGGCCGCGTCGAGGTCCTGCGCTCCGAACCACCAGTCGTCCACGCCCGCCACGTACACGTCATCGCGCACTTGAACGCCCGCGTTGTTGATGAGCTGCACGCCGTTCACGCGTAGTCGCTCGGCGAAGCGGATCCTCTGCGCGTTCGTGTTGAGGCTCGTCCAGTCGTGGTTGCCCCACACGCCCCACACGCCGAGGGGCGCTTGCAAGCGCGCCAGTTCGCGCAGCATCGTGCCGCGTCCGGGCGCGCGAAAGTGACCGTCGAGGAAGTCGCCCGTGATGACGATGAGGTCGGGCTTGGCGGCGAGCGTGGCGTCCACCCAGGCTTTCACGATGAGCGGCCCGACGAACAAGCCGTAGTGCAGATCGCTGAGGTGCGCGACGCGCAGCGGCTTCGTCAAGCCCGGCAACGTCGCTTCCTGAAGCGTCGTCTTGAAGCGGTAGGTGTTGGTGACACTTGCGACCGTCAAGGTGAGGGCGCTCCAACCGAGCGAGGAGAGAACGCGGCGCAGAGGCATGCAGGTAGTATGACGCCGCGTTCTCGCGGCATCTTCCCGTATGAAGGAGTGGCTGAAGCTCGGTGTGACCGCCTCGTTCGCGGCGCGCGAGAAGCGTCAGCGCGGCGTCAACTCGAGCATCGCCACTTCGGCGGGGCAGTCGAGGCGCAAAGGCAAGTTGCTGACGCCGAGGCCGCGCGACACGAAGCCGAGCGCGGGCGCGCGCACGAATCCTTCCGCGAAACGCCGACCGTAACGTGAAGACGTGACGAGCGGCCCGACGACGGGCAGCTTGACTTGACCGCCGTGCGTGTGTCCGCACAGCGTCAAAGCGACGTTGGAGGGCACGCTCGGCAGCGCGTCGGGCGTGTGGCTGAGCAGCAGGACCGTCTCGCCTCGTCGTCCCGCGAGGGCTCGCGCGAGGTCGGGCCAGCCCGTGCGTTCGTCGTCGATTCCGGCGAGGTACAAGTCGCTCCGCACTCGCACGCCTTCGTTCAGCAGGATGCGCACGCCCGACGCGCGAAGCGCCCGACCCCAATTCGTTCGCCGTTCTCGCCAATCGGGATGAAAGATGCCGTTCTCGTCGAAGCCGAAGATCGCGTTGTCATGGTTGCCCCACACGCCGAACACCCCGAGCGGAGCGGAAAGACGCGCGAGCAAACGAAGCAGGGGCGCGCCGTCGCCGCGAAAGAGGTGGTCGAAGAAGTCGCCCGTGATGACGATGAGGTCGGGGCGTTCGCGAAGCGTGGCGTCCACCCACGCGCGCACGCTCCCCTCCCGAATGAACGGCCCGAAGTGAAGGTCGCTGAGGTGCGCGACGCGCAAGGGCGCGGTGAGGCCCGCGAGGGAAACGCGATGCCGAGAGACCTCGAAGCGGTACGTGTTCACGATCGGTACGGCCGCGAAGGCCGCGCCGCCGAGCGCGATGGCGCGCAAAAGGCGGCGCCGCGTGAAGGACACGGAAGCTTCGTCGAAGTCGACGGGACGCACGAGCTTCAAGATACGCGCCCGGCAGGTATCGTGGAGCGACATGCTGCAATTGATTCTTTCCCGCATTCTCACGCAAGACGCCGCTCGCCCGAACGCCGAGGCGGTCCTCGTCGGTGGAGGGCGCGTGCTCGCCGTCGGTTCACGCGAAGAGATGACGGCCGTCGCACCGAAGGCGGACGTGCTCGACCACCGGGACTCGTTTCTCACGCCGGGCCTCGTGGACGCGCACACGCACCTCGTCGGGTACGGCTTCTCCTTGTCGCAAGTGGACCTCACAGGATCGCGCGGCGTTTCCGAAGTGGTCGCGCGCCTTCGCGAGCGAGCCGCCGTCACGCCGCACGGCGAGTGGATTCAAGGAGGCGGCTTCCTCTTCTCGGAGCTCGGCCTCGCCGACTATCCCACCGCCCGCGAGCTCGACGAGGCGACGCCGCACCACCCGGTGATCGCGTTTTCGCGCGATTTGCACTCGGCGTGGGTGAATTCCGAGGCGCTGAGACGCGCGGGCATTTCGGAGGCGACGCCCGACCCCGAGGGCGGCCGGATCGTCCGTCCGTTGGGAACGCTGCTGGAGTACGCCAAGGAGATCGTGCGAAACGCCATTCCCGCGCCGACTCACCGTGAGTACGAGGCGGCGGCTTCGCGCGGAGCGCGCGACTTGCAGGCGCGCGGCTTCACGGGAACGCACACGATGGGGTTCGAGCCGCCCGAGGCGCTCGCGGCGATGCTGTCGCTCGCCGCGCGAAACGCGTTGCCGCTGAGAGTGTGGTCGTGCGTGGACCACGACCGTTTGGAGTACGTGCGCGCCCTCGGCTTGCGCGGCAACGTGCGCGGACAGCTCACGATCGGTGGCATCAAGTTCTTCGCGGACGGCGCGCTCGGCAGCCGCACGGCGTGGCTGTACGCGCCGGGCTTCGCCGACGGCAGCGGAACGGGCTTGCCGCTGCACAGCCCGGAACTCATTCTCGAGCGGGGGCGCGAAGCGTTGGAGTTGGGCTTCGTGCCCGTCACGCACGCGATCGGGGACCGCGCGAACACCGAGGTGCTCGACGTGTACGAGCGCCTCGCGCTCCTCGCGCGCGAGAAGGGGATGCGCTTGCGCTTGGAGCACGCGCAGCACTTGCGCCGCGAGGACGTCGCGCGCTTCGGGCGTCTCGGCGTGACGGCGTCCGTGCAGCCCATTCACCTGTTGGGAGACGGGCCGATGATACGCGCCTTGCTGCCGCACCTTGAGAACACCACGTACGCGTTCGCGAGCTTGCTGCGTTCGGGCGCGCTGCTCGCCCTCGGGTCGGACGCGCCGGTCGCGCCTCCGAACGTGCAGGACAATTTCCGGGCGGCCCTCACGCGGCGCGACGATACGGGCGAGTTCGTCGCGCCCGACGAGACGCTCACCGTGGAGGAGACGTTGTTCGCCTACACGCGCGGTCCCGCCCTCGCCGTGGGCTGGGACGATGTCGGAATCGTACGCGAGGGGGCCGTCGCGGAGTTCACCCTTTGGGACGAAATCGGTGGAAACGCGGCGTCGCTCGTGCTTTGAGCGACGCCGTCGACATGCGAACTTCGAAGGGCGGTCAGGCGGTCGGGCCGTGCGGCGCGAGGTAGGCGCCGCGCCGCAAGATGGACGTGATCTCTTGCGGCGGCAAGGGATGGGAGAACAAGAAGCCTTGGGCGAGGTGGCAGCCGAGCCGCACGAGGTGCGTTCGCTGCTCGCTCGTCTCGACGCCCTCGGCGACGGCACCGATGCCGAGGGCGCGGGCGAGCGTCACGACCGTCTGCACGATGCTCGAACTCGTCGTGTCGCGCCCGAGGCGCGCGACGAACGAGCGATCGATTTTCAGCGCGTCGATGGGAAAGCGGTGCAGAGACGCGAGCGACGAGTAGCCCGTGCCGAAGTCGTCGATTTGCACGCGCGCTCCGAGCCTTCGAAGGTGCGTGAGGATGTCGGCGGAGATCGCGTCGTGCTGCATGATGGCGCTCTCGGTGATTTCGAGGTTGAGCCGCTCGGGATCGCAGCCGCTGTCTTGCAGCACGCGGGCGAGCGTCTCCACGAGGCCCGGCTGGTAGAACTGCCGCGCGGACACGTTGACGTGCAAGTCGAGGCAGCAATCGGCGAATTCTCGCTGCCACACCCGAACTTGCGTGCAGGCTTCTTGCAGCACCCACTCGCCGAGCGGCACGATGAGCCCTGTTTCCTCGGCGACGCGAATGAATTCCTCGGGGCGTACTTCGCCGAGCACGGGGTGCGTCCAGCGCAGCAAGGCTTCCACGCCTTCCACCCGACTCGTGGGCAGGTTCACGATCGGTTGGTAGACGAGGCGCAGTTCGCGGGCGCGCAAGGCGCGCGGCAAGTCGCCTTCGAGTTGCAGGCGGCGCATCGCCGCGTCGTGCATCGTGGTGTCGAACACGGCGTGACGCTGAGTGGCGCTGCGCTTGGCGCGGTACATCCCGATGTCGGCGTCGCGCAGGGCGTCGAGCGAGTCTCGGTGGTCGAGGCGTCCGGGCGCGATGCCGATGCTGACGGTGACGCGCAGTTCGCGGCCCGAGACGAGCAGAGGAGCGTCGAGCGCGTCTTCGAGGCGGCCCGCGATCAGTTCCGCTTCGCGCAAGTCCGAAAGGTGCTCGACCAGCACGGCGAACTCGTCGCCTCCGAGACGCGCGACGATGCTTCCGGCGGGAACGGCGGACGACAAGCGGCGCGTGAACTCGACGAGCAACTCGTCGCCGACGCGGTGCCCGAGGCTGTCGTTGATGATCTTGAAGCGGTCGAGGTCGAGAAACAGCACGGCGTACCGTGCGGCGCCGCGTCGACGTGCCTCGGCGTGCGCGGCGCGCAGACGCGACTCGAAGAGCGTGCGGTTGGGCAACTCCGTGAGGGCGTCGTGCGTGGCGCTCCAAGCGAGGCGATCCTCGGCTTGTTTGCGCTCGGTGATGTCGCGCGACGTGGACACGAAGCCCGAGAGGCGCCCGTTTTCGCGAATGGGCGTGATGCTGGCCTCGAACCAGGCGTACGCGCCGTCCTTGCGGCGCAGGCGCAAGCGCAACTGCTGCGCTTGCCCGCTTTGCAGTCGGCGCAGCGTCATGAAGGCGATGCTTTCGTACTCCTCGGGGTGCATGAGGTCGAAGGGCGTGAAGCCCTTGAGTTCCTCGGGGTCGTAGCCGAGCCGAGTTCGCACGGACGGGCTGAGGTAGCGGTACGAGCCGTCGGGTCCGTGCAAGCACACGAGGTCGCTCATGTTCTCGGCGAGCAGACGGTAGCGGTTTTCGCGCTCGCGCACCTCGTCGTGCAAAGACGACAACTCCAAGGTCGTCTCGATGTAGCCTGCCACCGTCTGCGCGAGCCGCAAGTCGTTTCCGGTGAGGCTCACTCCGCCGCGGCTTTCGACGTTGAGCACGCCCAGGACCTGCCCGTGTCGCCGGAGGGGCACGCACACTTCCGAGGCGATGTCCTCGACCGCTCCGATGAAGCGCGGCTCCGAACGAACGTCGTCGATAAGTTCCGCTCGACCGGTCGTCGCGACGCGTCCCATCACGCCCTTGGAAAGCGGCACGCTCGACACGACCTGATCGTAGCCGACTTGATGTTGCAGCACGAGGTCGTCTTCGTGAATGAAGTAGATGCTGATCTGGGTGTAGCCGAAGGTGCGTGCGACCGCCTCGGTGACGGCGCGCAGGGCGCACGGAACGTCGAGTTCCTGAGCGAGCGCGCTGCGAACGCCGTGAAGCAAGTCGAGTTCGCGGCGCGAACGTTCGGCGGCGTCGTACAGCGCTCGGTAGCGCCGCTCCGACGCCCGCGTCTGCTCGAAGAGACGGGCGCGTTCGATGGCGCGCCCGAGATGATCGGCGAGGCTGCTGATGCTGCCGAGGTCCGCGTCGTCGAGGGTGGCGTCCTCGCTTTCGATGTTGATGATGCCGATGATGTGGTCGCCCGAGCGCAGAGGAACGCACAGTTCGCTGACGACCCGCGGATTTTCGGCGATGTAGTCGGGGTCGCGCGTCACGTCGACGACCAGCGACGACTCTCCGGTGCACACGACGCGGCCAACGACGCCTTCGAAGGTGTAGCTGGACTGCAAGAAGCCGTAGCCGACGTGCGCCCGCGGCACGATCTGGCCGTCCTCGATCAAGGCGACGGCGACGTGAGCGAAGCCGAATTCCTCGTGGATGGCGCGCACGATGGCTTCGAACAGTTCGGCGAGGTCACCTTCGGCAGACAGAACGTCGCGCAAGCGCGAGCGCAACGCGAGGTCGCGTTGCGCTCGCCGCGCCTGCTCGGCGACGCGGGCGCGCCACAAGGCGAGTTCGACGTGCGCGCCGAACACTTTGGCGACCTCGGCGTACTTGCCGAGTTCCTCGGCGGGCCTGGGACTGTCGAGGTACAAGGCGGCCTCGATCTGCCCGCCGAGGTACACCGGGACGATCAACGTGGACTCGACGATCAAGGCGCCGTTGCTCGCCTCGATCAGCTCGCAGCGGCGCGCGTCGAGGACGCGGGTGTTGAGATCTCGCAAGGACGGCACGACGCGCACGCCACTTTGCATGTCGAGCTCTTCTCGCGTGAACGTCACGAGCTTGAGCAGTTCGAGGTCGTGCTTGAGGCTGGCCGCGTAAGCGTAGCGTCCGTCGGCGCGGCGCACGATGATGCTGCCGCACGTGATGTCGGGGATGATGAGCGCGGCGACGCTGAGCACCCGCTCGTACATGTCGCGCGCTTGCAAGTCTGCGGGTAGGGTGCTGGTGATGGTCGTGAGCGCCCGCAAGGCGTCCTCGACGGACGAGATGCGCTCGACGGCTTTGGGAAGCGACAGCGAAACGTCGGCTTCGATGTCGTTCAGGCGTCGCACCACTTCATCTTACAATTCGCCCGCCAGGATGAAGTGAACTTCACGGCTTTTTCACACCTTCCGTATCCGAGGGTGAAGCGGGCGTGTGGCCATGCCGAAAGAGCAGGCGGAGGATACCCTCCGCCTGCTCTTTCACGTCGCTTCGTTTAGATAGGATCGCCGATGCTGGCGCGCCAACGCCATTCGGACGCACGCTTCATGACGTGCGCGAGGCCGCCCGTCATGGCGAGCTTCTGGTTCCACGGCAACTTCATCCAACCGACGGCCATGAGGCCGCCGAGCGAGACGAACTCGCCGAGGGTGGACGGCTCGTACGCCTCCAGCGTCTCGCCGCGCGTGAGGCGCATGATGTTCTTGCCCGTGAGGCGTCCTTGCTGGCCGGCGTGCTGGGCGGTCGTCGGAACGGGCTTGTTCGTCTTCGGGTCGGTGGCGAGGGCCATGTCTCCGATCACGAAGACTTCCGGGTAGGCGGGAATGCGCAGGTAGGAATCGACGACGATGCGGCCCGCCGGACCCTTCTCGAGCTTCTCGGCCTTGACGATGTCTTGCGCCTGAATGCCGCCCGTCCAGATGATCTTGCCCGCCTCGATGACCTTTTGCTGGCCGTCTTGTGTCTGCACGGTGACGTTGTTCTCCGTGGCCTGCATGAGACGGTGGCCGACGAGGATGTGAATCCCGTACTCCTCGAGGGTGCGTTGAGCGCGCGTGCGGAGGGTCTCGTCGAGGACAGGCAGGATCTTGGGGCCCGCTTCGACGAGGTAGATCTCGAACTTCGGCAGGCCGCGCTCACGGCTGAGGGTCTCGTTGCGCTGCGCGAGCTCGGTGACGAGTTCGACGCCCGTGAGGCCCGCGCCGCCCACGACGATGTTGCGGCAACCCTCGAAGTCGGCGGTGTAGGCGCGGTTGACGAAGTTGTAGATGTCGTCGGCGTCGGCGAGTTCCTTGAGCTCGGTGGCGTGCTCGCTGAGGCCGGGAATGCGGTAGAAGTTCGTGACGGACCCGAGGCCGATCACGAGGGTGTCGTACGTGACGGTGCGCCCGTCTTTCAACTCGACGGATTTCGCGTCGAGATCGACGCTCGCGATGCGCGCGAGGTCCAAGGTGACGCCCGTACCCTTGAGGAGGGGCGCGAGGGGCAGCGTGACTTGGGTGTTGTGCGCGGCGGCTTCGTGCAGCCTCGTCTCGAAGACGTGGTACGGATTTTGCTCGACAAGCGTCACGTCGAGGTTGGGCGAAGGCTTGAGTTTCGTCGCGACGGCGAGGCCGGCGTAGCCAGCGCCCAGGATGAGTGTCTTCATGCGTGGTACTCCTAAGTATCTGTGAAAGCGTTCACGAGCGATTTCCGGTGACTCGCTCTGTCGAACCAGGAGACGTTCGTCTCCGTTCGACAAACAGTGTATACCCTACACGAAGAAGCCTCGTAAGCCAAGCCACGAGGCAACCTTTACCCACGAAGGACCGCGTCCTGCTCGTCGGCGCGCAAGAACAACCAAAAGCCGAGCGGGACGGCCAGGGCAAGCGCCAAACCCACCGCGCCCCACCACGCGCCGCTCGGCAAGCCGAAGTTCGCTGCGACGAGCCCGCCCGACGTCGCCAGCACGCCCAGCGAGCTCACCCAATCGCTTTTCCCGCCGCGCATGAGGTCCGCGCGTCGCAACTCCACCGGCCGCCACAAGTACATCAACCCCGCCCCGACGGTCGACACGGCGAACAGGACCAAGCGCAACCACCACCACGGGTCACCGCGCGACACGAGAAACGCGAAGAGCGGCAAGAACAGCGCCCACACGGGCGCGAGCGCCGCCAGCAGCTTCGCGCGCCGCAGCGACTCGAAGCTTGTGGGCGCGAGGCGCAACAAATCCGGCGCGTCCTCGCCGAAGATCACGATGCGCGCGAGCGCTCCGGCCAGCGATCCACCCAGCAAAATCGCCGCGCTTCCGAAGCTCGACCCGATCGACGCATCGGCCGCGCCGCGTACGAGCGGCACGGCGAGCGGCAGCAGGTACAGCACTTGCAGCAGCGTCTGCGCGATCAACAGCGGATCGCGCGAAATCAGCCGCCACTCCTTGAGCATCACCGCCGTCCAGCCGCCGCGAAAGCGGGCCACCCCACGTCCCGCCCGCCCGGGACGGCGCGCCACCGTGCGCGCCTGCGCCGCGCCCACGCGAAACGCGTTCTCCAAAACGCGCACCACGAGGAAAAACATCGCCAACGATCCGCCGACCGTCACGACCGCCGGCCAGAACTCCAGCCAAGCGGTCCGCGCCGGAAACCAAAGCGCGCTGTTCTCTCGAAGCGCTCCGTCTCCGGAAAGCACTACGTTCCAAGCGGTCAGCGTCGGACCGAACCGCTCGAACACCGCGTCGCCGAGCAAGTTGCGCGCCTGCAGCACGAGGAAGAACGCCGCTCCGAGCAGCGCGCCCAACACCGACGCCAGCGTCCTCGCGCGGCGCACGCCCAACCACCGTACGAGGCCCATCGTGAGCAGCAGCGCCACGCTCGTTCCAACGAACGACAGCGACACCAACCACGGAATCACGCCGAGAACACGCCACAAGCCGAACACCAATCCGACCGTGAGGATCGGCGCGACGAAGAGCGCGACGGACAGCACGCCGTTCGCCACGACCGACAATGCCCGCGCGAAAAAAATACGACGAGGAGGCAGCGGCGACGAAAGCAGCAAGTCCAGATCGCCGCGTTCGAACAACGTCTCCAAGGCGCCGCGAATTCCGTTCGAGATCAGCAAGCCCAGCACCAGCACCGTCGCGCCGCCCGCGACGAGAAGCGCCACGCCCGACAGGGAATCGGAGAGCGCCAGCGAAGTTCGCGCGCCTCGCAACAGCGAGAACGCCACGACGTGCAGCAGCACGAAAGCACCCCCGAGAATCAGCAACGTCGCCCGACGCGCCTTGTTGTCCCAAAAGATGCGCCAACCGACGCGCCAGCCGAACGCGACGAGCCACGCCGCACTGCCCGGCGAGAGCTTCACGGGCGCCCGCTTCCTCTCGCCACGAGATCGAGGAACACCGCCTCCAAGGTGCCTCCCTCCTCGCCGCTCTGCGCCCGTAAATCCGCCAGCGTTCCCTGCGCGATCAACCGTCCTCCGGCGATGATGCCGATCCGGTCCGCCATGCGCTCGGCGACGTCGAGGATGTGCGTCGTCAAGACGATCGTGCCGCCGCTCGCCACGAAGTCACGAAGCGCGTCCTTCACGAGCTTGGCGGCGGCCGCGTCGAGCCCCGTGAGCGGCTCGTCGAGCAGCATCACGCGCGGCTCGTGGATCAGCGCTCCGGCGAGCGCGAGCTTTTGCTTCATACCGCGCGAGTACGTCTCCACGACCTCGAAACGGTGCTCCCACAAGCCCAGCCACGTCAGCAATTCCTGCGCTCGTCGCGCCGCCGACGTCGCGCTCAGCCCCCAGAGGCCCGCGACGAACTCCAAATACTCCAGCGGGCGCAGCTTGCCGTACAGCAACGGATCGTCGGGCAGGTACGCCAAGGGACGCTTCGCCGCGTTCGGCTCGCGCGTCACGGAATGCCCGAGAATCGACACGTCACCCTCGGTCGGCAGCAGCAAGCCCGCGATCATGCGCAGGGTCGTCGTCTTGCCCGCGCCGTTCGCTCCGAGCAGGGCGAACAGTTCTCCCTCGGGCACCTCCAAATCGAGTTCGCGCACGGCCCACGTCGCGCCGAAGCGCTTGCCGAGTTTCGAGAGTCCCAGGGCCGTCATCACTTCACCTTACGCGGCCGCCTCGACTCGCGTTGCGCCCCGAAGTCGCTTAAGTCACCTTGATGTGTCCCTCAACGACGTACGCCTTCGAGACGCGAGACTGAAAGCCATCTACTTCCCACCGTCTCAGCACTCTGGAGGAACTCCATGAACGAATCCTTCGACCTCGACCGTTGGCTGCGACGCCACGAACTCGACCAACCACGCCAACTCGAAGAAGCGCTGCGTGAAGTGCCCACCGATCAGCGCCCCCTCGCCTTGCTGTCATGGCTGCACGTCGGCGACTTGCAAGGCGAGCGAATTCACATCCCGCTACGATGACCGGTCGACGCGCGCTCCACGACGTACGGCTCGAAGCGCCGCGCGCGCGGCGGGCCGCCGTGTCCCGCGAGCCGTGACAGCAGCAGTTCCGCCGCCGCGCGGCCCATCGCCTCCACGGGCTGGTGCAGCGTCGTGAGGCCGCGCGCCGCCGACCACGGCTGATCGTCGAAACCGATCACCTTGAGGTCCTTGCCGACGCACAGTCCGCGCACTTGCGCTTCGTCGAGCACGGCAGCGGCGATCACGTCGGCGGACGCGAAGACCGTGAGCGGAAAGTTCGCCTCGTCGAGCAGTTGGCCCGCGACCGAGCGCGCCGCGTGTGAACCGAGCGGACTGACGTACTCTCCGGCGAGGGGCACGTTCGCCTCGGCGAGCGCCTTGAGAAACCCTTCCCGGCGCTCGCCGATCACCAAGGTCTTGAACACCTGGTCGAGGTCCGTCTCGAGCCACATCGCGCGCACCTCACCTTCGAGGCGCACCGCGAGTTCCCCCGCAAGACGACCCCCGAGACGATTGTCGACGTACGCGCAGTCCATGCGGTCGCTGTACGCGTCGACGAGCACCGTCGGTTGGCGCGTGGGCAGCACGCCGTCGTCGAAGATGTCGGCGAGGTTGTAGCTCGCCATCACGAGGCCGTCCGCTTGATAGGCCAGGGTATGGCTGCTGAGGTAACGCTCGAGCCTCGTACGGTCGAGCAGCGGGAAGATAGCGAGGTCGTAGCGCTGCTCTTGGAACGCGCTCTCCAGCCCTTCGAGAAGGCGCAGGTAGAAGTCGGTGCTGACGATCGGCAGCATCACGGACACCGTGTACGAACGGCCGCCCGCGATGCGGCGCGCGTGCGGATTCGGGGTGTAGTTGAGGTCGCTCATGGCGCGTAGCACGGTGTCGCGCGTGCTGGGCTTCACGGCGGCGTGATTGTTCAAAACCCTCGACACGGTGCCGACGCCCACGCCCGCTCGACGGGCAACGTCTTGGATGGTGGGCTTGCGCATCGCCGCACAGTCTAAACCTCCGCTCAAGGCTGTGCAAACGCGCCGCGTCCTGGGGGCGCAACTGAGCGCCTTCCCACTCCCGATCCCGCGCCCGTGCGACATCATGAAAGCGCCTCATGCTGAACGTCACCTTGCGCTCCCTGCACGATTTCCTCGACAAACTCGTCGTCAACGACGTCCCGCTCGCCGTCATGCTGTGGGGACCGCCCGGCATCGGAAAATCCCAGGCGGTCGCGAAGGTCGCCGCCTCGCACGGCCTGCACCTCGAGGACGTCCGCATCTCCCAGCTCGCCCCGACGGATCTGCGCGGCGTGCCGTACGTGACCGAGCGCGACTTCGAAGAGAAGTTGAAAGAGAAGGTGACGGCCTTCGCCGCGCCCGACTTCCTGCCGAGGGTGGGCCGCGCCGTGCTGTTTCTCGACGAACTCAACGCCGCTCCCCCGGCGATGGTGGCGATCACGCAGCAACTCCTGCTCGACCGACGCGTCGGCAACTACGTCGTTCCCGACGGCGTGTTCATCTGGGCGGCGGGCAACCGCAAAGAGGACCGCGCCTCGGTGTTCGACATGTCCGCCCCGGTCGCCAACCGCATGCTGCACCTCGGTGTGGCGCCCGACGTCAACGAGTGGATCGCGTACGGTTCCTCGGCGAACGTCGATTCGCGCATCCTGGCGTTCGTCGGCTACCGCCCCTCCAAACTCCACGACTTCGACGCGGACGCCCCCGATCCCGCTTGGCCCAGCCCGAGGTCGTGGGTGATGGCCTCGACACTTCTCTCCGTGGGCTTGAGCGTGAGCGCCGCCGTCGGCGAGGCGACCGCGTCCGAGTTCGAAGCCTTCTGCGACGTCTACGACCGTCTGCCCGACGCTCGCGCGATCCTGGAGGGGCGCTCGGCCAAGCCCTTTCCGAAGAGCGACTCCATCGACGAGCGCTGGGCGATCACGACCGCCCTCTCGTCGCAAGTCGAAAGCGGGGAGGAACTCGCCAACGCCTTGCTATGGATCGGGCGCGGCGAACCCGAGTGGTTTCAACTGTGCGCGTCGCTGGGCGTGACGCGCCTGCGCGAGCAAGGCAAGGACGGCGACCTCGCCGAGATGATTCCGAGGGTGCCGGGCTTTCGCGAAGCCCTCGTGGAGCACGCCCGCACGATGGCGTTGGCGCGGTGACGATGAGCGCCGACCAGCGAGAGCTGCGCCTCAAGAGCGCCGTCGCCGCGATGCGCACCCGCGAGCCGTTTTGGGGCACGCTCGTCTTGCACGCGCGGCCCACCCTCGATGCACGCTGGGGATCGACGGCCTGCACGGACGGACGGCGCATCTACGTCCACCCCGACTTCCTCGACACCCTGAACGGCTCGGAGCTCCTCGCGCTGCTCGCCCACGAAGTCGCCCACATCGCCAACTTGCATGTGACGCGGCGCGGCGCGCGTGACGCCAAACGCTGGGGCTACGCGGCGGACGCCTGGGTGAACGGCGCCCTCGCCGCGACGTACGACCTGCCCGACGGCGCGGTGCGTCTGCCCGCCGTCGAGCACCTCAGCGTCGAGGAGATCTACCACCTCATCACGGCCAACGAGGACAAGTACCCGGTTCCGAGCACGTTTCGTACGGACCTGCTCGAAGGGTCGGGCGAGGACACCCGATCCGGCGCCGACGAAGCGAACGCGAACGGCGCCCTCTCCCCCATCTCCCGTCAGGAAGCCGAGGAGTTGCGCCGCGTCTGGTCTCGCAACCTTCAGCACGCCCTCACCGCCGCGAGATTGCAAGGCAAGGTTCCCGCCGGGGCCGAACGCGCCTTGGAAGTCGCCGAGCCCCGCCTCGATTGGCGAACGCTGCTGTGGCGGTTCGTGACGCCCGCCAAGAACGACTTCGCCGCGTTCGACCGCCGCTTCGTCGCGTCCGGCTTGTACCTCGACACGCTCGAAGGTGAGCGCGTGCGGCTCTCGGTGTGCCTCGACACGTCCGGCTCGGTCGGAACGCGCGAGCTGAAGTCCTTTCACGCCGAGGTCGTCGGTATCCTGCGCGCTTATCCCGACGTCAAAGCGAGCCTCTACCACGCGGACGCCCAGCTGTACGGTCCGCACGACCTCACGCGCGACACGCCCCTCCCGGCTCCGAGAGGCGGCGGCGGCACGGACTTCCGTCCGTATTTCGACGCGGCCAAGGACGCCGACCTCCACGTGTACCTCACCGACGGCTACGGCACCTTTCCAACGCGCCCACCCCGAGGCGAAGTTCTTTGGATCGTGGTGCCCGGCGGCCTGAAGAGCTCGGCCTTTCCGTTCGGGTCCGTGACGCGGCTAATCTGAACTCATGACGAACGAAGATCTCGCCCGCGCCTTTCTCGCCGCCCATCCCACCTTCGACGGTTGGGAGGAGGCGTGGCGGAGCGTGCCGCTCGCGTTCCGAGTCGGTTTGACACACGACTTGCCGCCGCGAGACGTGATCGCCTCGGTGCGCGCGGTCGTCTCGAAGGGACGCGACGTGCTGCTCGTTCGCGCCGAGGTGCCCATCTTGACGGTCGGCGGACGGCCCGAGGCGGGCGAGACGCTCGAAGAAGGCCTGATTCGCGAGATCGCCGAGGAGACCGGTTGGCTCGCGCGTCCGATCGGCGTGATCGCCTTCATCCACGCGCTTCACCTCGACGAGCAACGCCCCTCCTGGGGACGGCCCGCTCCGCACTTCATCGACGTCGTGTTCGCGGCCGAGGCGGCGAACTTCGAGCCTTCACGCCTTCACCTCGGCGAGTGGCCGTGCGAGTTCGTGCCGATCGAACAAGCCGCGCGGCACGGGCTGCACCCCATCGACCTCGCGTTCCTGAAGGCGGCCTCGGCGCTTCGGCGCGACTCGCCTTGACCGCCGCGCGCTTCTCCTACGACGCTGTTTCCGCCTGCATCTCCTTCCACACGCGCCGCAGCAACTTCGGGGCGGTCCTCGCGTCGCTTTGCACGAGGGCGATCACTTCGCGGTCGCCGAGCGCGCACCTCGCCACCTCGTCGTTCGCGGACGCGTGCTTGAGAAGTTCGAGCCAGGTCGTGAGGCCGCCGATGCCGCGCCGAACGAACTCGTGTGCGACGAGGGCGAGTTCGGCGGGCGTCGTGTCCGCGTCGAGGATCGTCGCGGCCAGCAAGGCTTGCTGAGGCTTCTCGCCCGGAAAGCACACCGAGAGGCGCTCCGACGGCGTGAGGCCGAGCTTGCGCAGCCACACCGCCATCTGTCCGAGGGACGGTTCGGCCGTGTAGAACTTCAAGCGTGTGACGTGGCTCAACAACCACGCCTTGTGGAAGACGTCGGGACGCGTCATGAGGGCGAGGGGGAAGGTGACGTCCAGGCGCTCACGCATCGCGCTCGCCACGAGTTCCTGCGCGCGCCCGTCGAGCGAGAACAAGGCGCGACGGAAGAGGGCGTGCAAGTCTTGGGCAGAGGCGTTGCCGAGCACGGCGAGGACCGCGTCTCGGTCGCCTTCGAGGTGCTCCAAGGTCACGGCTCCGCGAGGCAGCGCTCCTTCGACGGCGATCTTGAGCAGGAGGTCGTCGAGGGACGTGGTCACGCTCCTCTTTCTATCAAGAAGACGAGCGGCTTCTTGTGGCGCCGTGTACCCTGTGACGGTGATCGACTCTCACTGCCACCTCGACTACCTCGACGATCCCGACGCGGCCCTCTCGGAACTCGGCTTGACGGGCGTCGTGTGCATCGGCGCGGACCTCGAGCACGCCCGAAACGCCATCGTTTTGGCCGAGCGGCACGCGAACGTCTGGGCGACCGTCGGTTTGCATCCCACGAGCACCGAGCACGATTCGCCGCAAACGCGCGCCGCCCTCGAAGAGCTCAGCTTGCATCCGCGCGTCGTCGGCATCGGCGAGAGCGGCCTCGATGACTACTGGGACGACACGAGGCGCGCGCAGCAGCGAGAAGCCTTCGAGTGGCAACTCGACCTCGCTCGAAGGCGCGACTTGCCGATCGTGATTCACACGCGCGACAAGCAAGGCCGCGACACGGCGTCGCGAGGCTGCGCGGAACTCCTGACGGCGGCGAACTGGCCCAAAGGCATCTTGCACTGCTGCAACGGGCACGCGGGCCTTTTGCGTGCGGGACTCGACCTCGGCTTCTTCGTGAGCTTCGCCGGAAACGTCACGTACAAGAACGCGCACGACATTCAGGAAGCGGCGAAGTACGTGCCCCTCGACCGCGTTCTGGTGGAGACGGACGCGCCGTTTCTCGCGCCCGTCCCGATGCGCGGCAAGCCCAACCGTCCCGGCTACGCCCGCCACACCCTGCGCTTCCTCGCGCAGGCGCGCGGATTGAGCGAGGAAGCCTTCGAGGCGGCCACCGTGCGAAACACGCGCGCGGTGTACGGCCTTGACAACGTTCCCGCCAGCCCTTAACCTACTCGTCGCTGCTTTGTCAGCGCTTGGTCCGGTAGTGTAGCGGTTAGCATAACTGCCTGTCACGCAGTAGGTCGCGGGTTCAAATCCCGTCCGGACCGCCACGATCCTCCCCGCAAGGGGAGGTTTTCGTTTGTTCGCACCTGACCATCGTGCCGAACGTTTTCGCTATCATGACGTTTGGTTTCGCACGGCGGCGGAGCATCGTTTTGCCTCCACCCAGCGCACGGCGAGCCGAGTCATTGACGTGCCGCTGGGTGCCACAACGCACCACTTCATCTCGGAGGTCGCCGCAGTTGAACATGATGCCATTTACGTCCGACGACGCCGCCGAACTTTACGGCGTTCAAAACTGGAGCTCGGGGTTCTTTCGCGTCAACGAGAAAGGCCAAGTCGAAGTGACGCCTGCGCCGGGCGTGTCCGCCGTCCTCAAGGACGTCGTGGACGAGCTCGTGGAGCGTGGCGAGTCCCTGCCCATCATCCTTCGCTTTCCGCAAGTTCTGGCGGGACGCGTGAAGCAACTCAACGAGGCGTTTCGCACCGCGATTCGCGAGTACGGGTACGGCGGGTCGTACCAAGGCGTCTTTCCGATCAAGGTGAATCAGCGCCGCATGGTCGTGGAGACCATCGCCGAAGCAGGCTTCGAGTACGCGCACGGCCTCGAAGCGGGCAGCAAGGCCGAGCTCGCGTTGTGCCTCGCCCAGAACATGCACTCCGAGGCGTTGCTGTGCTGCAACGGCTTCAAGGACGACGGCTTCATCAAGCTCGCCTTGTGGGGACGCGCGCTCGGCAAGAACGTCGTGGTGACGCTGGAGAAGTTCAGCGAGTTGGAGCGCGTGCTGAAGGTCAGCCGCGAGCTCGGCGTGCGGCCCGCCATCGGCGTGCGCTTCAAGTTGCACGCGCGTGGCTCGGGTCAGTGGGAAGAGTCGGGCGGGGACGCCGCGAAGTTCGGCCTCAACGCCTCGGAGTTGCTGCAAGTCGTGGAGCGTCTTCGCCAAGAGGACATGCTCGACACCCTGGTGATGCTGCACACGCACATCGGCAGCCAGATCACCGACATTCGCCGCATCAAGATCGCCGTGCGTGAGGCGACGCAAGTGTACTCCGACCTCGTCGACGAAGGCGTCGGCTTGAAGTACCTCAACGTCGGCGGAGGGCTGGGCGTGGACTACGACGGTTCGAAGACGACGTTCTACGCGTCGATGAACTACACCATGCACGAGTACGCCAGCGACGTCGTGTACTCCGTGCAGGAAGTGTGCAAGCAAAACGGGGTGCGCGAACCGACCATCGTGTCCGAGTCGGGCCGGGCGCTCACGGCACATCACGCGGTCCTGATCGTGCCCGTGATCGACGTGACGGGCCCCACGCGCGGCTCGCAATTCATTCCCGAGCCCGCCGAAGATCAGCATCAAGTCGTCAAGGACCTCGAGGAGATTCTCGCCAACATCAATTTGCGCAACTACCGCGAGATGTACAACGACGCGGTCGGCGACAAGGAGACGTTGCACAACCTCTTCGACCTCGGCTACCTCACGCTGCGGGACCGCGCGCGCGGCGAGGCGATCTTCAACGCCATTTTGCAAAAACTCGCCAAGCTCGTTTCTGGCCTTCCGTACGTTCCCGACGAACTCGAAGACCTCCCGAAGGTCTTGGCCGACAAGTACATCTGCAACTTCAGCCTCTTCCAAAGCCTTCCGGACAACTGGGCGATCCAGGCGCTCTTTCCCATCACGCCGATCGACCGCCTCTCGGAGCGTCCCACGCGCCAGGCGACCCTCGTGGACATCACGTGCGACAGCGACGGGAAGATCGAGAAGTTCATCGACTTGCGCGACGTCAAGGCGACGCTTCCGCTGCACGACGTGGACGGAAGCAGCGCGTACTACCTCGGCTTCTTCTTGATGGGCGCCTACCAAGACGTCCTCGGCAGCGCGCACAACTTGTTCGGCAAGGTCAGCGAGGCGCACGTGCTCGCGCGACCGGGCGGCAAGCACGACATCGAGCTGTTCGTGCGCGGCCAAAAGGCGAGGCGCATCATCGAGTCGATGGGATACGAGGAGCCGATGCTGCGTGACTCGATCGGTGAGCAAGCCGACCGCGCCGAGGCGATCGGCGAGCTCGACCCGGGTGACAAGAGCGAGCTTCTCGAAGACTACGACGAGGAGTTGCTCGGATACACCTACCTCGAGTACGAGGAGTGATGCTTCAGCTTCGCATCGAAAAGATCGTCGCGGGCGGCTACGGCCTCGCCCGCGACGAGGGCGGCGTGGTTCTCGTCGCGGGCGCATTGCCCGGCGAGACCGTCTTGGCGGACGTCAAGGCGTCGAAGGGCACGCGGCGCGGCGTGACGCGCGAAGTGCTGACCGCCAGCCCCGACCGCGTCGAAGGCCCGAGCTTGCCCACCATGAACCTCGCGCACGCGACGTACGCGGCGCAGCTGCGGTACAAGCGCGGCATCGTGCAGGAAGCCTTGACGCGGCTCGCCAAGCTCGACGTCGAGGTGGGCGAGATCGTCCCCAGTCCTCGCGAGTGGGCGTACCGCGCCGTGGCGCAGTACCTCGTCAAGGCCGACAAGCTCGCGTATCGCGAGCGTGAAGGGCACGCGCCGGTTCCCGTCGACAAGGACCCGCTCGTGATCGAGCCGCTCGCTCGATTCACGCGCAAGCTCGACGTGTGGTCGCTCGACCCCGCGTCCGAAGTCGTGCTGCGCGGAAGCCTCGCGACGGGAGAAGTTCTCGCCGCCGTGATCGGGGACGGCGCCCCGAGAATGTATCGCCGCGCCGTCGACGAGCTTCTCGACGCGGGCGCCTTGGGCGTGAGCCTCGCGCCGCCCGCCGAGCGGCGCTTCTCGAAAGGCGAGCGTCTTCTGGCGGGCGAGCCGACGATTCTGGAGCGCTTCGGCCGCTTCGGCCTCTCGGTGAGCGCGACGGGCTTCGCCCAAGTCAACCCGCTCGCGGCGGGCCGTCTGTACGAGGACGCCGCGAAGCTCGCCGGGGCAGGCGAGCACCTCCTCGACCTCTTCGGCGGCGCCGGCGGTCTGGGCATGCACGCGGCAAGCTCGTTCGGGCGCGTCACGATTCTCGACACGTCGGCCGAAGCTTTGGAGCGTGGCGACGCCGACGCCGAGCGCTTGCAGCTCGACAACGTCCGCTTCGCGCAAGGTAGCGCCTCGGAAGCGCCCGACGCCGACGTGGTCATCGTCGATCCACCCCGGGTCGGCCTCGACGAGGCGACGCGCGGCGCGGTGAGCCTCACGGGCGCGTCGCGGCTCGTGTACGTCTCGTGCGATCCCGCGACGTGGGCGCGAGACGTGCGCGCCTTCACGGACGCGGGCTGGAAGCTCGTATCGGCGACGCCGCACGACTTCTATCCGCAGACGAGCCACGTGGAAGTCCTGAGCTTGCTGACGCGCTGACACGTCATCGTGCGATCACTCGCGGGCGCGTACGGTGAAGCCATGCGCGCCTTTCTCTTGCCGCTCACGTTGATCGTCGGCCTCTCGTCCACCGCCCTCGCCCGCGAGCCGTACGTTCCTTGCGATCTCGCCGTGAAGCTCGACTACGCCACGTACCTGCCCATCGCCGCAGCGAACCTCGGCGGATGGAGCGAGGCGAGCGAGGACGACGCGGCGGGGCACTACGCCGATTGTCAAGCGGCGGCCCTCTCCGCGAGTTTGCAGAAAAGTCCGAACTTGCGCGCACGCCTAGCGAAGCTTCGCACGCTGCTGCGCCAGCTCAGCTCTCAGGAATCGGGCCTCGCGTCCATGCTCGCGGGCGGCGGCACGAGGTACTTCCACGCGATTCCGAGATCGTACGTCGACATCGAGGGGTTCTTGAAAAGCCTCGCCGCTCTCGCGAGCGACTCGTACGGCGGCTTGAACGCGAGCGGCGGTTCCAAGCGCCTCGGCGATCTCACGGCGAGCTTCGACGCCCGGTTGCGCACTCTGCGCGCTCGCAAGCCGAGCGGCACCCTCAAGCTCGTGAATGCCTCGCTCGCCGACTACCGCAAGGCCATCGACGACTACGAGAAGACGTACAAGGCGATCAGGAGTCTGCTGGGCCGCAAGGCGGACATCGCGACGCTCGCCGCGTACGAGTTCGTCACGAACAGGTCTCTCTTGCAGGACGTGATGAGCGAATGAGGACCGCCGAATTCGAAGCGCTTCTCGCCTGCCTTCGTGAATCGAAATCATGCACACTGAAGTCATGAGAACCGTCGTCCTGACCGTCGCACTCGCCGCCCTCGCCGCCTCGTCGCTCGCCGCTCAGGACGACGGCCCCACGGCGGGCGTTTCCTGCTCGGTCGCGTCGAGCCTCGATTACGACACGTACTCGTTGCTGCTGATCGCCCGCGCGGGCGGATGGGGCGTGGGATGGTCCGAGGCAGCCGAGGACGACGCGAGCGCGACGTGGGCCGACTGCCGCGCGAGCGCGCTCGACGCTCGCCTCAAGAACTCGCCGAACTTGCGCGCCCGACTGCACAAGATTCGAGACGCTTTGCGAACCTTGCGCTCGTACGACGGCGAGCTCGGCGCGTACTACGAAGGTGGCGGCTCGCTGTACGGCCACGCGGTTCCACGCTCGTACGTCGACATCGAGGAACTCCTGGGCAGCGCCGCGTACCTCGCGTCGAACAAGCTCGGCGGCGAGCTCGTCGCGAACGGAGCGGCGGTCACGGCACGGTACGAGCGGAACCTCGCGGCGAGGCTGAAGGCATGGCGGACGTACAAACCCGACCCGGACCTCGGAGAATTCGCGGCGAAGCCGAGCAGCGTGCGCGAGGCGGCGGGCGGGTACGAGAAGACCACGCGCGCCCTCGTCACCCTGCTGGGAAACCGACCGGACAACGTCACGCTGCTGATCCGCGACTTCGCCAACACCATGATGTTCTTCGACGAGCAGGGACGCGCCGACGCCGCCGCGGGCAGTTCGGCGGGCACGTCCGCCCGAACGTCCGGCAAGCGGGCGAGCTTGCCGTGCGACGTCGCCGTGAACGTCGCGCGAGACGCATTCATCACCTTGGAGCAGTTGCACAGCCCGAGCTGGACGGACGCGGATACGCGGGCGGCGCTCGCCGAGTGGGCGACTTGCCAAAGGCAGGCCGTCGCGAAAAGCTTGAGCGGCAATCCGAGCCTCTTGGCGCGCATGAATCGGTTGCGCACGCTCCTGATGACCTTCCGAGCGCACGAGACGCGCCTCTCCCGCCTCGCCAAGGAGCGAGGGCCGGAGTACGCGACGAGCGCGTGGAAGAACAACCGCATCGAGACGTTGGTGATGGGCACGGCGAGCCTCGCGCGAACCACGTTCGGAGGGCAGAGCTTCCAAAACGCGGGCGCGCGCATGGCGGCGTTGCGCGGCGACTTCCAAGCGCGCCTCGCAGGGCTGCGCGCCATGAAGTTCACGGACGAGATGAAGAAGCGAGGCGTGACGGCGGCGCAGTGGAACGCCGCGATCGACGCGTGGGCGAAAAGCTACGCGGACGTCGTCGCGCTCGTCGGGACGCGCCCCGACAACGCCACGCTCACCGTGCATCAATACCTCGACGAATCGGTCGACGCCGACTCGATCGAGTGGTATTGACGAGCCGAACTCAGGAGCCTCGGGGCCGTTCTTCCTCCAGCATCACGACCGCCGAGGCGTGTTCTTTGGTGTGCGTGAGGCTGAGGTGGGCGCGCCAGCCGTGTGAGCGCATCTCCTCTTCGATGGTGGGCACGAAGCGCAGGTAGGGGCGCGACCACGGAAACGGCCCTTGAGGCGTTTGGTCGCGCACCACCCACACGTCCGCCCAGCCGAACGGGCGGGGCCAGACTTTCTGAAAAGCTTCCTTGGCGGCGAAGCGCGCGGCGAAGCTCGGGGCGGGATCGGCGAAGCGGGCGCAGTACGCTCGCTCCACGGAGTGGAAGCGCCGCAAGAAACGCTCGCCGTCTCGCTCGAGCGCGCGGCGAATACGCTCGATCTCGATGAGGTCATGCCCGACGGCGACGATCACGCGAAGTATGATACCCAGCATGAAGCTCGAAGAGGCTTTGGAGCGTCTCCGCGTTCACCGAGACGAGTGGGACGACGGCAGCCTCTCCGACCTCGCCGTGTTCGGAAGCGTGGCACGCGGCGAAGCGCGAGACGAGAGCGACGTCGATTTCCTGCTGACTTTCTCCCGTCCGACGGGTCTGATGACGCTCGTGCGCTTCAAGCTCCTCTTCGAGGATCTCCTGGGGCGGCGCGTGGACGTCGTCACGCCGAGCGGTTTGAAGTTGCCGCTGCGCTCGGACGTGCTCGAAGACGCCGTGAGTCTCGTGAAGGACCCCCCGAGCGAGCGGCCGAGGGCTCGCCGAAAACGCTGGCGGTGGCGAATCGACGAGATGCTCGGGGCCATCTCGAAGATCGAGCGGTACACGAAAGACCTCGACTTCGCGCGTTTCCGAGACACCGACCTCGTGCGTGACGCCGTCCTGCACAACCTGCTCGTGCTGGGCGAGAACGTCACGTACCTACCCGACGAGGTGAAGCTCGTGCACGCCGACGTTCCTTGGGAAGAACTTCGCCAGATGCGTCACCTCGTCGCGCACGATTACTTCGGCCTCGACATGCTGCTGCTATGGTTCACGATCCGTCACGATCTGCCCGAGGTGAAAGAGCAGTTGGAGCGCGTGGCGAAGCGGGATTAAACGCGCACGGTGACGCGCGCGCCGTCGTCTTCGAGGTGAATGGAATCGATGAAGCGCACGACGCGGCTGGCGTGACCCATCACGATCGAATGCGTCCTCGCCCCACCGCCGAATCGGCGCACGCCTTGCAGCAAGTCGCCGTCCGTGATACCCGTCGCGGCGAACACGATTTGGTCGCCGGGCGCGAGGTCGTTCGTCTTGTACACCTTCGTTTCGGATACGCCCATGCTCGCCAGCCTCGCGCGTTGCTCTTCGTCCTCGGCGATGAAGCGTCCTTGGATCTCGCCGCCGAGGCACTTCATGGCGGCCGCCGTCAAGACGCCTTCCGGCGCGCCGCCCCAGCCCATGAGGGCGTGGACGCCCGTGCCGCGCACGGCGGCGGCCAAGCTCGCGATGACGTCGCCGTCGCCGATGAGCTTCACCCGGGCGCCCGCTCCTCGGACGTCGGCGATGAGCTTTTGGTGCCGCTCGCGGTCCAGCACGACGATCAAGAGGTCTTCCACGTTCCGGTCGAGGCTCATGGCGATGGCGTGAAGGTTGGCGGCGACGGGCCACTCAAGGTTCACGCGGCCGGCGGCGGGCGGCGGTACGACGAGCTTGTCCATGTAGATGTCGGGGGCATGCACGAGGCCGCCCTTCTCGGACAACGCGATCACGGCCACGCCGTTCGGCAGGCCGCGCGACGTGACGGTCGTGCCTTCCACCGGATCGACGGCGATGTCGACGGGGTACGCTTTCGCGACGTTCCCGAGGCGCTCGCCGATGTACAACATCGGGGCCTCGTCCATTTCACCTTCGCCGATCACGACGGTGCCGTCGATGTCGAGTTCGTTGAGGACTTCTCGCATCGCCTCCGTTCCGGCGCGGTCCACGGCGATCTTGTCGCCTTTGCCGACGAACTTCGAGGCGGCGAGGGCAGCTTGTTCGGTGACGCGCACCGTGTCGAGGACGAGGGCGCGTTCGATGTCCGTCATGCTTGGGGCCGTCATGCCCCAGCGTAACACACGCCCTAACAGTCGTTAGGGTGGGAGCGATTCCAACATGTCACCGACGAAGACGTCACTTGAACACGCCGAGCCACAACAAAATCAAGTAAATGACCACGGGAACGGCCACCGCCCCCACGAAGAGCTTGAGAAGACGCCACCAGTAATCCACGAACTCGCGAAACCATTCGCGCATGACACGAAGCTAGCAGCTTTTGAGGCTCGGAAGTCGGCGCGAAGGCACGATTGGGCGGCGTCGGGTTCTTCTCGAAGTGGCGCACGAAGCTCCATCTTCGTGGCTTCGGGCATGGCGTCGTGAGACGCACGCACGCTCGAGAGCGTCCCGCTCGGCTCGGTTTGCCGTTCGTGCGCGCCCTCGTACCAAGCCTTGCCGGTGTACGCCTGGCCTCCGATACTTCCTGATCGTCGCGGCGACCCCATTAGGCGCACAGTTCGCGTACGCGTTCGCCGCACGATTCGATGGCGCGCGAAGCTTGTTCGGCTTCGCGGTGCGCGGCGATTCAGCTTCTCGGCGTGCCCTCACCGCTCGACGAACGTCAACCGACGTCCTTCGGCCCCTTGAGACCGCTTTTGCCTTCTCGCGCTTGCAGCACGCTCGCGACGTCTGCGGGCGTGACGCCCACCTCGGCGAGGGCGAACAGCAGGTGAAACACGAGGTCCGCCGCTTCGGTCGCGAGCGCTTCGCGGTCGCCGTTCTTCGCCTCGAGCAGCACTTCACCCGCCTCCTCGGCGACCTTTTTCAGCACGCGGTCGATTCCCCCGGCGTGAAGGCGCGCGACGTACGAGTTTTCCGGCAAGGTCCGCAACCGCTCGGTGATCGTCTCGTACACGCGGGCGAGCACGCCGTCGAGCGAATCGGCTCCTTCCAAGAGGGGCGTGTGAAAGCAGGACCGCTCGCCGGTGTGGCACGCCGGGCCCGACTGCTCGACACGGTACAACACCGCGTCTCCGTCGCAGTCGAGCGCCACCGATACGACCTTTTGGGTGTTTCCAGACGTCGCGCCCTTGATCCACAGTTCGTTTCGGGAGCGCGAGAAGTACGTCCCTTCTCGCGTCTCGAGGGTGCGCGCGAGCGCCTCCTCGTTCGCCCACGCGAGCATCAACACCTCGCCCGTTCGCGCGTCTTGCGTCACGATCGGCACGAGGCCGCGCTCGTCGAACTTCACGCCTTCGATCTTCGTCATGGTCGCACCAGCACGCCGCGCGATTTCAGGTACGTCTTCACTTGCGGCACGGTAAGCTCGCCGAAGTGGAAGACGCTCGCCGCGAGGGCGGCGTCGGCCTTGCCCGTCTTGAGGACGGTTTCGAAGTCTTCGAGCCTGCCCGCGCCGCCCGACGCGACGACGGGAATGTCCACGGCGCTCGCGACGGTGCTCGTCGCCTCGAGGTCGAAGCCCGCCTTCGTTCCGTCGGCGTCCATGACGTTGAGGACGATCTCGCCCGCGCCGAGTTCCTGGCCGCGCGTCACCCACGCCAGCAAGTCGAGGCCCGTGTCCACGCGCCCGCCGCCGACGAAGACGTTCCAACCCGAGCCGTCGAGGCGCTTCTTGGCGTCGACGGACAAGACGACGCACTGCGCGCCGAAGTGATCGGACGCTTCACGAAGAAGTTCGGGGTTGCGGACCGCGCTGGAGTTCACGCTGATCTTGTCCGCGCCGGCGAGCAGCAGCGAACGAAACTCCGCGACGGTCGTGACGCCACCGCCGACCGTGAGGGGCATCATGACTTCCTCGGCGACGCGCGCGGCGACGTCGAGCATGAGCTTGCGGCCTTCGTGCGTGGCCGTGATGTCGTAGAACACGAGTTCGTCGGCGCGTTGCGCCTCGTACGCTCGCGCGAGTTCCAAGGGGTCCCCGGCGTCGCGGTGATCGTCGAAGAACCGCACGTTCTTCACGACCCGCCCGTTTTGCACGTCGAGGCACGGGATGATGCGCTTCGTCAACACGCGGCTCAGTTTACAGGCGAAACGACGCCCGCGCCGCGCGTCGCGTCGCGAACTCGCGTTTCGAAGGCCGCGAGTTGCTCTTGCAGGATGTCGAGGCTCAGCGTGAGCCCTCCTTCGCCGTAGCGTTCCTCGCCGCGCTTCACGTCGAAGTCGGGCAGGAGGCGGTACAGGACGTCGAGAAACTCGAAGCCGACCGTCACGGTGACGTGCGCGCGAGGCTTGACTTCCTCTTTGGGCGCCGTTCGCACCACCTCGGCCGCCGCGCCGCCGTACGCGCGCACCAAGCCGCCCGCGCCGAGCTTCACTCCGCCGAAGTAGCGCACGACGACGACCATGACGTGGTCGACGCCTTGCCCTTCGAGGGCGCGCAGAATCGGAGCGCCCGCCGTACCGCCCGGTTCGCCGTCGTCGGAGAAGCGGTACGCGCTCTCGACTTTGTACGCCCAGCAGTGATGGGTGGCGTCGGGATGGCGGACTCGAATCGCGGCGAGAAACGCCATGGCCGCGTCGGGCGAGTCGGCGCGCGTGGCGTACGCGAGGAATTCGCTGCCGGAAATTACCTCGGCGTGCTCGTGGGGCGCCGCGAGCGTCCTGAATGTCACAGCAGGCCTCGCCTCGAGAGCACGCGGCGCGCGTGAAAGAGCGTGAGGGCCGACGGGCCGTTGGGAATTTCGCCGTCGTCGAGGCGGCGGTACGCTTCGTGAATCGGCACGACTTCGACGCGCAAAAGCTCGCTGTCTTCGGGCGCGTTCTCGCCGAGCGTCACGTCGAACGCCACGAAGGGGTGGAAGATTTGCCCCGTGAAGCTCGGCTGCGGGCAGAAGAGCGGCAAGGCCTCGAACGCGCGGGCCACGCCACCGATTTCCTCCGCGAGTTCGCGCTTCGCGGCGTCGAGGGGCTCCTCGCCGAGTTCGACGGCGCCCGCCGGAATCTCGGTCATCGTCATGCCGATGGGGTAACGGTATTGGCGCAGCATCACGAGGCGGCCGTCCTCGGTGATCGGGACGATCAACGCGGCGCGTCCTCCGCGTGGGCGGTACGTGTACTCGAAGGTGGTGCCCGCGTGGCCTTGCACGAGGTCGGCGACGATATGAGGGGCGCGCGAGACGTCTCGGCGTTCGAGTGCTGTCCAGGGTTGGTCGTCGTCCGGATGAAGATCGGGCGTTCGCTCGGACATGAAGGCAACCTAGCATGAATTTCTTTATAAATTCACGCGATTCATGAAGACTTTCATGAGCGAAAGTGCGCGCCCACTGCGCCTTCAACACACCTCTCTCACTTCCTGAGGCTAACGTAAAGGTCATATGAAGCCGTGGGCCCTGATGAGTCTCCTGTTAGTCTCCGGAGCGCTCGCACAACCGTCGCCGTTTCTCAACACTCCGCCTCCGTCGCCTGCCACGCCCGTCCTCACGCCACTGCCCAGCACGACCACCGTTCCCGCCACGCCACTGCAAATCGCGCCCCAGATGCCCTTGCTCGGCGTGCCGCGCACGTCCAACGCGGGGGGCGTGACGCGCTTCGTCCTCGACTTGCCGCCGGGCGCGTCGTACACGCTCACGCCGACCTTCGGCGGCTTGCGTGTCGACGTCACGGACGTACGAACCGCGCCTGCCAGCGGCCGTAACGTCAGCGCGGAGCTCACCGCGTGGAGCTACCAACCCACGACGACGGGCGTCACGGTGTTGCTGGAGACGCCCTTCCCGCTCGGGCTGGACAGCGGTTGGCGCGCCCTCGACGTGCCGCCCGACGGCGTGCTGCCGCACCGCCTCGCCCTTGATCTCGGCGCGCTTTTGCAGGGAGGCGCCACGGGCGAGGCGGCCAAGGCCCTGCGCACCACCCCGCCCGTCACGATTCCTCAACAAACGCCTCCCACCCAGACGGCGCCCACGCCGACCGAGCCCAGCCAAACGCCGCCCTCGTCCGAGTCGTCGCGCGTCCCGGCGACGCCTGTCACGCCTTTCGTCCCGGCGACGCCCGTCACGCCTTCCGTTCCCTCACCGACCTTGCCGAGCGGCGCCCTCTTGCCGTTGACGCCGCCGCGCGTCGGCAAGAACTCGGGCTTCACGCGCATCGTTCTGGACTTGCCGCCGAACGCCACGTACGCGCTCGTCCAAAACTCGAACAGCGTCCGCGTCGACTTACGTGGCGTCACCGCGCTCGCCGAAGTCGCTCAGCCCGACACGCCCGAACTCGCGCAATGGCAAATCGAGCCGACCCTCGGCGGTATCACGCTCACCTTGCGGCCCACCTTCGCGCTCACGAGCAAGGGCGGCATGAGGCAAATGTTCCTGCCGCCCGTCGACGCGTCGAGCACCCTCAACCGCCTCGTGATCGACTTGTCGCCCGCCTTCTCGGACACGTCCCCCCTGAGCCAGGCGGACACGACCCTGCCGTCCTTCCCGACGCCCGTCAAGATCGTCTTGGACGCGGGCCACGGCGGCGTCGACCCGGGCGCGCAACAGAACACGATCGTGGAGAAGGCCGTGACGCTCGACGTCGCGCAACGCGTCAAGGCGCTGCTGACGGCGGCGGGAGCGACCGTCGTGATGACGCGCGACACGGACACCCAGCTTTCGGTCGACAAGAACACCGATCTCGACATGCGCGCCTCGATGGCCGCACCGCCCGTGAACGTCCTCGTGAGCATCCACGTCAACTCCATCGCGCCCGAGAACACCATGAAAGGGTACGGGGTGGAGACTTGGTGGTATCCGAACAACGATCTCAGTCCTACCCTCGCGTCGTCCCTCCAATCCAGCATGGCGCGCTTCACGAGCGCTTTCTCGCGCGGTATCAAGAGCAAGTCACTCGCCGTGCTGCGCGGCGCCCGCGTGCCCGCCGCCCTCGTCGAGATCGGCTACGCCTCGCATCCCGTCGATTCGCAAAACCTCCTGAACCCCGCGTACCTCGAGCGTGTCGCCGCCGGCGTCGCCTGGGGCATTCGCGACTTCACGATCGCGCAAGCGACGAAAGCGAAACGCTGAAGCTTCTTCTCAGCCTTCCGCGACGCGCCGCAGGCCGGCCTCGTCGAGCACGCGAAGTTCACGCTTCGCGAGTCCTATGAGGCCCGAGCGATAAAACTCGCCGAGCTTGCGGCTCACGAGCTCGGGCACCGTGCCGAGCAAAGCGGCGAGCTCGGAATTCGCCGGAAGTTTGTACACGGCGCTCACGCGCGTTTCGCGCAGCAAGTGCACCGCCAATCGCGCGCCGACGTCGTACAACACGAGGTACGCCGTCTGCCGCGCGAGTTCCAGTTCACGGCGCGCGAGGAGCTTCACGGCGGGCGTCACGTCCAGGCAGCTTCGCACGGCGTCCGACGGAAAGGCCACCACGCGGGCGTCCTCCAAGACGACCGCGCTCCACTCGAAGCGCTCCGCGCCGCCCAGCACCTCGGCGTTCCCGATCGTCTCGCCGCCGCCCGCGACGCGCAAGGTGAGCTCGCGCCGCCCGTTCGGCCCGAACTTCACGATCTTGATCGATCCGCTCTCCACTCCGTAAAGGTGCGTGACGAGGTCGCCTTCGGCAAACAAGGCTTCGCCGCGCCGCGCGAGGCGCACGACGCCCGACGCGCACAACGCCGCGCCTTCCCGCTCGCCCAACCCCTCGAACAGAGGCCAGGCGAGCGGAAGGGACGCGGCGAACTCGGGCATCACCCGATCATTCTAGAACTCCGAACCCGAGGGGTCAGAGGCCGAAGAACTCTTTGTTCTTGGCGATGAAGGGCGACTCGTTGGACGGAACGTCCTCTTCGGGGAAGATCGCCGAGACGGGGCAGGCGGGCACGCACGCGCCGCAATCGATGCACTCGTCGGGATGGATGAGATACTGATCTCCGCCGTCGTAGATGCACTCCACGGGGCACACTTCGGTGCAAGCTTGATCTTTGACTCCGATGCACGGGCTCGTGATGACATGCGGCATACGACCATCAAGGTGCCGCACGGCGCCGAGAAGGGCCATGACTTAAGTCAAAGCCGAATCGAGACCTCCGCTCCGCACGAACTTGGCTTCGGCGCGTAGAATCGTTCGGTGACGTTGGTCGAAGGTTTGGAAAACGGATTGACGATGGTGTTCGAGCGCGGAAGCGGTCCGGGCTTCGCGCTCGAACTGCGCTTGCCGATCGGCGCGGCGCACGATCCGGCGGGAGCGGAAGGCGCGGCGGCCCTGCTCGAGGAGTGGCTGCACAAGGGCGCGAGCGGGCTGGACGCACGGGAACTCGCCGACGCGTACGACGAGTTGGGCTTGCGGCGCGGCGGCGGCGTGACGCACGAGGCGACGCGCTTCACCGTGAGCGGACTCGTGTCCGACCTCGGGGCCGCCTTGAAGCTCATCGCGGACACGGTTCGCGCGCCGCACTTGGACGAAGACGAGTTCGACACGGTCGCCGACCTTGCGCGGCAAGACTTGGAAGGCCTCGCGGACAACCCGAGTGAATTGCTCGGCGTGAAGCTCCGCGCGCGGGTATTCGCGCCGCCGTTCGGCCACCCGGTCGGCGGCACGCTCGACGCCCTTGAGCGCGTGACAGCCGGGAACGTGCGAAGCCTGCACGCCTCGTACGGTCCGCGCGGCTCGGTGCTCGTGATCGTGGCGAACATGGAGGTGCACGAAGCGCTTCGCCTCGTCCGCGAGCACTTCGGCGATTGGGAAGGCGGCAAGGCGAAGTTGCCGAGCGTGGCGTACGACCTCGGCTTTTCGGAGCACGTCACCCAAGAGGCGCAGCAAACGCAAATCGGGGCGATGTTCGAGGGCGTCTCCCCCACCGACCCCGACTGGTTGGCATTTCACCTCGCGCTCGCCGCGCTTTCGGGCGGCAGCGCTTCGCGGCTGTTTCGCTCGGTGCGCGAGGAACGCGGCCTCGCGTACAGCGTCGGCGCGCAAGCGTACGTCGTCGGCGGAGAGGGATTCGCTTGGGCGTTCGCGGGCACCACGCACGAGCGCGCGACGGAAACGCTGGAAGTCGTACTGAGCGAGTTTCAGCGCTTGTCGCTCGGCGTGAGCGAAGACGAATTCGAGCGGGCACGGGCGGGCCTGCTGGCGAGCTTGGTGTTCGCGGGCGAATCGTCGCGCGGGCGGGCCGGCATGCTGTCGCGAGACTTCGTGACGCTGGGCCGCGTCCGCGCTCCCGACGAGGTGAAGGACGAGTTACGCCGCGTGACGCTCGCAGACTTGCACAGCTTCCTCGCGCGCCGGCCGTTCGCTCGGCCGGGCGTGATGACGCTCGGTCCCGCCGCGCTCGCCGTCGGAGGTGCGCGTGTTCCGGCTTGACGTCCTCGAAAGCGGCCTCACGATCCTCGGCGAGCCGAACGACGCGGCGCAGACGGTCGCGCTGGGGTACTTCGTGCGGACCGGCGCGCGAGACGAGCGCTTGCAGGAGATGGGCGCGTCGCACTTCATCGAGCACCTGCTGTTCAAGGGCAGCGAGACGGTGAGCGGCGACGACCTCAACGAACGCTTCGACCGCCTCGGCGGCAACGTCAACGCCTTCACGAGCGAGGAGACGACCGTGTACCACGCGGCCTGTCTGCCCGAAGCGTGGGAGGAACTGCTGGAGACGCTGACCGAACTCATGCGGCCCGCCTTTCGGGCTGCGGACGTGGAGGCCGAGCGTGGCGTGATCTTGGAGGAAATCGCGATGTACGAGGACAATCCCGCGTCGCGCGCCTTCGACGAGCTTCGTGTAAGCGCGTGGTCGCCGCACCCGCTTGGACACCTCGTCCTCGGAACGAACGAGACGGTTTCGGCCCTCACGCCGGAGGCTTTGCGGCACAATTTCGAAGCGCGCTACGGCACGCGAAACGTCACGCTCGTGGCCTGCGGAAAGTTTGACTGGGACGCCTTGCTTCGCAAAACGCGCGAGCTCACGGCGACGTGGCCTCGCACGACCTTCGAGCGCGTTCATGCGCCGCGGGCTCTCACGCCGAACGTGACGGTCGTGCGCGACGACGCGCTCGCGCGGACGCAGTTCGCCCTCATCGCGCCCGGCCTGAGCGCGACGAGTCCTCGCCGGGAAGTGGGCGTCGTGCTCGCCGACGTCCTTGGGGGAGACAACGGGCGCTTGTACTGGTCGCTCGTGGACACGGGCCTTTCGGACGGCGTGGAACTCGCACACGTGGAGTTCGACGAGCTCGGCGCGTTCGAAGGCGGGTGGAGCTGCGATCCCGAGCGGGCGAAGGAAACGCTGGACGTCGTGCGCGCCGAACTCGAACGCGCTCAGCGCGAAGGCGTCACGGAGGCCGAGGTGCGCCGCTCGCGCAAGCGAATCGCCGTGGGCCTCGCGCTTCGAACGGAAACGCCTTACTCTCGGTTGTTCACCTTGGGCATGGACTTCTTGTACCTTGGCCGGCCGATGGCGTCCGACGAGGCCATCGGACGCTTCGAGGCGGTGAGCGTGGACGCCGTGAACGACTTGCTCAAGGCGCGTCCGTTCGACTCGGCGCACGTCCTCGCGCTCGGCCCGCTCGCGACGCTTTGAGGCGATCAGTCGCCGTCGCGTTCGTCGGCGACGGCGGCCCAAGCCAGCAGAGGCTTCAAGGCGTCCCGGACGTGGCGTCCCAACGCGTCTTCCGTCACGTCGGTCAACGCCTGCTGCAAGTCTCGCGCGGCCGTTCCCAGGATGAGGCCGAGGTCCGTTTCGACCGACCTCACGCGCGAAGCGCGGGCGAGCAGGGCGGCTTCGGGTGACGCGCCCGAAGCCGCTCGAGCGGGCGACGCGAGATGCGCGGCGAGCAGGCGCGTGTGCAGATCGTCGAGCCCCTCGGCGACGCGCTTGACGCGTTGACGCCCACGCTCGGCCGACAGTACGCTCACGAAACTCGGCAGCCAATCGCTCACGACCGCTTGAAGCGCTCCGAGCGACACGCTGCCCGCCGTGTCCTCGGCCGCTTGGGTCGTTTCGCACGCGGTGGGAGCGCCGTCGCCGAGACGCAACGAGAACGCGTCTCGCCTAGGGCCTGCCCAGACTTCCAAGGTATCGAACGCGAAGCTCAACGGCTCGACCCGGTCGTACGGGTGGTCCTCGTCCGCACCCACGAACGCGAGGGTGACGTGGGGAGTGAAGCCGTAGCGGGAATCCGTCTCCAAACCCGCGCCCTCGGCGAGTTCACACAGCAAGGCTTCTCGGAAGGCGGGCAGTTCGGGCGCGTCTACGGAGATGTACGCGACGTCGAGGCCGTCCTCTCGGCTGAATCGCCCGATGCCCGTGACGCGGCCCGCCAAGGCCGGGGTGTGCTCGGCGAGCTTGGCAACGCTTTCGCGCACCGCTTCGAGCCGCGAGTCTCCGAGCTGAACGGTCGTGCCGAGGTAAGCGAGCGTGACGTGCAGATCCTCGGCGGGCACACCGCCCGGCACGGCGAGCGCCGACGCTACCTCCTTCGGCAAACCCAGCGCCACGATGACGCCCGTCGCCGCGACGTCCGAGGGCACGCTGTGTCGAGGAGCGGGCGTCGTCATGAACTTCGGCGCCCTTGGCGAGAGAAGACGACAACGGAGGAAAACTCGATCATGACGTCAGGTTAGCGTCAGGTTTTTAAGCTTCCGCTCGACTCTCCTGAAGGAGCGCCGCTGGCACTCGGTGCGTCAAGAAGCTCGCCGGGCGTCGACTTACACGCCGCTTCCAGAGTGCAAACCTGGGCCCGCGTGAGCAAGCTCCGCTCACGACGGCTTCGATCGCTGCAAGTACTCGGAAGCTCGTCGGCCAGCGAAGGCATTCGAATGCGTTTCACGTCGCGGTGGACGGTTCGTCCAGCGACGACGTACCTTGTCGGAACGACCGCTCTCGAAGGACGCCATGCCGAGCGCTCACCTCGGTCGCCGCGTATGCCACGGGCTTGAAGGCCTTGGCTTGTGAATCATGGCCGTTCCCTCCATGCCATGAACCGTTCGTGGCGCTCGTCCCGACGACCTCGCCGAGTACACCGCGCTCATCAACACCGACACCTTGCAGCCGTACACGCCCGAAGACGTCGCCGAGCTTGAGCGCTCCACGCGACAGCGAGTGAACTTCCAGGTCGAAGACGCCGAGGGACACCTCCTAGGCACTGCCTGGCTGATCGACACTTCCTACAGACCGGGTGAATTCATCGTCCACCCCGTCGTGGCACCCGGGGCGGAGGCACGGGTACGGCGCGGCATTGCTAGCTCGCGCGCACGACGCGGCCCTCGGGCAAGGCGCGAGGATCCTGGAGGCAGCGTGCGCGACACGAATCCGGCAACGCTCAAGTGGGCCGAGCGGCGCGGCTTCTCGCTGCTCTTCCACCGCTTCGAGTCCACCCTGGACCTCACCACCTTCGACGAGGCCGCGCACGCGGAGGTGGAACGCCGCGTCGCCAATGCCGGGGTCACCCTGCAGGACATGCGCACGCTCGGCGGGAACGAGGCCAACTGGACGCGCTTGTACGACTTCAACGCCGACCAACTCGCAGAGACGCCGGACTCTCAGGACATGCCGCGCGTTCCCGTGGAGCAGTCGCGGCGCATGCGGCGCGAGTCACCGGAAGTGCGCCCCGAGTGGATGGTGCTGGTGACACGCGGCGACGAGTGGCTGGGCTTCACGGTGCTCGAGTCGCGTTCCCCACGGGGGCGTACAACGCCTTCACGGCTGTCGCGCCTTGCGCGTGCGGCATGAAGTTGGCACCCGCCTTGAAAGTGGAGGGGATTCGCCGTGCGCGCTCGGCGGGCTTTTCGAAGATGATCACGAACAACCTCAGCGTGAACGCGCCGATGCTGATCGTGAATCGCCGCTTGGGGTTCGAGGCGCGTCCGGGCTTGTGGGTGATGCACCGAACGCTGGCGTAGCGTCGGTCCGTGTTCCTCGTCGTTGGTAAAGCGCAAGCCGTGGCGTCCCGCGATGCAACGACCCCTCCTCGCCGCGCCCTCCATGCAGCGAAAGCGACCGAGAAAGCAGGCGTCACGAGCCTTGACCGACGACGTGCCCGAAACGGCGAGCGGCGCACGCTTGGCGTGCGCCGTCATCTCCTGCATCCCCTTGGCGTCGACATTCGCGCCGACGAGTCCGTTTCGAGCGTTCGAGGTGCGGTGGTCGTGCGGCTTCACTTCACCGCTTTTGCGCCGCCGCCTTTTCCTGCGGCCCGATCTCCACGCGGTTGTTTTGCAGTTTACGCTGCCAAAGGACTTTCTCGTCGCGCTCCGTCTGCAAGGTGACCGGACCGGGCAGAATCGTGTTGTTCGCGCATTGACCGGGCGTGCAGTCGGGGAACCAAACGGGATTCTGCGCGTTCGATCCCTTGAGGGGCGTGCTCCACCCGATGACGTTGTCGTACACGGCGATGTTGAAGAACGTCTTGTGCTTCTTATCGCCGTACGCGTCCCACACGTACATGCCGACGTTCTGAGAAGCGATCGGACGTCCGTCGGGCAGCAGGCCGCTGGAGATCACGCGGTTCTCGAAGACTTTGATGTTGTTGCCCGCCGCCACCACGATGCCTTGGTTCGACGTTCCGACGACTTGATTGCGGTAGGCCATGACGTACCCGCCCGCGCCTTCCATCGAGGAAGAACCGCCGTCTCCGAGCATGATGCCGCCGCCGCTGTACGTGCCGTTTTGAGGTTGCGCCGCGAACGCACCTTGAATGTAGTTGTCGTGAATGCGGATGGGGCTTTCGGGCGTGCCCGAGGAGCCGAAGAGGTTGATGACTTCCTCCACGCGGCTCTTGCCGGGCTCGTTGATGATCTCGTTCCACGCGATCTCGGCGTCCGCGACGCGTCTGATGTTGTTGAACTGCACGAACTGAACGAGGTAGTACTTCTCGGCCGAGAACTGGTCGGCGCCCACGCTTTTCCTGCCGTCGATGTTGCGCACTTGGTTGCGCACGACCGTGATCGTTTGCCCGAGCTTGGCGTTCCCCAAGAACGAGCGAAAGTAGATCCCGGACGTGCCCTCCATGTAGTTGTTCTCGATCCGCGCGCTTTCGAACTCTTCGAGGTGCAGGAAGCGGCCGGGATGGCGGTTCTCGCTCAGCGGGCGGGCCGGGTTGAGGCCGATGCCGCGCGTGTGCCGCACCGTGAGGTTGGCGCGAACGTACCGCGAGTCGATGAGGTTGCCGCGACTTTGGATGTTGCTGTACTCGATGACGACGGGCTCGCTCGTGCGAACGGTGACCGCCGCGACGTCCGGATCGAGGCTTTGCCAATTGCCTCGGTACGTCCCGCCTTTCGTGATGACGATCGGCTTGTCGTACGTGATGTTCTTTTGCTGGTCGGCTTGAGCAGCGAGCGAGAGGGAGAGCGTCGAAGTCAGCACGACAACGGCCGCAAACAACGATTTCATGGTACGAGTGTGACGAACACGGCGCAACGTCAGCGTTAAATCTTTAGAGAAAACTCTGCTCACGTACATCACCTTCTCGGCGTTAACGCTTTGGCGCGGCGCTCGGCCCGACGCGTAAACCCGCCGCTTTTACCTTGGCTTGCCAACGGTCGAATTCTTGGCGTTCCATCGTCATCGTGATGGGCCCTTTCATCGTGGCGTTGGCGACGCAGCGGCTCGCGCCGCGCGCGTCGCGGGCGCAATTGGGCAGCCAGTACGGATTTTGCGTGCCGCGTCCTCGCAGGGGCGTGCCGTAGCCGACGAGGTTGTTGCGCGCGACGTTGTTGAAGAACGTGCCGCGTTTGGTGTCACCCGGCATATCCCAGATGTAAATACCGACGTTTTGCGCGTGGGCGGTACGACCGCTCGGCAAGTAGCCGCTGGAAACGATGCGGTTGTTGTACACCTCGATGTCGTGACCGGCCGACACGGCGATTCCGATGTTCGTCGTTCCGATGATCTGGTTGTTGTACGCCCGAATGAACGCGGCGGCGCCCGCGACGGTCTTCGAGCTGCCGTCTCCGAGGTTCATGCCTCCGCCGGAGTACGTCATCGTTTCGGGCCGCGCCGCGAAGGCGCCTTGGATGTAGTTGTCGTGGATCAGGATCGGGCTCTTGGCGGTTCCACCGGAGACGTACATGCTGATGTTCTCTTCGACGCGGCTCTTGCCCGGCTCGTTGATGATTTCGTTCCAGGCGATTTCCGCGTTTGGAAGACCGCGAATGCCGTTGAATTGCACGAATTGCACGAGGCGGTGCTGATCTTTCGACCACTGGCCGTTGCCGATGCTGTACCGTCCGTCGATGTTGCGCGCTCGGTTGCGCAGCACCTTGATCGTCTGGCCTTTGGCGGGGTTGCCGAGAAAGCCTCGGAAGTACATGCCGGAGGTGCCGACCAACTCGTTGTTCTCGATTCGGGCGTTGTGGAACTCCTCGAAGTGGATGAAGCGTCCGGGGAACGCGTACCAGCCGATGGTCCGATTGGGGTACAAGGCCACGGCGCGCGAGTTGCGGACGGTGACGTCGGCTTGCTTGAAGGCGCTGTAGATCAAGGTGCCGCGACCTTCGATGTTGGAGTACTCGATGATGACGGGTTGACTCGTGGCGATCGTGACGGCGGGCACGCGCTGGCTGAGACTGCGCCAATTGCCGCGGTACGTGCCGCCTTTGGTGATGGTGATGGGACCGCTGAACTTGATCGTTTGATTGCTCGTTTGCGCGTCGGCCACGTCCTCGACGCTCGTGAACGCCGCGACGAGCAGGACACCTTTGATCATTGAGGGTAAAATTCGTTTTTTCTTGTGTCTTCGCATCGGTTGCTTCCTCCCGGCAGCGCTACCGCATCTTCTCTGCTGTCGAGATTCGCGTTAAGGCGTCATCGACTTGGCGGACTTCAGGGCCGAGCGTTGCTTCAGTGACGGAATCTTAACGCTGATGTCGCTCGACGTCGACACTTTGTTCAGCATGATTCCCAGCACGCGGCCCCCGACGAGCTTGACGTGACGCAACGCGCGCTCCACGTCCTGGTCGGTCGTGGAGGCGGCTTCCACGACGAGCACGAGTCCTTCGGTGAGCGGCGCGAGTTCGAGCGCGTCGGCCGATTGCAGCACGGGAGGCGCGTCGATCAAGACGACGTCGTACGCTTGGCTCAACGAGGCGAGCACGGCGCGCACGTCGGCGATTCTCGAGCCGTCCGAAGCGTTGGCGAGCAGCAAGTCCACGCGGGTCGTCACGGCGAGCACGCGCGTCTCCTCGCTTTGCGGCGTCACCGCGACTTGACCGTTGTCCTCCGCGCGGCCGATCGCGACGTCACGCCACACACCGCGGTTCGAGCCGCCCCAAACGTCGAGTTGACGATGCCCCTGCGGATCGGCGTCCACGACGAGGACGCGTTGACCGCCCGCCGCCAACGCCGTGGCGACGGCGGCCGTGACGCTGCTGGCGCCTTCGCCGCCGCGCAAGCTGGAGAAGACGACGCGGCGAGACGCGTGCGGCGCAAGTTGCGCGAGCAAATTCACGCGCGTGAAGCCCAAGCTTTGGGCCCAGCCGCCTTCGTGGGCGGCGCGAAGGACGCCTTCTTGCAACTGCTGCGGATCGAGGCGCGACAATTGCCCCAAGACGGGCAGGCCCCAACGCGCGGCGTCACGCTCCGAGTCCACGCGGCGACGCAACGCGTCGATCAGGACGGCCGCTCCGGACGCGGCGAGGAGCGCGAGCAACGCGGCGAGGAGCGCGTTGCGTCCGGGTTGCGGCGAGATCGGCGTGCTGGGTACGGTGGCCGGCGCGACGACGTCGAGGCTGGTGACGGTGGAGGTCCTGAGGGTGTCGATGAGCGCGAGATCTCGGACCAGGCGAGAGCGGGCGTCGGCGCGGGCGTCGCTGTTGAGGGCGCCTTCTTCAGTGGGAACGAGGTTGTCGCGAAGGTCGGCGCGGTTGAGCGCCTCGAGTTGGCGTTCGATGCTGGCGCGCACTTGCTCCAAGCGGCGTCCGGCGCGACCGGCGTCCCAAGCGAGCAGGGCCGCCACGCCCGTGTTGGCCAGGGCTTGCGCGTTGAGCGGCGTGCTGGCGTAAGCGCGCACGATGATCACGTTGCCTTGATCGCCCGAGTTGGCGGCTTCGGCGGTGAGCGGGGAGTTACCGTTTCTGATGCGGTTGCGCAAGCTGTTTTGCAGGAACTGCACGCGGTCGTCTGACAAGCCGGAGTCCGGCAGACGCCGAATGATGTCTTCGCCGACGGGCTGGCTGCGCAAAGCTTGCATGACGGCGCTGGCCGACGGGGGCGACGACGTGACGACGGTGTCGCGCAACACGCCGTTCCCGTCACCGGACGCGATCATGATCGTGCTGGACGCCTGGTAGACGGGCGCGTTGCGCTTCGCGAGCAGGTATCCGCCCGCTCCGGCGAGCAGGGTCGCGCCGAGAATCGGGAGGGCGAAGCGGCGTAGCGCGGTCACGAGGCGGTAGCCTTCGTCCGGCGCTGCTTGAAATTCCAACGGCTGAGACATCCTTCACGCTCCTTGTCATGCGATGTTCGCGGTGGCGACTGATCGCTGCGGCGTCGCTTCGGGGCTTCACGACGCGATCACTCGAACTGAGTGCGCCCGCAGTATCTGGGAGGCGGCGTTACAGCAGCGTAAAGTCGAAGGCGGGCCCGCACGATAAACGTGCGGGCCCGCCTTCATTGAAAGTTCAGATGAGTGGGAAGCTCAGCGAGGGCCGACGGCGACGCCATTTTGCGTGAGCTTGTTCAGCCACACTTGATACTCTTGCGCTTCGGTGTCGAGCGTGACGGCGCCGCTCCAGTTCTGGTTGTTGTAGCACAGCGCGGTCGTGCACGAAGGCAGCCAGTAGTTGTTGAACCAAGTCGTGCCAGCGCTGTTGATTCGCGTCCAGCCGATGAGGTTGTCACGCAGCGTGTTGTTGTACCAGATGCCGACTCCGGCGCCGTTCATGGCGTCCCACACGTACGCGCCGACGTTTTGCGCCGCGATGATGGAGCCGTCGGGCAGACGGCCGCTGGAGACGGCGCGGTTCTCGAAGAAGCGGTGGTCGTGGCCGCCGGAGATGGCGTACGCCTGGTTGGACGTGCTGACGACTTGGTTACGGTAGACGTCCACGTACGCGCCGACCGAACCCGGGCCGTCCATGCTGCCGTCGCCGACAAGGATGCCGCCGCCGGAGTACTGGGTGTTCGTGGAGGGGTTGATGGCGTACGCGCCCTTGATGAAGTTGTCGTGGATGCGGATGGGGCTCGCCGCCGTGCCGCTCGTCGCGTAGAGGTTGATGTTCTCTTCGAGGAAGCTCTTGTTCGGCTCGTTGATGACTTCGTTCCACCCGATTTCGGCGTTGGCGATGTCGCGAACTTTCGACATCTGCACGAACTGCAGGTAGTAACCGGTGTTGAGGTAGCCGTTCGCACCGTCGCTCTTGCGGCCGTTGATGTTCTTCACCTTGTTCCGCAGGATCTTGACCGTTTGTCCGGCGGCGGCGCTGCCGTTGAAGACGTTGATGTAGATGCCGCCCGTGTTGTCGAGCAAGTTGTTTTCCAGCACGAGGTTCTTGAGGTTCTCGGCGGCCACGAAGCGGCCCGCGTGCAAGTCGTAACGGTTCGGGTTGAGGCCGTAGCCGTTGGTGTTGCGCACCGTGAGGTCCATCCACCAACCGCGGATGAGGTCGCCGCGGCCACGGATGTTCGAGTTCACGATCGTGACGGGCTGGTCGGTTTGGACGGACACGGCAGGCACGTCGGGGTTGAGGCTTTCCCAGTTGCCGGTGTACGTACCGCCCTGCTTGATGACGATGGGACCGCTGTACTGGATCGTCGTGCTGGGCGTGACGTTGCAGTTGCCGAGCACCGTGTTCACCCAGTCGGCGTGGTCGTAGTTCACGCCGTCGCCCGCGTCGGTCACGACGAGTTTGAGCTCGTTGACGCCCGAGACGTTCACGCTGAAGGTCTTCACGAGGTCCGTGCCACGCACGACGCCGCTGTCGTACAACTTCACGCCGTTGCCGTAAATCTGGAAGACCGCGCTTCCGAGGCTGCCGACTTCATCGTCGATGCCGACGCCGCCCGTGAACGTGGTGCACTTCGCGCCGAGGTTGAACGTGACCGTGGAGCCCGCGTGCGTCCCGATTCCCTTGGCGAAGGTCTGCCCGCCGATCGTGAGAACGCGGCCGTCGCCTGCGGCCCACTCGCCGTTGCTCTTGTCTCGTTCGACCGGGCCCCAGCCGTTCGTCGCCGTGACGAACGGTTCGGCGCTGAGGTCGCTGTTGCCGTTCACGAGCTGCGCACGCACGGTCTTGTCGACGACACGCGCTTCAGGCGCCGCGAGCGCCCACGAACGGTCCGTTCCGTCGTAGACGGAGTCGATCGTGGCAGTCGGCGTCTTGGCGATCGGTGCCGAGGGAACGCCTTGCTGTCCGCACGCGGCGAGGGTGAGGGTGAGGACGGCGAGACCGAGGGAAGGCAAGAGGCGAGCGCGAGCGGGGAACAAGGACATGAAGTCTCCAGGAAAGCAGGAAAGTGGTAGGGCTAGGGACGTCGCGAGCCGACTAAGTAAGAAAGGATTGAAGAAAGGGTTCGTCTTCCTTCATCTGAAATTACTTTAAAGATACTTAATGAGCTGATCTTTAGGCTTGGACGCATCATATGAGAAAGGGTCTTCTAAAACAAAGATGCAGCAGCTTCATTAAGTGGTCCTATCATCTTTCTATTCTCTAAGATTGCGGCAAAAGAACTTTATGAGGTCTTTAGAATTGCGCCAGCGCCGTCAATTTACCTTCGGGTAACGCGCCGCCTTCTATGCTGCGCATCCATGAGGTCGGCTCATCTTCCATTCCTTCCTGTTGTGCTTCACCGTTCTCGTCGCGTCGCGCACGAACACGCGTACGCCACGGCGCGCGGTCAAGGCGGTGCGGGCGCGTCATGAGCGACCTCAAAGCCAAGACCGTCACGGCGATCAAGTGGAGCTACTTCTCGTTGTTCGTCGGCATCGCGCTCCAGCTCGTGTTCTCGGCCGTGCTCGCCCGTCTTCTCTCACCGCACGCGTTCGGCGTCGTCGCGCCCGCCATGGCGCTGCAACGCCTCGGCCTCTTCATCACGGACCTCGGCATCGGGCTCGCGCTCATTCAACGGCCCAACCTTTCCGAGCGAGACGTTCGCGCCGCCTTCACGATGGCCATGCTGCTCGGCGCGGTCGCGACCGCGCTCGGCTGGCTTCTCGCGCCGTTCGCGGGACAACTGGCGCACAATGACGAGGTCACGGCCGTCGTGCGAGGTTACGCCTGCACTTACCTGCTGAGCGCGTCCATCATCGTCTCGACGAGCCTTTTGCGGCGCGACCTCAAATTCCGCCCGCTCGTCATCGCCGAACTGACGTCCTACATCGTCGGTCACGGCGTGATCGGCCTCGGCGCCGCCGCCCTCGGCTACGGCGCGATGAGCTTGCCGATCAGCGCCCTCGCGCAAGCCGGCATTCAAGCCACGATCGCCTACGCTTACTCGCGTCACTCGCTGCGCTTGACGATTCGCCGGGACGACTTCCACGGCATCATCTCCTTCAGCAGCAAAATCACCGTCGTCAACTTCCTCGACTACCTCAGCAACAACCTCGACACGTTCCTCGCGAGCCGCTGGTTCGACTCGTCCGCGGTCGGGTTGTACAACCGAGCGTTCAACACCGTCACGGTTCCCTCGCAGAACTTCGCGCGCAGCCTCACGCGCGTCCTCGCCCCTTCCTTCAGCGCCATCCAGACGGACGCGGCGCGCCTGCAAAGCGCGTACCTCTCGGCGTTGCGCGCGCTCGCCGTCATCATGTTCGCCGCCGCCGCCGGCATCTTCGTGTGCGCCCGAGAAATCGTCCTCGTGATGCTCGGCGCGCAGTTCATCGGCGCCACGCCCATCGTGCAGGCCTTCGCGCTGTTCATGCCCTTCGCCGTCCTGAGCGGTCTGTCCGCCGTGCTCGCCGAAGCGACGGCGCGCCTGCGCGCCCGGATGCTCATTCAAGCCGTGTACTTCGTGATCTTGCTCGGCGCGTTCGCCCTCGTGTTCGCGCTCGGCGGCGACGTCCTCTCGTTCGCGTGGGTGCTCGTTGCGGCCTCGGTGGTGCGGTCGCTCGCGTTCGAGTGGGTCGCGCGCCGCATCCTCGGCGACGGCACGCGGCACATCATCGGTTCTTACGCGTGGGGTGGCGCGAGCGGGCTTCTCATGGGCGCGGTCTTGTGGATGGTCGCGGCCGTATCGCGCGCTTCGGGCGTTCCACCGTTCGCGTTGTTCGCGCTCGAAGGAGCCGTCGGCGGCCTCGTCCTGGGCGCGCTCGTCCTGTTCGGGCCGCCCAACGAGTTGCAACACATGCTGCGCGGCGCTTTGCGGCGCGTGCCAGCTCGCCTTCGCTCCGCTCGGAGTTCGGACTGAGGTCGCTCATGAATGAAACGGCCACCATGACGCGTACCCCGCAGAGCCCCAAGCGCATCCTGCTGTTCTTGCACGACCTCGCAGGCGGCGGCGCCGAGAAGATGATGATCGTCCTCGCCAACACCTTCGCGCGTCGAGGGCACGACGTCACGATCGTGCTCGCCGAGGACAAAGGCGTGTACTTCAACCTCGTCGACGCGAACGTTCGCGTCGAAACGCTCGGCACCAAGCGCACCGCGACGGCGCTCCTGCCCCTCGTGCGCTTCTTGCGCCGCCACCGTCCCGACTACCTGCTGAGCACGCTCGTGCACGTCAACGTGTACGCCATCGCCGCTCGTTGGCTCGCGCGGTCGCCCGCCGTCCTCGTCGTGCGTGAGGCGAACAACCTCAGCGAGAATTACGCGGTCGAGCCCAAGCTCATCAAAGTCGCGTACGAAATCGCGAAGGTCACGTACAAATTCGCCGATGGAGTCATCGCCATCTCCAAGGGCGTCGCGGACATCCTCGTCGAGACGTGCGACCTTCAACCCGGCGACATCAAAGTCGTCTACAATCCCGCGCGCATCACTCCGGACGCGACTCCGCCCGTGGAGCCCGAGCATCCCTGGCTCGTGGACGACACGCGTCCCCTGGTGGTGTCCATGGGTCGCTTGGAAGCGCAAAAAGACCACTTCACGCTGATCTCGGCCTTCGCCCGCATCGCGCCCGCGACGAACGCGCGTCTGCTGATCGTCGGATCGGGTTCGCAGCGAGAACGGCTGCAAGCGCACATCGACGCCTCGAACCTCGGCGACCGCGTGCAGATCGTGCCGTTCACGAAGCGCCCGCAAGCGTACTTGCGCGCGGCGCGCGTGTTCGCCTTTCCGTCTCGCTGGGAAGGCTTCGGAAACGTGCTCGTGGAAGCCTTGTCGTGCGGTTGCCGCGTGGTGTCCACCGACTGCTGCAGCGGCCCGAACGAAATTCTGCAAGGCGGCGTCTTCGGACGCTTGGCGCCCGTCGGGGACGCGGACGCGTTCGGCGCGCAACTCCTGGGCGCGCTGAACGACCCGCCGCGAACGCCTCAAGAGGAAGCCGCGCTGCAAGCTCATCTGCGGCAATTCGAGCCGGACGTCGTCGCCGACGCGTACCTGGCGTACTTCGCGGCCCTCGAGCAACGTCAGGCCTCGGCGCTCTTCGACACGAGGAGCGCCTCGAGACCCATCCGCGATCCGTGAAAGGCAGGGCTTGAATTCGTGGCGCGGTCAGCGCGTCACGGATTCAAGCGCGTGATCGTCTGCCATCCCACGACGATCTTGCCGCCGGGCTGCACGAGGACACCGCCCGCGTCTCCCACCGTGCGCGAGCCGTTCGTGCCGAACGCGGTATCCAGCGTTCCGTCGACATTCACGCGCGATACCAGCGGCCCTTGCGAAGCCGCCACGTTGACGGGCTGGCAAGCGACGAGCAGGCGCCCGTCGGCTTGGTACGCGAGGCTCGCGTTGCCGTACCCGACGAACGACACGTCCGGCCCGATTCGGAACGCGAGCGCTCCGTCGTTGTGCAGCGCCGCCCCGACGCACGAACCGCCGTGATCCTGACCGCCGAGCGCGACGTCTCCGTTCGCGCCGACGACGAGATCCGTGAGCCGCGCCGCGTGCAGGGAATCGTCGAAAGCCACGAGACGGCCGTCCGCGTCGAACGACGAGTCGAGCGTGCCGTTCGACGTCAAGCGCGCTACAAGCCACTCGCTGCGCGTGGACCCATCGGTGTTCTGCAAGCGCCGCACGCCGCTCAGCACGATGCGCCCGTCGCTTTGCGAGGCGACGCGCGTCGCTTCGGAACTCGCCACGGTCTCGCCGCTCGGAACGTCGAACGAGAGGTCCACGCGACCGTTCGGGCCGAACGCGAAGTCGCGGGTTCCGTCGGGCAGCAGTCGCAAGACCGAGAAGGGCGCGCCTTGCACGAGCAGCATCTTGCCGTCGGGTTGCGACGCGAGGTCGAGCGAGCTGCCCGACGCGCGGCCGAGAATAACGACGCCGTTCGAACCGAAGGTCACGTCGCGTTGCCCGCTCGCCGTGAGCCGCATGACGACGTCGACGACTTGCGCTCCGATATCGGGCAGGGGCTTGGGAAACTCGCTTCGACCCGACGCGACGATCTTGCCGTCGGATTGCACCGCGATGCTCGCCGCGTAGTTGAGCGAACCGACGCTCAGCGTCGTGCGGCCGTTCGTGCCGAAGGCGAGGTCGGGCGTTCCGTCGGCGTTGTAGCGCGCGATGACGTAGCCGAGGCTGTTGAGATCCGACGAGTGGCCCAGCACGAGCAGCTTGCCGTCGGGCTGCACGGCCGTGTCGCGCACGGCGAAGTCCGCTTGAATGGTGGCGAACGACGAGTCGAGGCTCCCGCTCGGCGGCGAGGACACGAACGTCGAACCGCCCGTGCACGCTACTCGGGCGTCGGCCCAGTTGGCGTGATCGTACGCGATGCCATCGCCCGCGTCCGTCGTGACGAGCGTCACTTCGCGCGCGCCGCTCACGTCGACGTTCACGCTCTTGGCGCCGTCCGCGCCGCGCAGCACGCCGCTGTCGAACTTCAACGTTCCGTCGGCGAGCACGCGGAAGACGGCGCTTCCGCGATTTCCGACTTCGTCGTCGATGCCGACGAAGGCCGCGAAGGTTCGGCACGCACCTCCGAGCCGGTACGTGACGCGCGCGTCCGCGTGCATGCCGAGGCCCTTGGCGAACTTTCGCCCGTCGATGGACAACCGACGGCCGTCGCCTGCCGCCGACTCGCCGTTGCTCACGTCCTTCTCGATCGGACCCCACCCGTTGCTGGCCGAGGCCCACGTGAGCGAACCGAGAAAGACGGTGCCGCGCAAGTCACGCGTCGACGCGGGCTTGACAGCGCCGGACGAGGTGAGGCCCGCACCGTCCGACCAAGCGTGGCTCACGCCGTCCGCGTAAGGATCTCCGGGCGCGTCGAGAGCAGGGCTGCCGCACGCGGCGAGGACGAGGGGCAAAGCGAGCAAGGCAAGTCGAACGTGCATACGATCTCCTGAGCAGTCGGTGAGGAAGCGGGGAAGCGAGGATAGAGGTGTCTCCGATGCGTTTCTCACTATGATCCGAACGACGCGTTCGTAGGTGACACACGCGGACTCGGAAAGATCAGGAAACTTCTCATGGACGAGTCAGCGAGGCGCAGGCATCGAGCCGCGCCTTCGATGCCTGCGCCCGGAGGCGAACGTCACAACGACGAGTTGAGCGTGGACACGCGGTGAACGGCAGGACTGACGACGACGTCCGCCAGCAACTGCTCCCACTGCGGCACGATGCGCTCCGGCGCGAAGTCGAGCGCGCGGCGAGTTCCCTGCTCGGACAGATGACGGCGCAACTTCTCGTCTCGCAGCACCTCGCCCAAGCGGTCGGCGAGTGCCGACACGTCCTCGGGAGGCGCGAGCAGCCCACAACGACCGTCTTGCAGCAACTCGGCGGTGCCCGACGGACAATCGAAGGCCACGACCGGCAAGCCGCACGCCATCGCCTCCACGACGACCCCGACCAGCCCCTCGTAACGAGAAGAGAGTGCGAAGGCGGTCGCGTGACGCATGAACGCGTACGGATTGGCGGTGAAGCCGGGCAGGAACACGCTGTCGGCCACGCCGAGGTCGCTCGCTTGACGCTTGAGCTCGTCGTGAAGCTCGCCTCGCCCGAGAATCACGAGGTTGTGCCGCGATCCTCGCTCGCGCAGGCGGGCGTGCGCGTCGATCAGCAAATCGAAGCCCTTTTGGTGCGTCAAGCGACCGGCGGCGAGAATCGTGGGCTGCTCGCTCATGAACGCCGCCCAGTCGGGCAACGCCTCGTCACGGCGCGCTTCGATGGCCCGAAGGTTCTGGGGATTGTGCAAGACGAGCAGGCGATCGGACGGCAAGTCCTGCAATCGCCGCAAGGTGTCCTGCACTCCCTGCGACACCGAAACGGTGCGCGCGAGACGGCGATACACGAACTTCGACGCGTGAAAGTTCCACTTCGGAAAGGCCGCGAACACTCGGTCCATCTGGTTGTGGACCCAGCCGAGCACCGGTTTGCGCGCGGCCACGCCCGCCGCGAAGGCGAGGTACGTCGGTAACAGTTCGACCGTCGCGACGATGACGTCCGCTTCACGTGCGCGCTTCACGAGCGAGCGCCACATGCGCGGCAGTTGCTGCCGAATGCGCGCTCCGTCGGCGAGGGCCACGTCGATGGGCACGTCGCTCGGAACGTCCGCGCGAAGATCCTCGTCGGGCTTGAGCACCCACAGGCTCGGCTCGAAGAGAGAGCGGTCGAGGTGCGAGACGATGTTGAGCGCCACGCGTTCGGGCCCGCGCCCCTCCAAGCTTTGGAAGACGAACAGCACGCGAAGTTTGCGCGTCATGGCCGCTTCGCTCGCAACGACGCCGGATCCAGCCGCTTGCCCGAACGGTTGAGCACGCCGTCGACCACGCCGAGCGTCGTGTACTTCCACTTCTGCGCGAAGTCCACGTCGAACACGGCTTCGCCGAGCGAGGAGCGCACGTGCTTGCGAAGAAGGTGCGTGACGTACGGCAACGTCTGCTGCGGCGCGAGGGTGCGCGCGATGAGGATGTCGTTGCGGGTGTTGTAGTAGTTCTTCCACGCGGGAGACGTGCGGCGGATGCTCGTGAGGCGCCAGCGCTTCACGGTCACGGTGTTGCCGCCGTAATCGTGGTGAAAGACCGCGTCGGCGACACACACCGTGCGAAAGCCCGCGTTCTTGATGCGCAGGGAGTACTCCAGGTCGTCGGCGCAGATGAAGAAGTCTTCTCGCGGCAGCCCGATCGCTTGGATGACGTGACGCGGCATCAAGGGCCCGACGAACGCGAAGACGTCGACGTCGAACACGCGGGCGCGGTCCTTGTCGAGTTCGACCGTTCCGTTGTCCCAGTGATAGACGCCGTACCGACGGCCCGCTTGATCGATTTGCATCGGCACGACGACGTCCGCGTGGGGCGCTTCGGCGAGCAGACGCTCCAAGCAGGCGGGATCGGCGAAGGCGTCGTCGTCGAACAACCACACGTATTCGAAGCCCGCCGCGTACGCGCGCCGCATGCCCGCCGAGAAGCCGCCCGCGCCGCCGACGTTATGGTCGAGCGTCAGGAGGTCGAAGTGCGGAAACTGCTCTCGGACGACGTCGCCCGTCCCGTCGGTGGAAGCGTTGTCCACCACGAGGACGTGCTGCGGCCGAACGGTCAGGGCCTCGACACGCCGAAGACACTCGACGAGTTTGTGCTTGCGATTGAAGGTCACGATGATCGCGCACACACCGTTGTTCATCCTTCACCTGCCACGTGAAACGTCAAGGGTCGCCACCCGCGACGATCGCTCGATTCGAGCAGACGGCGGTCTTCGCGAAATCCTTCGATGGTTCGCGCGAGGCCTTCGCGCAAGGTCACGCGCGGCTCCCAGTTCAGCAAGGACTTCGCGAGCGTGATGTCGGGCCGCCGTTGCCGCGGATCGTCTTGCGGCATGGGGCGGTGAATGATGTCGAGGCTGGGATCGATCAAGTCGCGAATGATCTGCGCGAACTCCAGCACCGTGTACTCGTCGGGATTCCCGATGTTGACGGGCTCGTGGTGCCTCACGCTCATGAGCCGCGTGACGCCTTCGATCAAGTCGTCGACGAATTGAAAGCTGCGCGTCTGCTGCCCGTCGCCGTAAACGGTGAGGGGCTCTCCGGCGAGCGCTTGATGGACGAAGTTCGTGACGACGCGCCCGTCGTCGTGGCGCATGCGCGGACCGTACGTGTTGAAGATGCGCACGATGCGCGTGTCGAGCCCGTGGTAACGGTGGTACGCCATCGTGATCGCTTCCGCGTAACGCTTGGCTTCGTCGTAGCACGACCGGATCCCGTTCGGATTCACGTGACCCCAGTAACTTTCGGGCTGCGGGTGAACGTTCGGGTCGCCGTAAACTTCGCTCGTGCTCGCGAGCAGGAACTTGGCGTCGTGACGGCGAGCGAGTTCGAGGGCGTTTTGCGTTCCTTGCGCGCCCACCATCAGCGTTTCGATGGGATGCTGCTGGTAGTGAGGCGGGCTCGCGGGACTCGCGAAGTGAAGAACGTAGTCGAGCGATTCGTGCGTGTCGGGCATGCCGAGCGAAACGTCGGCTTCAACGAATCTGAAACGGGGATGATCGAAGAAGCGCTTGGTGTTCGCGCGTTGCCCGCTGATGTAGTTGTCGACGCCAATGACGGCGTGGCCGTCGTTCAGCAAGCGGCTCGTCAGGTGACTCCCGATGAAGCCTGCGCTTCCAGTCACCAAGATGTTCACGCGACGCCCTCGGCGAGTGTGGTGTCTTGAGGCGCGCCCAAGCTGGGACGGCCCACGCGTTCCACGACCGTCGCGGCCGGAGCGCTCGTCACGACGCCGCGCAAATCGATCACGAGGCGGTTGCGCATGAGGCGGCACGCCGCCGACCAATCGAGGTCTTTGTACTCTTGCCATTCGGTCATCACGAGCACGGCGTCCGCGCCCTTGAGGGCCGCTTGAGCAGTCGGCGCTTCCTCGTACTCGAGGTTCGCCCACTCGCGGCGCGCACGGTCCATGGCGATCGGATCGTGGGCGACGACCGTGGCGCCGAGGTCGACGAGACGCGCGATGCAGTCGTACGCGGGCGCGTCACGCAAGTCGTCCGTTCCGGGCTTGAAGGCCATGCCGAGCACCGCGACGCGCTTGCCCTTGAGGCGGCGAAGGTGGCGTTGCAGCTTCGTGATCGCAACGTGCCGTTGACGCGTGTTGACGGTCACGGCCGCTTGCAAGATCGGCATGTCGTAACCGTAGTCGGCGCCCGTGCTGATCAAGGCCGCCGTGTCCTTGCCGAAGCACGAACCGCCCCAACCGGCGCCCGCCGCGAGGAACCGCGGACCGATGCGCGCGTCGCACCCAATGCCGCGCACGACTTCCTCGATGTCCGCGTCGACGTGCTCGCAAAGGTTCGCGACTTCGTTCGCGAAGCTGATTTTGAGCGCCAAGAAGGCGTTCGCGGCGTACTTGATCATCTCGGCGCTGCCAAGGCTGGTCGTGACGAGCGCGGGCCGCGTGTAGGCTTGCGGGCGTGGCGCGAACTCGGGCGCTTCGAAGCTTTGCTCGAGCAGCGGAGCGTACAGTTCCACGAGACGCTTGACGCCCTCCTCGTGTTCTCCGCCGACGACGATGCGGTCCGGGTACAACGAGTCGTGCACGGCCGTGCCTTCCCGCAAAAATTCGGGGTTGCTCACGACGAAGTAGCGGTTGGCGTGGTATTCGAGGGCGTTGTCCTCGATGAGGCGGGCGACCCAGTCGCCCGTACCGACGGGAACGGTGCTCTTGTTCACCACGACTTGCACCTTGCCGTTGAGGTTGCGGGCGATGCAACGCGCGGCCTCCGCCACGTACTTCAAGTCGGGGCGCCCGTCCGCTTGCGGCGGAGTGCCGACGCAGATGAAGATCGCGTCCGCCTCGGGAATCGCTTCGGCGTAGTCGGTCGTCCAGCGCAAGCGCTCGCCCGCCTGCTGCATCAGTTCGGCGAGGCCCGGCTCGTAGATGGGAAGCTGGCCTCGGCGCAGCATGTCGACTTTCGCGGCGTCCACGTCGAGACCGACGACGTCATGGCCGAGGTACGCCAGCATGATGGCCGTGCCCAAGCCCACGTAGCCGGTGCCAACGATCGCCACTTTGAACGGCTTGATTTCTCGCATCTTGTTCTCCTTTTGTTCGCCTGTATTCCGAGAGTCCTCGCGGTCGAGCGAGGCGGATGTTCGAAGCCAGGGTAAGAAGAGAGGCGTAACAGGATGATAAATTATGCTGCTTCACACAGTGTTTAGGCGTTTCTCGCGCACTTCGGCGCCCGTGAGAAAGGGCGCGGGAAACGAGCGAGCAGGAGGACCGAGGTTGTCTCGGTCCTCCTGCTCCTCGAAGATCGTCAGTTCAATTCCGACAGCGCCGTCTGCCGCAAAAACCATTGAAGCGTCGACGACAAGCCATCGGGCAAGGTGATGCGCGGCGTCCAATCGAGGCGCGACGCGAGCGGCGAGGTCATCGGGGCGAGGTCGGGCGGACCGACGTCGTCGAACAGGATTTCACCGTCGTACCCAACGGCGCGTCGTACCTCGGCGGCCACCTCGCTCACGCTGTAACGCCGCGCGGGCTCGACGGACACCGTGCCCGCCCGCGCTTCGTCTTGAAGCAAGGTGGTGCACACGTCCACGAAGTCCTCGACGTGCAGCAGATCGCACGTCCAGTCGGCTCGTCCCCGCACTTCAACGGAGGGCGATCCGACGCGCTTGCCGCGCGCCACTTCCCGCAGCAGCGTCGCGACGACGTGTCGATCTTCCGGCGCGAAGTTCACGCCCGGACCGTACAAGTTGCCGATGAACGCGCTCGTGAAGCTGCAGCCGTACTGAGAGCGGTAGCTGTCGCACAAGGCCGCCGCCGCGCTGCCCGCGACGTCGGCGAGACGCCGCGCGTCCTCGCTCGCCGCCCACGCGCCGCTTTGCCCGTGGAACGTGAACGAGTCGAAGCAGGTGAGGCCGCAGTCGATGTAAAGCAGTTTCTCGACGTCGTACAAGTACGCGGCGTGAATGACGTTCGTGGCGGTCAGGAGGTTGTGACGCAGCCACAAGGCGCGCGACAGCGATCGCCTCGGCGCGGCGCTGACCTTCGGCGACAACACGACCACGACGTCGGGAAGCTCTCGCTCGAAGAACGTGTTCACGACGCGTTTGTCACGCAAATTTACGTTGGGTGCCGTGTACGTGACGACCTGCTCGTATCCGCGTTCACGCCAGTTGTGCACGAGCGTTCGGCCGATCTCGTCGATCGTGCCCGTGACCAGAATTTTGCTCGATCGCCATGAGCTCATAAACGGGCCGCCCGTCTGCGCTTCAAGCCGCGCCGCCACGAGCGACGCGCGAAGCCGCTTCCTGATGACGCTCGTTCGCCTTTGACGGCTTGTACGCGCGTCGCCTGCGTCAAGTTCTTGCCAACCGTTCTTCTCGGTGGTTGAGATACCAGTGAAGGGTTCGCTGCACGCCGTCACGCAACTCGATCTTCGCGCGCCATCCCAACGCCGCCAAGCGACCCACGTCCAGCAACTTCCGCGGCGTGCCGTCCGGCTTGCTGGCATCGAACACCAACGCCCCTTCGAACCCCACCACGTCCGCGATCAACGCGGCCAGCTCCCCGATCGAAAGATCCACGCCCGTCCCGACGTTGATCGGTCCCGCTTCCGACACGTGCCGCATCGCGAACAAGCACGCGTCGGCGAGGTCATCGACGTGCAGAAACTCGCGCATCGGACGCCCCGAGCCCCACACGTCCACGCTGACCGCGCCTCGCTCCTTGGCGTCCACCATCTTGCGCAGCAACGCCGGCAGGACGTGCGAACTCGTGAGGTCGAAGTTATCGCCCGGTCCGTACAAATTCGTCGGCATGAGGCTCACGAAGTCGCAGCCGTACTGCGCGCGGTAGTGATCGCACAACTCGATCGCCGCGATTTTCGCGACGGCATACGCGCGATTCGTGACTTCCAACGGTCCCGTCAAGAGCGCGTCTTCCTGTAACGGTTGCGGCGCCAACCTCGGGTAGATGCAGCTCGAACCGAGGTTGAGCAGCTTGCGCACTCCCGTTTCGTAGGCGGCATGAATGACGTTCGTGCCGATCATCAAGTTGTCGTACAAGAACTGCGCCGGGTAAGTGCTGTTCGCGAGGATCCCACCGACTTTCGCGGCGGCGAGGAACACGTACTCGGGGCGTTCGTGCTCGAAGAACGCCCGGGTCGCCGCTTGGTCACGCAAGTCGAGTTCACGACTGCTGCGCGTCACGAGGTTGTCGTACCCTTCGTCACGCAACCGTCGTACGAGCGCGCCGCCCACCATGCCGCGATGACCGGCGACGTAGATTTTGGCCTGTCGGTCCATGCCCATCTCTCTTTCGTTTCTCGTTCGTTCGCGTCAACTCGGCGTCAGTGCGCGCCGATGCCTTTGAGGGCCACTTGGTGTCCCGCGCCGATGAGGGTCTTTTCCTGACGGGCGAGTTCGAGGTCGTGCTCCACCATTTCCGTCACGAGTTGCTCGAAGCTCGTCTTGGGCGTCCACCCGAGGTGCTCGCTCGTTTCACGCATGTCGCCGAGCAGGTAATCGACTTCGGCGGGGCGGAAGTAGCGCGGGTCGACTTCCACGTAGTCTTCGTAACGCAAACCGACGTGTTCGAAGGCGCGTTCGGCGAATTCACGCACGCTGTACGCTTCGCCGGTCGCGATGACGTAGTCGCGCGGCGCGTCTTGTTGCAGCATCATCCACATGGCTTCGACGTAGTCACGGGCGTGACCCCAGTCGCGCTTGGCTTCGAGGTTGCCGAGGTACAACTTCTTTTGCAAGCCCATCTTGATGCGGCCGACGGCGCGCGTGATTTTGCGCGTCACGAACGTTTCGCCGCGCCGTGGGCTTTCGTGGTTGAAGAGGATGCCGTTGCAGGCGTACAAGCCGTACGCTTCGCGGTGATTGATGGTTTGCCAGTAGCTGTAGACTTTGGCGACGGCGTACGGGCTGCGCGGATGGAAGGGCGTGTGCAGGCCTTGCGGGGGCTTGGCGGCGCCGAACATTTCGCTGGAGCTCGCTTGGTAGTACTTGACGTGGTGCTCGGTGCGGTCGCGGTAGTCGCGAATGGCTTCGAGCAGGCGCAGGGTGCCGAGGCCGGTGATGTCGGCGGTGTACTCGGCTTGGTCGAAGGAGACTTTGACGTGGCTTTGCGCGCCGAGGTTGTAGACTTCGTCGGGTTGCACGCGCTCGACGAGCATGCGCAGGCCGCTGGAGTCCGAGAGGTCGCCGTAGTGGAGGAAGAGGCGCGCGTCGGCTTCGTGCGGGTCTTGGTAGAGGTGGTCGATGCGGTCGGTGTTGAAGGTGCTGGCGCGGCGGATGATGCCGTGCACTTCGTAGCCTTTGGCGAGCAGCAGTTCGGTGAGGTACGAGCCGTCTTGGCCCGTCACGCCCGTCAACAGGGCAGTTTTCTTGGTGCGGGATCGAGGGGTACGAGTCATGCGGCTTCCTCCTTCGCGAGGGTGCGAGCGTTCAAGAGAAGTTGGCGGGCGAACAAGGCGACGAACCGCGGATTGTGTTTGGCGTAGCGACGCCACAAACGGCGCGGTTCCATCGCGAGGCGAAAGGCCCACTCCAAGCCGAGGTTTTGCAAAACGGCCGGGGCTTGCTTCACGCGGCCCGAGTGAAAGTCGAAGGCGGCGCCGACGCCGAGCATCACGGCGGGCACACGTCCTTTGTGGGCGGCCATCCAGCGCTCCTGCTTCGGGCAGCCGATTCCCACGAAGACGATGCCGGCACCCGACTCGGCGAGCAAACGGGTGTCGCGCTCGTCTTCTTCGGGCGTCGGCGGGCGAAACGGCGGCGCGATCTTGCAGGCCACGTCGATATTGGGAATGCGCTGCTGGAGCGTCGCCTCGAAGGCGTCCAGACTTTCGGGCGTGCCGCCGTACAACGCGATCTTGACGCCCGCCTTGGCGGCGGCTTCGCAAACGTGAAGCGTTAACGTCGGACCGTACACCCGCGAAGCGGTCTTGGCGCCCAAGGCCTTGAGGCTCCATACGAGCGGCATGCCGTCGGGCGTGACGAGGTCCGCCGCGTTCACGATCTGCCGAAACGCCGCGTCGTCGTGCGTTTCCATCGCCATGTGGACGTTGGCGACGCAAACCACCTTGCTTTCACGCGTTCTCGCCCAATCCACGACTTGCCGAGCGGCCGCCGCGTAGTCGGTGACGTGAACACGCATTCCTACGATGAATCGTTCTCCTGTCCGCACTTCTGCCTCCTGCGAGACGCGTTGGCGCTCGTCAATGGAGCGATGATGCGTCGGTCGGCGTTACGTGCGCGCTAACAGGATGTTCCCGAACGGCGAGGGAGCGTTTAATGATCGTGCGTGAAGGCGTTCCTAATCGCAAATCTGATCCGAATATTTCCAATTCTTCAACGATGCTTGAATGGAAGCTGTATCAGTTCAAGGGTAATCCCTCGTTACAATCCTTTTATGTATGTGCGCACAGAAGCCGGTGTGCAGATAATCAAAACCAAATTGTAGGAGCGCTCAGACACTCCTCATAACTGCGCTTCTCAGTTCATCTCGTAACCATTCCTTCATGAGAGGCACACGGGATCATTCAGGATCACGGTGCACGATTGGAAGTTAGAAGGGGGCTGTATGCTCCGAATTCACTTGATGGGTCATGTCCACGTGACGTTCAACGGACAACTCGTTCCCCTCTCGGCCAAAGCGGTCGCCCTGATCACCTACGTCGCACTCGAGAAGATGCCGCAGCACCGCGAGCGGCTCGCCGATTTGTTGTGGAACACCGTGGAAGCGCGCAAGAACTTGCGCGTGGAGCTCGCGCGCATTCGCTCGGCCGGCCTGCACATCTTCCCGCCGAGCCGTCAATTGCTGTCGCTCGATCACGTCACGACCGACTTCCAGGATTGGCAAGCCAAGCAGCACGGCGACCTGAACCAAGAGGAGCTTTCGGTGTGGCTCGCCGCGTTGCGCGGATTGCCGCTCAGCGGCCTCGAGGATCTCGGAAGCCCCATGTTCCAAGAGTGGGTCGAGCAGCAACGCTGGATGTTCAGCGAGCAGATCGAGAATGTGCTCCAACTCATGTACTGGCGTCACCAGCGCGCGCAACAAGCGTGGGCGACGCGCGCGATCGTGAGCCGCGCCGAAGCCCTCGGCTTCGAGCACCCCGGCAACTCGCCCGAAGTGTGGCACGACGCCGCGCCGAAAGCGTCGCCGATCAGCAACGCGCACGCCCCCGCCACGGCCTTCGACGGCGAGCCTTCCTCGCTTCGAGAGTCAGAGGGCGCGCGCGAACTCGTCGCCCGCGTCGCCCACACCAACGCCTCTGCCTCCGTCGTGGTCCCCGAGCCCGCGCTCGGCGCGGCGCCCCTGTCCATCGAGGACTTGCGTTTCGACCGTCCGCTGGAGCGACGGGCCTTGCAAAGCGTGCTGCGCCGCGCCGCCCACAAGCCGCAGTTGTTGATGCTCAGCGGCGAAGCGGGCTGCGGCAAAAGCGACCTCGCCAACGAATTCGCACAAGAACTCGACGCCTTCACGGTGCAAGTGTCGGGCGAGCGCTCTTGTCGGCTCGCGCTCGCGACGCTCGCGCAGGCGCTGCGAAACGAAGTGCCGAGCGCGGCGAGCAGTTTGGCCGACGTGCTGCTGCACCCGTCGAGCCTCGAAGACGACATGATCAAGGTGGCCGTCGCCTTGAGCAGCGTGGCACGCGCCACCCTGATCGTCGTGGACCACGCGCACCTCGCCTCGCGCGACCTCGCGCCGATGCTCGAGTTCCTGCTCGAAGCGCCCGCCAGCCATCCCAAGGTGATGCTGCTGCTGAGCCGCAAAGCGGTGCATCAAACGCCGCTCTCGCGCGCCATGCTGCACGTCGACGACTTCGCCCACGTCGAAGTGACGCCCCTGGCGCAAGAAGTCGTGCAGCCCGTGCTCGAAGCGCACTTTCCGTTCACGTCGAGCGAAGCCGCGCATGCCGTCACCGCCCGCCTGCTTCATACGAGCGAGGGCAATCCTGCGCAACTTCGCGAACTCATCGCGCACTCGCCCGACCTCGTCGGCGCCGATTACACGCTCACCTCGCCTTCCGCGATCGACAAGTACACCAGCGAAATCGATCGTCTGCCCGCCGAGCTCACCGAAGCGCTCGGACGCCTCAGCGTCATCTACGGACGATTCGGCGAGCAACTCGCGGACGCCGCGCTCGACCATCCGGGCGCCGACGGCACGCGACACGTTTTGCGCGAAGCGCTCGAACGTCACATCCTGATGGAAGCGGAAGCGGAAGCGCCCCTGCGCGTGCCGTCGTTCGACGTCGCCACCGCTCCCTCCGACGCGCCGCCACTGTACTTGTTTCGCAACGAGGCCATGCGCGTCGCCCTCGCTCGGCAATTGCCGCATCTCGTTCGTCAGGACGTACGCACCCGACTCGTTCACGCGCTCGCGGCGACCGAGCCGGGCTTGGCGAGCTACTACGCCCAGCGCGCGGGCCTGCAAGAAGACGCCGAGCGCTTGCGCCTCGCTCACGCCGCTCAAGTGAGGGGCGCGCGGTCCGTCGCGCACAAGCCCGCGTCGTTCGCCGTCGTGACGAGCGTTCCACACGTCAGCGCTCCTCCTCGCGTGCTCGTCGACGGCGCGGCGCCCGTGACGCGGCAAGGCTACGTGCTGCGCTTGCACGAAGGCTGGTTGAGCATCCGCAGCGACAAGCGCTTCGGCGCGCCGTACACGCTGCGTCTGCTCGTCGACTTACCGCACACGCAAGCGGGCGAAGCGGTGCCCGCTGAAGTGCGCCTCGTTTGGCGCCTCGACGTCTTCAACGGTGGCGCGGCGCTCGGCCCGAGCCGCGCTCCGTTCGCGCTTCGCGTGCGGGCGCACGACGCCGACACGGCGTACGCGTGGACGCCCGAGCATTCGAGCGACTACATGGAGGACGGCGTGTGGCACCGCGCCGAGGGCGGCGTCGTCTTCGGCCACTGGATGGAGCACGTCGTGCGCTTGACGCCCGAGGAGCGAGCGGCCGGGCGACTCGAACTCAGCGTACGTGCCGTGGACGTCTCGCTTACCATCGGGGCCTTGGCGTGGGGACCGCACGATCTGCTCAGCGCGCATTCCGGCATGAAGGGTTCGGGATCGGCCGTGCCCGAAGCGGACGTGGAACTCATCCCCGTGCGTTTCTTCGAGACGAACGCGGACGCCTTGAACTGAACACGAGCGAAGCTGCCGCCAGGCCAGCGAAAGGGCACGCCTCCGGGCGTGCCCTTTGCTTTCATCTCGAGAGCTTCAACGCTTGGGCGTGGCGCGCCAGCCTGTGCCGTCGGTACTACCGCCGGTCACCACGAAGCCTTGACCGATCACGCCGCCCACGGCCGACAAGCGTGCCGACGGCAGAGGCGTGTACTCCGTCCAGGTGTTCGTGGCCGGATCGTACGCCGTCACGTCCGCGATCGCCGCGAGGTGCGACGTCTCACCGCCCACCACGAGGATCTTGCCGTCGAGGACGAAGGTCAAGCTCGTGATATGGCTGCGCCCGCGCGGCAAGGACGCGCGCTGCGTCCAGGTGTTCGTGTTGGGATCGTACGCGTGCACGTACGCCTCGGTCACGAGGCGGTCGTCGTGTCCGCGTTGCCCGCCGATCGCGTAAATGCGCCCGCCGAGCACGGCCGAGCCGAGGTGGTTGCGCGGATTGGGCAAGGGTGCCGCCGCCGTCCACGACGTCGCGCCGCTCGTCAAGTCGAGGACGAAGTGTTCGGCGGTGTCTTGCGTGCGCGCGAGATTGGTGCCGCCGAAGTAATGCAGTTTGCCGTTCAAGTACTCCAAGGCGCCCGCGGCGCGCTCCACCGGCAAGTCGGGCAGGCGCGTGTAGGTGTTCGAAGCGACGTTGTAACGCCACACGGCGCGCGAACCGAACACTTGCCCCGTCCACGAGTCGTCCGCGACGTATCCGCCCGCGTAATAGACGTTCGTGCCGTCCGTGGTCATGCCCGCGTGCGTGGCACCGCGATCGGGCATGGAGGCGAGGGCCGTCCAGGTGTTCGCGGTCGGGTCGTAGACGTACGAGCGGTTCGTGGGCGTGCAGCACGCCTTTTGACTGTCGAAGCCGCCGAAGGTGTACAGCTTGCCGTTCACGACGCGTCCTTGCGCTTCGAACACGCTGAAAGGCAAGTTGGCGATGTTTTGGTACGTGAACATCCCGGCGGGCAGCACCGCGCACGACAACTTGGCGTTGGCCCAGTCGGCGTGGTCGTAGTCGAGGTTGTCGCCGCCGTTCGTCACGACGAGCTTCAGTTCGTACTTGCCCGTGACGTTCACGTCGATCGGCAGGGGCGCGCTCGTTCCCGTGAGACGCCCCGAGTCGTACAGCAAGGCGCCGTCACCGAACACCTGGAAGGAAACGCTGCCGCGACCGCCGACCTCGTCATCGAGGCCCACGGTCGCCGTGAACGCGCCGCACTGCCCGCCGAGGTTGTACGTCACCGTCGAGGCGGCGTGGGTCCCGAGCCCTTTGGGAAACGCTTGGCCGCGAATGGAGAGCGCGCGACCGTCGCCGCCCGCCCACTCGCCGTTGCTCTTGTCACGCTCCACGGGTCCCCAGCCGTTCGTGGCGGACGACCATCCCAGGTCCGTCACGAACGCGGTGCTCGTCGGAGCGCTCGCCGTGCAGTTCACCTTGGCCGCCGCCCAATCGGCGTGGTCGTAATCGATGCCGTCCCCACCGTCCGTCACCACGAGCTTCAGTTCGTTCTTGCCCGAGACGTTCACGGAGATCGGCAAGGGCGCGCTCGTTCCCGTGAGGGCGGCCGACTCGTAGAGCTTGACGCCGTCACCGAACACTTGGTACACGACCTTGCCGCGTCCCGACACTTCGTCGTCGAGGCCGAGCGTCGCCGTGAAGGTATTGCACTGTCCGCTCAAGGCGTACGCGACCGTGGAGTTGGCGTGCGCGCCGAGGCCCTTGGCGAAGGTCTGACCGCGAATGGAAATCGCGCGGCCGTCGCCCGTCGCCTGCTCGCCGTTGCTCTTGTCCTTCTCGACGGGACCCCACGCGTTCGTCGCCGCCGTCCACGTGAGGTCGCTCAGAAAGTTGTCGCCTGCCACGATTCCTTGCGCGTGCAAACCGTGATGATCGTGCTCGCTCGCGGCGTTCACGCTCGGGCCGGTCCACGAGTAGTCGCGTCCGCTGGCATACGGATCGCTTCCGACCGCTTCCAGTCGGTCGCTCCACGGATAGCTTCGACCGTTCGCGTACGGATTCTCCGGGTTCGGTGACTGACTGCAGCCGATGAGCAACGCCGTCAGCAAGGCGAGCCGACCCGGGTGCGTGACATGTCTGTGTCTCGTCTTCACGTTGCTCTCCCGTTCAGCGTGAAATCTCGATCCCGGAGATGGAGGGGTAGTCGACCGTGGCCGACAGGCGAATCGTAAGCAAGTTGTTCGTGACTTGCACGCCGTTGAGCGCTTTCACGAGCGCGGTCTTGCCTCCGCCCGCCTGCGCGACGATATCGAGGTTCGGGAAGACGACGGTGCCGTTCACGGCGACGTCGAACACGCGGTTGCCCGCCGTCGTATGCGCGAGGTCGGCGAAGTGCAGCTTGAGGTTGTACGTCCCGTTGCTGAGCGGGAAGTTGAAGGTCACGACGCGCGGCGCGGTGCCCGTGTTGCCACGGTAGGAACTGTAAAGGACGTCGTTGGTGGTGTTGGCGATGGCTTGCGTGGGGCCGCCCTCGTCGATGAGGTTGGACGGCGAGTAGTACGTGTACGTGAAGCTCGTGTTCTTGGGGTCTTGGTAGCGGTCGGCGAGCCAGACGTTGCCGCTCGGGTCGGTGAAGGTCGGGCCGCCCACGTTGTACAAGAACGGCGCGGGCTTGACGTTGCTCACCAAGAAGATGTTGTCTTGGTAGTCGTAGTTGACGTTGTACGTGTTGCAGCCGCTGGGCGAGCTGGCGTAGCCGCAGTTGTAGTCCATCAGCAGCAGGTACGTGTTCGGAATGGCCGTCCCGGTTCGGTCGCGCGCGGGCCAGAAGCGCAGGTGATGGCCGCACGGGTAGCCGCTGGTCGCGCCGTTGTTGCAGCCGTTGGCGATGTCGGCGTACTGAGCGTTGCGGGTGGGGTCGCTCCACTCGTCGTCCACCTTGAAGCCGAAGGTGCCGCTTCCCGGAGCGAAGGTGCCGGCGGCGCTGCTGGAGGTGTTGACGAGGTTCGGTAGCAGCGACTGCGCGTCACGACCGTCCGAGGTGAAGATGGAGTTCGTCGTGGCGCTGCCCTTGGCGTACCAACTCACGGCGGTGGTATTGAGGTACGTGTGGAACGCGGCGAGTTGCCGAACCGTGACGGGTTGGGAAGCGTCGGCCGCTTGCCAGTACGGCGAGATGACTTCGTCGCCTTGCGCGTAGACCGCGCCGCGATTGGCGTTGATGAACGAGCTGGGCGGACTGTTCAGGGTATAGCCGGGAATCGTCGCGTTGAGTCCGAACGCTCCCATGATTTGGATGGCCGTGGGTTCGACGCCGTTTTCGGATTGCGATTGCCACACGCCTTCGAGTTGCACCGTGCGCGTCGGAGCGGCCGCGTCGTTGCTGGTGATTGTGAGCGTGCCGCTGTGGCGGTAGGTGTTCGTGGCGAAGTCGGCGGTGAAGCGAAGCGGCACGTTCAAGGTGGCGCCGGGCGCGAGGCTGATCGGCAAGGTCGGCCGGGGATCGAAGGCCCACGTGTCCGTCAAGGTGAGGTCGGTGATGTTGAGGGAGGCGTTGCCGGTGTTGCGCAGCACGACCGTCGCGCGGTCGTGCACTCGGTTGGACGGCGGGCTCGTGAGCGAGCCGATGCGGCTGAACACGAAGCGGTCGTTGAACGGCACGACGTCCGGATTCTCGATGCTCAGCGCGGGCGTTCCCGGAGGTGGCGGGGGCGGCGTGGTCGATCCGCACAGAACCTTGGCGTTGGCCCAGTCGGCGTGATCGTAATCGATGCCGTCCCCGCCGTCCGTCACCACGAGCTTCAACTCGTTCTTCCCCGTGACGTTCACGGTGATCGGCAAGGGCGCGCTCGCGCCCGTGAGGGCGGCCGACTCGTAGAGCTTGACGCCGTCGCCGAACACTTGATACACGACCTTGCCGCGTCCCGACACTTCGTCGTCGAGGCCCAGCGTCGCCGTGAACGTCGTGCACCGACCGGCGAGGTTGTAGGTGACGCTGGAGTTGGCGTGCGTGCCGAGGCCCTTGGTGAAGGTCTGACCGCGAATGGAGATCGCGCGGCCGTCGCCCGTCGCCTGCTCGCCGTTGCTCTTGTCCTTCTCGACGGGACCCCACGCGTTCGTCGCCGCCGTCCAGCCGAGGTCGCTCACAAAGGAGTCGCTCGTGGGAGCGCTCGCCGTGCACGTCACTTTCGCGGCGGCCCAGTCGGCGTGGTCGTAGTCGATGCCGTCGCCGCCATCGGTCACCACGAGCTTCAGCTCGTTCTTGCCGGTGATATTTACGGTGATCGGTAAAGGGGCGCTCGTTCCCGTAAGGGCAGCCGACTCGTAGAGTTTGACGCCGTCGCCGAACACTTGGTACACGACTTTGCCGCGTCCCGACACTTCGTCGTCGACGCCGAGCGTCGCCGTGAACGCCGTGCACTGGCCGCTGACGTTGTAGGTGACGCTGGAGTTGGCGTGCGTGCCAAGGCCCTTGGCGAAGGTCTGACCGCGAATGGAGATGACGCGGCCGTCGCTTTCTTGCCATTCGCCGTTGCTCTTGTCCTTCTCGACGGGACCCCACGCGTTCGTCGCCGCCGTCCAGCCGAGGTCGCTGAGGAAGGAATCGGTGCTGCCCGTCGTTTGTTGAGCTCGCACGACGCTCGACGACGTGTTCACGCGCGGCGACGCCCACGGGTAGCTTCGACCGTTCGCGTACGGATCGGCGGCGTTCGGGGCGGCGGGATCGCTCCAAGGGTGGCTTTGGCCGCCCGCGTACGGATTGACGCCGCCTGACGGGGTGGAAGTCGGAGGTGAGGAGCAGGCGCTCAGGACGGCGAGAGAACACGAAAGCAGCAAGACGGGGCGACGTTTGAACAACATAGGGCTTCCTTTCGAGCGGGCGCGATGCGACCTTGACCCGCGTATGGAGGGTTTCGCCCAGTGTTGACGGCGGCGCGTAAATGCATCGTTGCAGCGAGGTCGAGGAGACGTCGCCCGGACGAATTTCAACGAACACGAAAACCAAAATGAGGAAAAAACGCGCGATTTTGCGTTCTCGTAACGACGCGGGACGCAGCATGAGGCGCGGTTCGAGCAGTACCGCCCAAGCAAGATGCCGGGAGCAACCGAAATGCAGATACTGTGGCGCAACAAAGGATCGAAGCCGTCAACTCTCAAAGTCAGCGCGATCTACCGTCGACAACGCTTTCACAACGGGATGGTCCTCGCCGTCAGCGACGTCGTGACGCTCGCCGGTTCGTTCGAGTTGGCAGCGCGCGTTGTTGGCGCGATTTCCCACGCGACGACAGGAATCACGTCGTACTCGCTCGAAGGTCTTCCCGTCCTCGCCGCGTGGCTCCTCGGAGCGTGGAGCTTGCGCTTGCTGCCGAGTTGGGGCATGAGCCCGCCCGAGGAGCTCAAGCGTCTGACCACCCTGCTCGCCTTGACGCTGGGATTGTCGGTGCTCCTCGCGCTCGCCGCTCGGCAAGACGCGCTGACCCTTTCCACGATCGGCGTGGCGTGCGTGTTCGCGTGGCCGCTGTTGCTGCTCGTGCGCGCGTCCCTCAAGCACTTGCTCGTGCGTGACGGGGCGTGGGGAGTGCCGACCGTCATTTACGGCGGGGCGCGCACGGGCGCGCTCGTCATCCAGTCGTTGCGCGAATACCCGGGGTACGGGTACTTGCCGGTGGGCGTGTTCGACGACGACTTGTCGCTGCAAGGCACGAGGACGCACGGACTGCCGGTGTTGGGAACGGCGTCGGACGTCTCGGTGACCGCGCCCGTCGCGGTGCTCGCCATGCCGGGAGTGGCGCGCGAGCGCATGCTCGCGTTGTTGGAAGGGCCGCTGAGCCAGTACCACCGTGTCGTCGTGATTCCGGACTTGTTCGGGTTGGAAGCCTTGTGGGCACAGGCCCGTGATGTCGGCGGGGTGCTGGGCTTGGAGTTGTCGGGACCGTCCGAACGTCCGATGTCCTTGATGGGAAAGCGCGTCTTCGACGTGGTGTTGACGGTGCTGTCGGCGCCGTTGTGGGTGCCGCTGTGCGCGGTGCTGGCGTTGTTGATCTGGCTCGAGGACCGCGCCCATCCTCTTTTCTTGCAGCGTCGCATCGGCTTGCACGGAAAAACCTTCCTGACGTGGAAGTTCCGTACGATGGTGCCCGACGCGGAAGGCGTGCTGCAGCGTCACCTCGCGGCGAACCCGGCGTTGCGCGCTGAGTGGGAAGCGAACCACAAGTTGCAAGACGATCCGCGTGTGACGCGGATCGGGCGCATTTTGCGCAAGTACAGCCTCGACGAGGTTCCACAACTCGTGAACGTCTTGATCGGGGAGATGTCTTTGATCGGGCCGCGTCCCTTGCCGGAGTACCACGTGCAGGCCTTGTCGCACTCCGTTCAGCTCGTCAGGACGCGCGTGCGGCCGGGCATGACGGGATTGTGGCAAGTCTCGGGTCGTTCGGAGGCGGGCAACGCGGGCATGGAGCGGTGGGATCCGTATTACGTCAACAACTGCTCGCTTTGGTTGGATCTCGTGATTCTGGCAAGAACCGTCGGCGCGGTTTTAAAAAGTTCAGGTGCTTACTAACAGTTTTCTAATTTTAACGCCTTTTATGTGATTCACGATCACAAACTTAAGGCTTCATATTCTTTGTAAGAGGACCGTAAGAGCGGTCCTCTTACTCTTTCGTTCGTCGCTCGAGCGCTTGGCAACTTCGCCACGACTTGCGATGGTGAGAATCCTTCGTGAATTCATGATCCGGTCTTTATCAAATTTTTCATATTCTCACCGGATTGTTACGAAGTAAACTTGCCCCAGTTTCGAGATCCCCACGTCCACACGAAACGGCAAACCCTCCGCGAGGAGGCGACGCAAAGCCACAGGACTCTCCGAGTCAGCTGGGCTACCGAAAGAGGATGCACATGCACACCAACCGCTCCGCGCGTTCTTTCCGTCTGTCCCTTGGACTTTCCATCGTCACGCTCGCCCTCGCCGCCTGCGGCGTCACGCCGACCCCCGTCACGCCTCAAACGCAACCCGCTCTTCCCGAGGAATCGTCCACCGAAAGCGCGAGCGCGGCGTGGACGCTCGACACGAGCAACCTCTTGACGGCGCAAGGATTCGTGGCGGGCGACAACGTCCTCAGCGGCCAAACGCCCGTGAGCGCGACGAACGGCTACGGCCCCTTCGAGAAGGACATGAGCAACGGCGGGGCGAACGCCGCCGACGGAGCAGTCATTACACTGCGTGGCGTGAAGTACACCAAGGGCCTCGGCGTACATGCCAACTCCTCGTTGACGTACAACCTCGGCGGCCGCTGCACGTCCTTCACGGCGACCGTGGGCGTCGACGACGAAGTACGCGGGCGCGGCAGCGTGGCCTTCCAAGTGTTCGCCGACGGCGTCAAGCTCTTCGACTCGGGCCTCGTGACGGGCTCGAGCGCCGTTCGCAACGTCAACGTGAACGTCGCGGGCAAAAACGAGCTGAAGCTCGTCGTGACCGACGGCGGCAACGGCATGGACTACGACCACGCCGACTGGGCCAACGCCATGGTCCGCGGCTGTGTCACGGACGCGTTCCTGAGTGACGTTTCCCCTGTCGCCACCACGAACGGCTGGGGACCGGTCGAGCGGGACATGAGCAACGGCGAGCAGGCGGCGGGCGACGGTACGCCCATCTCGATTCGCGGCGCGAAGTACGCCAAGGGGATCGGCACGCACGCCAACTCCAGCGTGACGTACAACCTCGGCGGCAAGTACGCGTCCTTCACGGCCAGCCTCGGCGTGGACGACGACGTGAGCGGACGCGGCAGCGTGACCTTCCAGGTGTTCGCCGACGGCGTCAAGCTCTTCGACTCGGGCCTCGTGACCGGAGCCAGCCCCGTCATGCCCGTGAGCCTCAACATCGCGGGCAAGAACGAACTGAAACTCGTCGTGACGAACGGCGGCGACAACCTCGACTACGACCACGCCGACTGGGCCAACGCCAAGGTCAGCTCGGCCGCTCCGACGACCGTCACGCCGTCGCCTACGCCCGCTCCCGCCCCGGCACCTGCACCTGCACCTGCACCCGCCCCGGCGCCCACGCCTTCCCCTTCGATCGTCTACAGCGCGCCCATCGTCATCTCCAAGGGCGGCACGTACAGCGGCAACTGGGAAAGCCTCGATCCTTCCGTGCCCGCCGTCAGCATCAAGACGTCCGAGCCCGTCATCATCGAAAACTCGAACATTCGCGGACGCGGCGACCTCATCAACGGTTGGTACGGACGCGTCACGGTTCGCAACGTCAACGGCTACGGCCTCAACCCCAACCGCTCGGGCTGGACGACGGGCCGCTTCCTGAGCCTCGAGGAGTTCTACAGCGTCCGCGTCGAGAACAGCTACATGGAAGGCACGACCGGCATGTACTTCCGCAAGTACATCGGCAGCCCGGCGGCCGGCGAAACCGTCCAGATCATGCGCAACCGCGCCAAGAACATCGACGGTCGTACGAGCAACGGCGTGGGCGGTTACGACGGCAACGCGTACTCGCGGCAATTCGTGCAGTTCAACGCCGTGCAGCAACTCCCGAACGCCGAGATCGCGTGGAACGAAGTCGTCAACGAGCCCAACAAGAGCTTCGTCGAAGACAACATCAGCATGTACGTCTCGAGCGGCACGGCCACCAGCCCCATCCTCATCCACGACAACTACATCCAAGGCGGTTACCCCGTGCAAGCGGCGACGGGCGGATACAGCGGTGGCGGCATCATGGTCGGCGACGGCATCACGTCCGATCCTCTCGGCAACGGATACGTCAACGTCTACAACAACCAAGTCGTGAGCACCACGAACTACGGCCTGGCCATCGCGGGCGGCATCGGAAGCAAGGTGTACAACAACCGCGTCCTGTCGAGCGGCCTGCTGCCCGACGGCACCAAGATCAACGCTCAAAACGTCGGAATGTACGTGTGGGACATGAGCGGAGCCGCCAAGCTCACCCCGTCGACCTTCGGTGCGAACGTCATGCAGAACAACGTGTCCGGCTGGGTGAAGTGGAACACGGACGGCACGAGCTTCAACAACGCCTGGTGGATGCCCGACTGCGGCATCGGCGGCGGATCGTGCACGGGCAACACCGTCCTCGGCGCCATCACGCTCTCCACCGAAAGCCAAGAATTCCAAACGTGGCAGGGCAAGCTGGCCTCGAACAACGTCAAAGTCGGCCCCTGATTCCGCGCAGAACAAGGACTCAAGGAGAAAAGGAGACCCGAGCTTCGGCTCGGGTCTCCTTTTCTCCTTCTCGTATCCCGATTAACGTTTTGCTGACGCCCGCCTCGTTACCGTCGTACACAAGATGTCGATCCGCTCGTTTTCAGTCATCGTGGCGCTTCATAATGCCGAGCGTTACCTGACGCGAACCCTTGACGCGCTGCGCGCGCAGACGTGGCGCGACTTCGAAGTCGTGATGGTCGACGACGGTTCGACGGACGCCAGCGCCGAGATCGCCGCTCGCTACCGCGACGAAGACCCTCGCTTCACGCTGCTGCGCACGCCCAACCGTGGCATTTCGCCCGCTCGCAACCTCGCCGTGCGTCACTCCGGCGGAGACTGGCTCGCCGTGTGCGACGCCGACGACACGTGGCATCCCGAGAAGCTCGAACGCCAAGCGGCATTCATCGAACGTTGGAACGAGCGCGAACACGAACCCATCGTCGCGCTCGGCACGAGCGGGCTCGTCATCAACGCGCGCGACGTCATCACGGACGTCATCGACGTGCAGGCCCGACCTCCCTGGCGCGAGCTCACGCGCACCCCGCCGATCATCGTGCCGTTCTTGCTGATCAACTCGTCCGTGGTGATGCGCCGCGACGCCTTCGACCACGTCGGTGGGTACCGCGCGGATTACACGCCGACCGAAGACACCGATTTGTGGGTGCGGCTTTCGGAAGTCGGCGCGGTCGTCAATCTCCCCGAGCTGCTCATGTCGTACCGCGTTCACGGAACGAACGTGTCGGAAGGCGCCTACATCGGCATGCTCCTCAACGCGCAGCGCGTCTTCGTGAACGCCGATCGTCGGGCGAACGGCTTGCCGGAATGGACGCGCGACGAGTACGACGTCGCGCTCAGAACCGATCCGGAGCGCTTTCGGCGCGTCATGCGCACCTTGCGTCACCTCGCGCACTACAACAAAGGTCGCATCGCGTGGGACAACGATCGCAAGGGGCGCGCCTTGTGGTCCTTGGCGTTGTCGATGATCGTGGACGCTCCGCAAACCATGCAGCGCGTCAAGTCGAGCCGTATCCTGCGGCAACTCGTGCGCCGCGAACCGGCTCCCACACTCGCCCCGAAGAGGTCGCTGTGAACTCGAATTCGAACAACGCGACGGCTTCGTTTCGACCGATCAAGGTCGTGGACGTCGAATTGAGCGACCCGCCCGCTCCGCTTTCCGAACTGCAAGGCTACGGCTCGGTGCGTTGCCTCGTACGGCTGTACGGCGATCCTGTCGGCCACGTCGAACTGCCTTTGGCCGAGGATCTCCGCGACGCCGCGACGCTGCGCGCGCGACTCGTGTCCCACCTCGAAGCGGACCTGCGCCGCTGGCACCTCACGCACTTCCTGCAAAGCGTCACGGAAACGACCGAGTGGAGCTGGACGAACGCGCTGAACGCCCGTCCCGAACCTTGGCGCGGGCAACTGCCTTCCCTGACCGTCGCCGTGTGCACGCGCGACCGACCCGACGACCTCGCGCTGTGCCTCGAGGCTATCTCGCGCTTGGACTACCCGGACCTCGACGTCGTCGTGGTGGACAACGCGCCGACGTCGGACGCCACCCGCGAGCTCGTGCGCGACCACTTCGCGTTCGTGCGGTACGTGCGCGAAGAACGGCCCGGCTTGGACTTCGCACGCAACCGCGCCGCCCTCGAAGCGCGCGGCGAGATCGTCGCGTACACCGACGACGACGTGATCGTCGACTCGAAATGGGCGCGGGCGATCGGCGAGGTGTTCGCCGAGAATCCCGGCGTCATGGCCGTCACGGGCCTCGTCGCCCCGTACGAGCTGGAAACCGAAGCGCAAGTGCTCTTCGAACGCTACGGCGGCTTCGGACGCGGATACGAGCGACGCTGGTACGGCGTCGACACGCGTGGGGGCCAGCTCGCCGCCCGCGAGGCAGGCGGCGGAGGCCGCTTCGGTACGGGCGCGAACATGGCGTATCGTCGCCGCGTCTTCGATGACATCGGCTTCTTCGATCCCGCCCTCGACGTCGGCACCGTCACGAACGGCGGCGGCGACCTGGAGATGTTCTTCCGCGTCCTCAAGGCCGGGCACGTCCTCGTGTACGAACCGCGAGCGATCGTACGCCACCGCCATCGTCGCGACATCGAACGGTTGCGCACACAGCTCGCAAACAACGGCGTCGGCTTCTACTCGCACCTCGTGAGAACGTTCCTGCACTACCCCGACGAGCGGGCGGGCATCTTGCGCTTCGGCGCGTGGTGGTTCGACGCGTGGAGCGTGCGCCGCTTCTTGAAGTCGCTCGTGCGGCCTCAGCACGTGCCGCGCGAATTCATCACCGCCGAACTCGTCGGGTCGCTGCGCGGCCTGAGCCGCTACCAGCGCGCGCGTGAAAACGCCGACAAGCTCGCCCGGCCGACCGACCCGCCGTTCGTTCCCACCGCGCGTCGGCACACGCCGTCGAGTGGCGGCGTGGCCGTGCGGCACCTGCACATCGACACGGACGTGCCCGCCATCGGCGACGTGAGCGCGTACGCGGCCACCTTCGTGGTGGTGTTCAAGCGCGGTCGTCCGATCGGGCAGATGCAGTTGGGCAATTGGTATCATCCGCTCTCGGCGTCGCGCTTGCGCGACGAACTCGTGCGCCACTTCGGCATCGCCTTGCTCGACGACCGCGACGCGAACGTGTACGAGACCGTGGCGTCGTCCTTGAAAGCACGTTACGTCGGCCGAACTTCCTTGCCCGCGACGAGCGTGTCGATTCTCGTGGCGACGCGTGACCGACCCGAAGACTTGCGGCGTGCCTTGCAAGGGTTGACTCGTCAAGAGACGAAGCACGACGTCGAGATCGTCGTGGTGGACAACCATCCCGCGTCGAACCTCACGCGTGACGTCGTCGCGGCGTTTCCCGGCGTGCGGCTCGTCAGCGAAGCGCGGCCCGGTTCGTCGTACGCGCGCAACGCTGGCATCGCCGCTTGCCGGGGAACGATCATCGCCGTGACGGACGACGACCTCGTCATTCCCGAATCGTGGCTCGACCGGATCGTGGCGCCCTTCGAGCGGCAGGACGTCATGGCCGTCACGGGCCTCATCCTGCCGCTCGAACTCGAAACGAAACCTCAGCAGTTGTTCGAAGAGTACGGCGGCCTCGGGCGAGGCTACGAACGATTCGAAGTGAGCTCGGCGTGGTTTCGTGCATTTCGCCGCAAGGCCGTGCCGACGTGGCAACTCGGCGCGACGGCGAACGCCGCTTTTCGCGCCAGCATCTTCCGCGATCCGCGCATCGGGCCCATGGAGGAAGTTCTCGGAGCGGGCCGGGCCGCCGGTGTGGGCGAGGACACGTACCTGTTCTACAAGATCTTGAAGGCGGGCGGCACGATCGTGTACGAACCGAGCGCGTTCGTGCTGCATCAGCATCGCCGCACGATGGACGCCTTGCGGCGCCAACTCTACGCGTACAGCAAAGGCCACGTGGCCTACCACCTCCTGACCTTTTTGAGGCACGGCGACGCGCGAGCCTTGCTGCAAGTGGGCGCCTTCTTGCCGTACTGGCACACGCGGCGACTCGCCGGCTATTTGCGCGCGTGGGCGCGCGGTTTCTCGAGATCCTATCCGCTGTCGCTCACGCTGCTGGAAGTGCGCGGCTCCCTCGAAGGGCCCGCCGCGTTGTGGCGCTCCTTGCGGGAAGTGCGCCGCCTCGACGAGGCAGCGCGCGCGGGCCGCGACGATCCCCCCGGGCTCCCCTCGCGCGGAGGCGTATGAGCGTCCGTTCCACGCCCGTTCGAATCGCGCGGCTCGCGTATCTGCGCGACCTTACGAGCGAGCTCGTCTCGCGCGAAGTGAAGGTGCGCTACAAAGGCTCGGTCTTCGGCGCCGCTTGGTCGCTGATGCTGCCCCTCGCGCAACTGCTCGTGTTCACGCTGCTGTTTCGCGCCGCGTTGAAGCTCGACATTCCCAACTACCCGCTGTTCGTGTTCGTCGGGGTGCTCGCGTGGAACTGGTTTCAATCGTCGGTGCTGACGGCGGCGAGCGCGATCGTCGACAACCGAGAGCTCGTGCGGCGCCCGGGCTTTCCGACGCTCGTGTTGCCCGCCGTCACGGTCGTCACGACCCTCGTGCACTACCTGCTCGCGCTCCCGGTGCTGCTGCTCTTCACGCTTTTGAGCGGCGTCCCCCTCACGTACCACGCGCTCGCCCTGCTCGCGGTGATCGCCGTGCAGTTCGTGCTGACGCTCGGCCTCGCGTACCTCGTCGCGAGCGTGCAAGTGCTGTTTCGTGACGTTCAGCACCTGCTCGGCGTCGTCATGACCCTCGCGTTCTACCTCACGCCCGTCTTCTACTCGCCGGCGAGCGTCCCCGAACGCTACCGTCTCATTTACGAGCTCAATCCGGTCGCGCGTCTGCTCGACGCGAGCCGCGCGGTCGTGCTCGAAGGGCGCGCGCCCCACTGGAGTTCGTTGCTGATCGTCGCGGCGATCGGCGTGGTCCTCCTCGCGCTCGGGCTCACGGTGTTTCGCCGCACGAGCGCGCGCTTCGCCGAGGAACTCTGACGTGCGCGGCCAAATCGTACTCGAACACGTCGGCAAGAAGTTCCGGCGATATCCGCCCGACCGTCCGCGCACCTTGAAAGACAGCTTTCTGCGCGGTTGGCGCGGCCTCTCGCCTCGCGAGGAATTCTGGGGGTTGCGCGACGTGTCCTTCGAAGTCGCGCCGGGACGCATGCTCGGCCTCGTCGGTCACAACGGCGCGGGCAAATCGACGCTGCTGCGCCTCGTCGGCGGCGTCGGACGGCCCGACGAGGGCCGCATCCGCGTACACGGTCGCCTGCGCGCCCTGCTCGACCTCGGCGCGGGCTTCAGCCCGGACTTCACGGGGCGTGAGAACGTCTTTCTCAGCGGCGTCATCTCGGGCCTCACGCGGCAGGAAGTGAGGCGGCGCTTCGACGACATCGTGGCCTTCGCGGAACTCGAAGCGTTCATCGACCAACCTCTGCGCACGTACAGCTCGGGCATGCAGATGCGCCTCGCCTTCTCGGTCGCCGTGCACACGGACCCCGAGGTGTTGCTCATCGACGAGGTGCTCGCCGTCGGCGATCTCGCGTTTCAACGCAAGTGCTTGGAGCGCGTCGCCAGCATCAAGGCGTCGGGCTGCACCATCGTCCTCGTGTCACACGACGAGAACCAAGTGCGTGAGCTGTGCGACGAAGTCGCGTGGCTCAGCGGCGGCGTCCTCGCTTGGCACGGCGAGACGAACGCGGTGATGGACGCGTACGTCGCCGAGATGAACGACCGAACGCGGCGCCTCACGCCTTCTCCCGCCGTTCAGGAGGCGGAGCAAGAGCACGGTTCCCTTCGGCTCGGCGACAACCGTCTCGGCACGCAAGAAGCTCAAATCAGCCGCGTGCGCTTGTTCTCGTCGCGCGGGCGACCCACGGGGGAAATCACGAGCGGCGAAGGCTTGCGCGTCGAAATCGAGTACGACGCGCCGAAACTCGTGCCGTCGCCGATCTTCGGCGTGAGCGTGTCGCGTGAGGACGGCCTCGTGCTGTACGACGTCAATACCGCCGCGACGCTCGGCGCGAGCGTTCCCGACCTCCACGGACGCGGGCGCGTGACGCTCACGCTCGACCGCGTCGACCTCGGCAGTGGACAGTACTTCGTGGACGTCGGCTTGTTCGAACGCGAGTGGGCACACGCGTACGACTACCACTGGCACGCGTATCCCCTGGCGGTCGCCGCGCCGACGGACGGCGGGCTCGTCCGCGCGCCGCATCGCTGGAACGTAGAAACCGCGCTGGAGGAAGCAGGGACGAGCCGCGGCCCCGAGCGCGGCTGAGATCGTCAGCGATCGTGTTCGCGGAACCAATCGGCGGTGCGCGCCATGCCCTCCTCGAACGGCGTCGGCGCGCGCCACGCTTCGCGCAAGCGGCCAACGTCGAGCACGCAGCGCTGCAAGTCGCCCGCTCGGTAGTCGCCGCGCCGCACGTCGAGGGGCACTCCGAGCGCGCCCGCGAGGGCCGTCGCGACGTCGAGCGTCGTGCGTCCCTCGCCCGTTCCGACGTTGAACACCGCGTCCTCGCCGAGTTCCGCGAGGGCCGCCGCGACGTTGACGGCGGCGACGTCCTCGACGTACACGTAGTCGCGCACGCAGCCCGCGGCGTCACCGTCGCGTGCGGCGTTCACGCGCACGGGCTCGCCCGACAGCAAGAGGCGCGCGAAAATCGCCGTGACGCCCGCTTCGCCGTGCGGATTCTGACGCGGACCGTACACGTTGCCGTACCGCAAGACCGTGTAGGAAAGGCCGTACTGTACCCGAAACGTCTCGAGGTACAACTCGAACGCGAGTTTGCTCGTCGCGTACGGACTGATCGGCAACTTGGGGTCGTCCTCTCGCGCGGCCGTTCCCGGCGCGACCTCGCCGTACACCGTGCCCCCGCTGCTCGCGAAGAGAACGCGCGACACTCGCGCGTCCACGGCGGCGCGCAAGATCGTCAAGCCGCCCATGACGTTCACGCTCGCGTCGTGCAGCGGATCGCGAACGCTCACCGACACGCTGGCTTGCGCCGCTTGATGGCTCACGACGTCCGGGCGAAAGTCCTCGAAGACCGCCCGCACGGCCGCGTCGTCGCGCACGTCCACTTGAAAAAACGGCACGCCCTCGGGTACGAATTCACGGCGACCTTCGGAAAGATCGTCGAGAACGGCGACCGTGAGGCCGCGTTTCAGAGCATGCTCGACGATGTGACTGCCGATGAAGCCCGCTCCGCCCGTGATCAGAAAACGCATGATGTGAGAATTGTAGGACGCCGCGCGCCGCTCGAGAGCTAGTTAAGCGATCCGTTAGCGTGCACGGCGATACCCTTCAGGCACAATCGACCGTCCAAAGCACGGTCGGAAGGAGTGAAGCACGTCGTGAATTCTCAAGCGCACGAACCTTTGTTCTCGGTGATCGTCGCGGTGTACAACGCCGAACGCTTTCTCGACGAGACACTCGCGTCGATTCGCCGTCAAACATGGCGCGACTTCGAAGTCGTGATGGTCGACGACGGCTCGACGGACGCCAGCGCCGAAATCGCCGCTCGCTACCGCGACGAAGACCCTCGCTTCACGTTGCTGCGCACGCCCAACCGCGGAATCTCCCCGACGCGCAACCACGCCATCGCACACGCGCGCGGCCGGTGGATGGCGATTTGCGACGCGGACGACACCTGGCATCCCGAGAAGCTCGAACGCCAAGCCAGCTTCATTCACGCCTGGCCGTCGACCGCGCCCGAACTTCTCGCGCTCGGCACCGCCGGGTACTACATCAACGCCGCCTCGGAAGTCAGCAAGCCGCACGATCTCGGCAACCACACGTTGAGCGAAGTCCACGATCGCTTCGCCCGCGAGGGCGTGCTCGGCATGATCAACTCGTCCGTGGTCTTTCGCAAAGACGCCTTCGAGCGTCTCGGCGGGTACCGCGAAGAATACACTCCCTGCGAAGACACGGACTTGTGGACGCGCTTCGCGCGCGTCGGCGCGGCCTTGAACTTGCCCGATCGGCTCACGTTCTACCGTCGGCACGGCACGAACATCTCGGATCGACACTTCGTCACGATGATGCTGCACGTCGAGCGTATCCGGGAAAACACGCGCCGTCTCGGGCGAGGCTTGCCAGAATTGAGCGCCGCGGCGTTCGAGCAGACGCTGCGCGCCGAACCCGAGCAGTACGCCAAAACGATGCGGCACCTTCGCAGCGAGCTTTACCGCAACAAAGCGCGCTCGGCGTGGTACAACGGTCGCCGAGCGCACGGACTCGTGTTTCGTACGGTCGCGGCGTTCATGGAGCCGCGCGTCGTCTTGCGTCAACTTCGCGCGTTGCTTTCGAGCCGCGCGCCCGAGTGAGCGTCACGCCATTTAAGGGCGCGTCAAACGCCACACGCGCACTGTCTTGTCACGCCCGCCGCTCGACGCGAGCACGCCCGAAGCGCCGAACGCGACGCGCGTGACGGCGCTCGTGTGCCCTTCGAGCAAGGTCGTCACACGTCCTTGCTCGACGTTCCAGGCCCGCACGCGGCCGTCCTCGCTGCCCGTCGCGATCAACGCCGAGTTCGGTGAGAACGCGACGGACGACACGGGACCACCGTCGCCGCGCAGTTCGCCCATCGCCTGCCCGCTCGCGGCGTTCCAAAGCCTCACGGTCGTGTCGAGGCTGGCGGTGGCGAGAAGGCGACCGTCGGGACTGAACGTCACGTCGGTCAGGAAGTCCGAGTGGCCACGCAACGTTCGCTCCTCGCGCCGCGCGGCGACGTTCCACAGCCGCACCGTCTTGTCGCGGCTGCCGCTCGCGAGCTTTCCGCCGGACGCGTCGAACGCGACGGACGTCACGACGTCCGTGTGGCCGATCAGCGTCGCGAGCCGTTCACCCGTCGCGACGTTCCACAGCGTCACGCTGTTCGCCTCGCCCGACACCCGCGAGTTGTCGCCGCTCGCCGTGGCGAGCAGCGTTCCGTCGGGACTGAACGCGAGGTCGGTGAGGTAGTACGTTCCCAACGTCAAGGTGCGCAGAGCCTGCCCGTCCCGCGCGTCCCACAAGCGCACGTTCGCGTCCGCTCCGGCGGCGGCAACCACGTGGCCGTCGGGACTGAACGCAAGGGCGTTCACGGCGGACGGTTGATGCAAGGCGCGCGTTTCGTGCCCGCTCGCCACGTTCCACAAGCGTACGAAGCCGTCGCCGCTTCCGCTCGCGAGTTGCGTTCCGGTCGCGTCGAACGCGATCGCAGAGGCGAACACGCCGCCTATGTTCAAAGTCTCCTCACTGGAGATCGTGACGGGCGGCGATTGAGACGACTCGGCGTACAACAGCGTGCTACACGACGTACACGACAACAAGCCGCAAAAAAGCGCGAGCGTAAGCGTTCGATTCATCCTCGGACCTCCTGAAACGGGAGGAGGGCGCGGTGGCCGGCCGTCTTGGCGACTGCCGACACCGCGCCGAAAGCGGACTTACTGGGGACGCACGAGGGTGATGGTGCCCGATCCGGTCGTCTCGTCGAGTTGCGCGACGTACAAGTTGCCCGTCGGGCGGTGCTCGGTGAGGTCGAGCGGGCTGGCGGTGAAGTTCACGAGACCCGGCAAGTTTTCTTGCGCGGAGACGATGTCGCCGGAAGAGCCGGGCGTAAGCACGATGATGTCCTTTTGCGCGCTGTAACGCACCACGAGCAATCGGTTACGCAAAGCGGAGGTGGGAGCGTTGGTGTACTCCTCGATCACGCCGTTGGGCGACGCGTGCTCGCCGAAGTCGTACGCGGAGCCTTTCCAATTCCGGTCGGGCAAGGTGCCGACCGGGTACTCGGGCACTTCGGCCGGATCGAGCTTCGAGGTGGGGTTGCCGCCGTTCATGACCCATTCGCACCGCAGCGGATTCGGGTGACCGTAGTAGCCGCCGGGCGTGATGCGGAACAGGTAGTCGTGCTGCGTGCTGCCGACGTTCGTGAGCGCCGGAACGGCGGGAGCGGTGTACGCGCCGTCAGGCCGCGAACCGCACGCGGCGGGCAACGGGGTGGGCGTGCCGGGCGTGTTGCCGCCCGCCGCCGAGCCGTTCGTGGGAACGTACAGCTGACCGTTCGTGTGCCAGACCATGTCGAAGGCATTGCGGATGCCCGTCGCGTAAATCGTGACCGGGGCGTTCGTCGCGTACGGATTGTACGTTCCGCCGTCCTCCGTCTTGACGTTCACGGGCGACGCCATCACCTTCGCCACGTCGACTTTCAAGATGGCGGCGTTGAGCAGGTGTTCGGCGCGGCGCGACCAGGCGTTGTCCGGCGCGCCCATCGCGCTCATGCTGCCTTGCAGGACGTACAAGGTGTTCGGATCGCTCGGCTTGAATTCCAACGAGTTCGTCATGTGATCGCGCGCCGAGCGCGGCAGGCCCGTCACGACGTCTTGCACCGTCGCGAGGTCGGGGCCGCTGAGCCGCGTGATCTTGCCGCTCCAGTCGGGCGCGTCGCTTTGACCGTCCCAGAAGGCGTTGTTGCTGATCCACAGCACGAGGTTGTCGGCCGTGGCGGCCGGATCGAACTTCAATCCGATGATCGTGCGCGGACCGCCGTTGGCGTTCGGCACGGCGTCGAGGACTTGCGGCGCGGTGAGCGTACCGTCGCTTCCAATGCCGAAGCGCAGAATCTCGCCCGTGAGAGTCGCCGCGTAGAGCTTGTTGTCAGGGCCGATCTCGACGGACGTGTACGGCATGGCGGGCACGTTCGCCTGCGGAATTTGTACGAACGAGACGTTGCCGCCGCCCGTCGCGGTCGAGCCCGTCACGAAGCTCGTCCTGAACGGAACGAAGTTCGCGCCGCTGAGGTCCTTGAGGGCGTCCGTCACCTCGAAGAAGTAGCGGGTGTTCGCCTTGAGGTTTTGGCGCGGCTTGAGCACGATGACGTCCCCGCCGCCCGACGTGGTCACCGACGCCGTCACGGCGGTGTTCGTATTCGCCTCGTAAAGACGAACGGCGGACCCCGTGAGCGTGGCGGGATCGATGCCGCCGGAATTCGGCAAGTTGAGGTCGGCGGCGATGCCGACGTTGATCGCTACCATCGTTTGCGCGTCTTGCGGCGACACCTTCGCGACCGACGGGCGAGTGCCCGGATCGATCCGCACGTAGTCGAGCTTCGTGTTCGTTCCACCGATCGCGTCGATGGTGAGACGTCCGTCGGCGACGGTGACGAGGTCCGACGCCGTCGTGAACTTTTGCGTGTCCTTGGGAGCGAAGCCCATGATGAGGGGCCTGCCTTCCAAGTTAATGACGTGGTTGCTGTCGTACGCGTTGGTAGGATCGCCGACGCCGACCGTCACCGTGTACGTTCCGTTGGGCAGCTTGTACTCCCACGCGCCGGGCGTGCGGATCGTGGTGGTGTTCGTCCCGTTGACGGGGTATTGCATGTGAATGAGGGTGTTGAGTTGCGGCTCGATATCGGGCAGGGCGCGGTCGCGGGTGTTCGGCGTGAGGTCGAGCGGCACGTGCTGCGTGGCCGTGAGGCTGTCTTCGCGCACCCATCCGTAGCCGCGCGTTTCGTCGAACGCGGCGCCCGTATCGGCGATGTAACCGGCGGGCAAGGTGGTGTTCGACGGTTGGAAGTTGACTTTGACGAAGGACACGGCCCCCGCCGTGCAGTTCACCTTGGCGTTGGCCCAATCGGCGTGATCGTAATCGATGCCGTCCCCGCCGTCCGTCACCACGAGCTTCAACTCGTTCTTGCCCGTGACGTCCACCGTGATCGGCAAGGGCGCGCTCGTCCCCGTGAGGGCGGCCGACTCGTAGAGCTTGACGCCGTCGCCGAACACTTGATACACGACCTTGCCGCGTCCCGACACTTCGTCGTCGAGGCCGAGCGTCGCCGTGAACGTCGTGCACTGCGCGGCGAGGTTGTAGGTGACGCTGGAGTTGGCGTGCGTGCCGAGGCCCTTGGCGAAGGTCTGACCGCGAATGGAGATCGCGCGGCCGTCGCCGCCTTGCCACTCGCCGTTGCTGAGGTCCTTCTCGACGGGACCCCACGCGTTCGTCGCCGCCGTCCACTTCAGGTCGCTGAGGAACGAGGTGCTCGTGGGGGCGCTCGCCGTACATGTGACTTTCGCGGCGGCCCAGTCGGCGTGGTCGTAGTCGATGCCGTCGCCGCCGTCCGTCACCACGAGCTTCAACTCGTTCTTGCCCGTGACGTCCACCGTGATCGGTAAGGGCGCGCTCGTCCCCGTGAGGGCGGCCGACTCGTAAAGTTTGACGCCGTCGCCGAACACTTGGTACACGACCTTGCCGCGTCCCGACACTTCGTCGTCGACGCCGAGCGTCGCCGTGAACGCCGTGCACTGGCCGCTGACGTTGTAGGTGACGCTGGAATTGGCGTGCGTGCCAAGGCCCTTGGCGAAGGTCTGACCGCGAATGGAGATCGCGCGGCCGTCATTGATGTCCCACTCACCGTTGCTCTTGTCCTTCTCGACGGGACCCCACGCGTTCGTCGCCGCCGTCCAAGGCAAGTCGCTGAGGAAGGTGTCCGCGCCGCCCGTCGTTTGCTGCGCACGCACGACGCCTTGAGCAGGACTCGTGCGCGGCGACACCCAGGGGTAGCTTCGGCCGTTCGCGTACGGATTGCCTTTCGGGACCGTGACGCGGTCGCTCCACGGATACGACTTGCCGCCCGCGTAAGGGTTGCTTCCCGTCTTCACTCCCGTCGATTCGAGCGTCCGAGATGACGGGGTGGGCGTCGCGGGCGGCGCCGAGCAGGCCGCGAGGGCCAGCAACGCGCTCATGGAAACGAGGAACTTCGACTGTCGCCGTGCTCGACTTGAAGTTGTGGAAGTGAGATTCGGATGCAAAGCCATACGTCCTTTCCTCGCCCGCGGGAACCGAGACGCGCGAAACGAGCGCTCGCCATGAAATCGGTTCTCGTGAGCACGAGATGGTCCTACTTTGCAGCGATGGACGTAACAACATCGTTTCATGGTCGCGACACGCGTGTTCCCCGCGCAACTCGGCGCGCCGGAAGGAAACCTTGGCCAGGAGCGCGCGTAACGCCGACGAGGCAAGCCGAATTTTATCTTCCGTTAGCGGCGCCGCTTCTAAGCTTCGTGCCATGAAGCGGGACGCAGGAATTCCATGTCGGCGAGCGCGAGAGGTGAGGGTGTGAACGGCTCGCCAGCTCGCCCCTCGCCCAACGCGCGCGCCTCACGTAACGGCACGCCGCGTGTCACGTTCGTAGATCGCGGCCTCGCGTATCACGGCGGCGTGCCGAACGTGCTGCTCAACTTCGCGAAGTACGCCGATCCGTCCTTGATCCGCGTGCACGTCGCGTCGCTCAAGCCGTCGACGCCCGACATGAGCGCCGAGTTCGACCGTCTCGACGTCCCCTTGTTCGAGCTTGGCGACGACGGTTACGTCAAACCCGCGCTCGCCTTGCGTCGATGCTTGCGCTCGCACGCCGTGGACGTGGTCGTCGCGAACACCCTCAAGTCGTACCTCGTCGCGAAGCTCGCGACGCTGGGCACGAGTTGCAAGGTGGTGTATTGGATGCACGCCGTCAACGAAGTCATGAGCAACCGCGTCAAAGCGTTGGTGTACACCACCTTGTCGCGCCGAGACAGTCTCATGTTCGTGTCGAACGCGACGCGAAACGTGAACTTGCCGCGCCGACACCGAGGAGCGAGCCACGTCATCTACAACGGCGTCGAGCATCCCGATCGCAGCGAACGCTGGCGACCCTACGAACGCGCTCGACGAGCCGAATTCGGGTTCGACGAGCGTGACTTCGTGATTTTGTACACGGCGAGCTTCGAGGAGCTCAAGAACCACCGAGTGCTGCTCGAAGCGTTCGAAGCGCTGTTGCCGCTCGTGCCGAACGCCCGCCTCGTCCTCGTCGGACGCGGCGAGTTGCTCGAAGCGATGCGTTCGCGCGCCCAGGAAATGTCGGGCGGCGAGCGGGTGCACTTCCTGGGCGCACGTCCGGACGCACGACGCCTGCTCGGCTTGGCCGACGTGTACGTGCATCCCTCGTACATCGAAGCATTCGGCTTGGTCGTCGTCGAGGCGATGCTCGCGCGCGTTCCCGTCATCGTCGCGAACACCGCCGCGTTGCCCGAACTCGTACGGCACGGGGAGACCGGCTTGCTGTTCGATGCCCACGATCCGCGCGACCTCACGCGCAACCTCGCGTGGCTCGCCGAACATCCCGTCGACGCTCGCCGCTTCGCGACCGCCGCGTACGAAGACGCCGCCACACGCTTCTCTCCCGAACGCTTCGCGTCCGAGATCACGGGGGCCTTGCTCGCCGACGTGGGTCGAGCGGCGGGCACCGCGTCCGCGCCGCGCGCGTCGGTGGAGGCGTCGTGACGCGCGCCACCCTTTCGCTCAAGCGCCTCGATGCGCGCTGGATCGTCGTGATCGCCGCGACGATCCTGGGGCTCGCCGCCGTTCGCTGGCCCGTGCCCGCCGCCGCCGTTTGCGTCGCCCTGATCGGCGCGGCGATCGTCGCCCTCGTGTGGTCGCGCCTGCCGAGCGTCGCCTTGACGCTCGTCGGCGTGTGTCTCGTCGGGTACGCCTTTCTCGGGCGAGGCTTCGCGTACGTCGGCGTGCCGCCCCTGTTCATCGGGGAAATCTCGCTCGGCCTCGGGTTGCTCGCGCTTTGGCGCGTGGGCCGCGTGCACCTCGTGCGAACGCGGCCCTTGCTGTTCGCGCTCGGCGTGTTTTTGCTGATCGGTTTGCTCAACACCGTGCCGTACGTCGGTCAGTACGGCATCAACGCGCTGCGCGACGCCGCCGCGTGGCTGTACGGCCTGTTCGCCATCGTCGTGGCGACGCTCGTGCTGCAACTCGGGCGCTTCGAAGGCGCGTTGCGCGCGTTCACGCGGCTGCTGCCGTGGTTTCTCGCGCTCGGACCGCTCGGCCTCGTGCTGTTCCGCCTGGCGGGAAACGCCATTCCCTCATGGCCGATGAGCGGCACCCCGATCCTGGCGCCCAAAGGCGGCGACATCGCCGTGCACCTCGCCGGAATCGGCGCGTTTCTGCTGCTGGGACTGCATCGAGCGTACGCCACCAAACTCGGAACCGCCGGGCGCGAGTGGCTGTGGTGGGCGCTGTGGTTGATCGGCTGCCTGAGTACGTTCACGGGCCGCGCGGCGCTCGTGACGGTTGCGGTGGGCGTGCTCGTCGTGATGCTGGTGCGTCCCGGTCGCGCGTGGCTCAAACCGCTGTACCTCTCGTTGGTGCTTCTCACGTGCGGCGTGGCCTTCGACATGAAAGTCAACCTCGGCGTGGACCGTGAAGTGTCCGTTCAAGGCTTGCTGCTCAACGTGGAAAGCTTGCGTTCCAACACCGGCACCGACACCCGCGACGGTTCGCGCACGTGGCGGTTGGAGTGGTGGAACGACATCGTGAATTACACGGTGTTCGGTCCGTACTTCTGGACGGGAAAAGGCTACGGCATCAACCTCGCCGACGCGGACGGCTTTCAAGTGACGCAGGACAGCTCGCTGCGCAATCCGCACAGCGGTCACCTCATGTTCCTGGCGCGCTCGGGCGTTCCCGGCTTCGTGGCGTGGGTGGGCTTGCAAATCGCGTTCGCCGTGAGCCTCGTGCTCGCCGCGCTTCGCGCACGACGCGCCGGACAACTTCGCTGGGCGAGCATCAACGTGTTTTTGCTCGCTTACTGGGCGGCGTTCCTGACCAACGCGGCGTTCGACGTGTATCTGGAAGGGCCGCAAGGCGGCATCTGGTTTTGGAGCGTGTTCGGCTTCGGGCTCGCCGCCTTGGAATTGCAGCGGCGCTCGGCATGGTGGAACGCCGCGACGTCCGAAAGGACGGGCGCATGAGCACGCCGACTGTCCGACCCAAGGTGCTTCACGTCATCACGCACCTCGATCTCGGCGGCGCGGAATCGGTCGCGGTGTCGCTCGCCGAAGCGTTGCGCGACGAGTTCCGCTTCTCGTTTTTCGCGGTGCTCGGCGTCGCCGAAAACGACGTCGGCCGTAACTTCGGCGAGCGCCTCGCGCGCGCGCAGATCCCCGTCTTCTCGGGCACGCGGCTCGAGTTCAAGCGGGGCGGGGCGGCGCACGCGGCGTGGCGGCTCAACGGCGTGCTGCGGCGCGTTCGGCCCGACGTCGTGCACGTGCACACCGAGATTCCCGAGACGACGCTCGCGGTCGGCCGATTCGCCTTTCAGCCCCGCGCGCGCGTGCTGCGCACGATTCACAGTTCGACGCCTTGGCCCGCTTGGCGCCGCCTCGGGCGGTTCGTGGAGCGACAACTGGAGGACGCGGAAGTCACGGCCGTGTCGCACGCGGCGTGGCAAGGCTGGCAAGACTTCCGCACGTCTGTCGGGTTGTCCGCCGCTTCTCACCCGGAGCGTGTCTTGTACAGCGGCGTGCGCGCCACGCCGCTGGGAACGCGGGCCTCGTCGCACGACCGACCCGTGCGGGTGCTGTTCGCGGGACGCTTCGAGCCCGAGAAGGGCGCTGGCCTGCTGCCCGCCATCTTGGACGGGGCGCGAGCGCTCACGTCGCGCGCCGTGGACGTCACCTTGCTGGGGCACGGCAGCCTCGAAGGCGATTTGAAACGCTGGGCGGACGGCGTGAGCGCGCCTTGGACGGCGCGTTTGTCCGGACCGATTCCGAATTTGGCGGCGGCCCTCGGCGAGTACGACGTGCTCGTGATGCCGTCGCGCTTCGAAGGCCTCGGCATCGTCGCGATCGAAGCGCTGTTGGCGGGAACACCCGTCGTGGCGAGCGACGTGCCGGGCCTCGGCGAAGTCTTCCCGGCGGGGTACGAACTGCTCGCCGAGCCGAACGACGTGTCGGCGTTCTCGCGGCTTTTGGCGCGCGTCGTCGACGATCCGCAAGGTTACGCGTCGGTCGCCGCTCGGGCGCGTTCCGACATGCGAGAACGCTTCGGAATGGAGCAGATGGCGCGGCGGTACGGCGACGTGTACCGCGCGCTCGCCGCGAGTGACGTTCCCGCCCGCGTAAGGCTGGTGTGGCGGTGAACGTCTTACTCGTGCACAACTTCTACCAGCAAGGCGGCGGCGAGGATCAAGTCTTCCACGCCGAACACGCCGCGCTTCGCGACGCGGGCGGACGCGTGTGGACGTACACCGTCAGCAACGACTCGATCGGCGGCGCGGGCGGCTTGTCGGCCGCCGCGCGCGCCGTGTGGAACCGCGACGCGGCCCGCGAAGTCGGCGCGCTCGTGAAGCGGCACGCCATCGACGTCGTGCACTTCCACAACACCTTCCCGCTCGTGTCGCCCGCGTCGTACTACGCGGCGCGCGCGAACGGCGCGGCCGTCGTGCAGACGCTTCACAACTACCGCCTGCTGTGCCTCAACGCGCTCTTCTACCGCGACGGGCACGTGTGCGAAGACTGCCTCGGCAAGGCGGTGCCGTGGCCCGGGGTGAAGCACGCGTGCTACCGAGACAGCCGAGCGGCGTCGGGCGCGACGGCGGCGATGCTGAGCGTGCACCGCGCGCTCGGCACGTACGCGCGGGAAGTGGACGCGTTCGTCACCTTGACGGACTTCGCGCGGGGCCGCATGCTCGCCGGAGGCTTGCCCGCAGACCGCCTCGTGGTGAAGCCGAACTTCCTCGCGAGCGATCCGGGCATGAGTACGGGCGACGGCGACTTCGCGTTGTTCGTGGGCCGCCTCACGCCCGAGAAAGGCGTGCGGACCCTGCTGGAAGCGTGGAAGACGCTCGGAAGCTCCGTGCCGCTCGTGATCGTCGGTGACGGACCGCTCGCGGGTGAGGTGGAGGCCGCGACGCGCCTCTTGCCGAACGTACGCTTTTTGGGACGCCGCGACCGTGCAGACGTGCTCGCCTTGATGCAACGCGCGCGCATGCTGGTGTTGCCGTCGTTGTGGTACGAAGGCTTTCCGATGACGGCGGTGGAAGCGTTCGCGGTCGGATTGCCCGTCGTCGCGAGCGACATTGGCTCGCTGAGTTCCGTCGTGCGCGAAGATCGAACGGGCGCGCTCTTCCAGCCGGGAGCGGCGGCCGAACTCGCGAAGGTGGTGACGCGCCTCGCGAGCGACGACGGCACGCTCGCCCGCTTGCGCACCGGAGCGCGTGAAGCGTTCCTCGCGCACTACACGGTCGAGCGTCACCTTCAACAAATCGCTACGATTTACGAAGATGCCGCTCGTCGCCGAGCCGATCGCTCGCTCGCTCGAACCGGCGCGTTCGAGACGGACGGAAGGGCCGGGTAAGCCCGATCGGTCGAGACGTCGGCTCGCAAGCTCGAGGAGGTCACATGGCAGTTCAAATTCAATTCGGAACGGACGGCTGGCGCGCGCTCATCGCGCGGGAATTCACGGAGGACAACGTCGCGCGCGTCGCGGCGGCGCACGCGCGGTACTTGCGCGCCCAAGGCGGGAAGCGGGTCGTGATCGGGTTCGACACGCGCTTCGGTGGCGCGCGATTCGCCCGCGTCGCCGCGGGCGAGTTCGCGCGACGCGGTCTGGACGTGCTGCTGGCGACGGAGTTCTTGCCGACGCCCGCCTTGTCGTTCGCCGTGAAGCACTACGGAGCGGCGGGCGGCGTGATGATCACCGCGTCGCACAATCCGCCCGAGTACAACGGGTACAAGCTCAAGGGACCGTACGGCGGCAGCGTCACCCCGTCGATTGCACGCGACGTGGAAGGCTACATCGACGCGCCCGACGAGCCGTTCGGTTCGGAAGGCCGCGTGGAGTCGTTCGACGTTCGGCAGGCGTACTACGAGGCGCTCGACCGCGTGCTCGACGTGGCGTTGCTGCGAACGTACCAAGGCGAGCTGTACCACGACTCGATGGGAGGCGCGGGCAGTTCGTGGATCAGCGAGTACGCTCGGCACGCGAACTTCGAGGGCTTGACCGTGCGCCCGGTGCGTGGTGAACCGCACCCGATGTTTCACGGCGTGAATCCCGAGCCGATTCCTCAGAACCTCGAATTGGTGTCGAACCTGCTCGCCGCGTGCCAAGACCCGACCTTCGCGTGCGTCACGGACGGTGACGCGGACCGCGTCGGCGCGGTGCTGGCGGGCGGGCGCGTGTTCAACTCTCACCAGATCTTCGCGGTCCTGCTCAAGCACTTGTTCGATCGCGGCGTGCGTGGACGCGTCGTGAAGACGGTGTCGACGAGCGCCATCATCGACCGTTTGTGCGAGCACCTCGGCTTGGAAGTGATCGAGACGCCCGTGGGCTTCAAGTACATCACGGACGCCTTTTTGGAGGGCGAGGCGGACGAACGTCTCGCCGTCCTCATCGGCGGGGAGGAGTCGGGCGGGCTGGCCGTGCGGGGACACATTCCCGAGCGCGACGGCGTCTTGAACTCGCTGCTCTTGCTCGAAGCGGTCGCCAAAAGCGGCAAGAGCTTACCGGCGTTGTTCGCCGACATCGAGCGGCTCACGAACTTCGAGCACCACTACGACCGCGTCGACTTGCATCTCGATCCTGCCTTCGACATCAAGGGCGCGATGCGCGCGTCGTTGGACTGGACGGACGTCGCGGGTCAGGGTGTGCAGGAAGTCGTGACGAAGGACGGCGTGAAGTTCGTGCTGCAAGGAGGTGCGTTCGTCATGCTGCGCGGCAGCGGAACCGAGCCCGTGCTGCGCGTGTACGTCGAAGCGCCCAGTGAGGACGCCGTGCAAGTCCTCCTCGCGGAGGCCGTGCGCCGCGTTCACGCCTTCGGCACCCCGAACGCCTCCTCGTCTTCAGCTGGCGAAGATTCGACGGCGCCCTCGCCTCGGGCCTAAGCCGGGAGTTCGTAGCGGCATCTCCTTCCGGCCTCGGCGACGTGCCGGCCGATGAGGCCTTCAGCGTAGACCCGACCGTGCCGAAGTTGCGGGCCGGCACGGTCAGGTCGGCGGCGAGCGGAATTTGACGACTCGCACGTCCGCACGTGATGCTGGCCTGCATGACGACTCGTGCCCTCGAACGTCGCGTCGCCTTTCGGCGAGGCTTTCTCGCCATGATTCCCTTGTGGCTCGGCGTCGTGCCCTTCGCCGTGGCGTACGCGGTGACGGCGCGTGCGGGCGGCCTCGGCGTCTTGGACACGCAGCTCATGAGCCTCGTGGTGTTCGCGGGCAGCGCGCAGTTCTCGGCGGCGGGTCTCTTCGCGCAGGGAGCGAGCCCCTTGCCGATTTTGCTCACGACCTTCCTGCTCAACGTGCGTCACGTGCTGTACGGGTTGTCGCTAGGCCGAGCAATTCCGATGACGCCCGTTCAGCGCGCGCTCGGCGCTTGGTTCATGACGGATGAGGCGTACGGCATGACGATCGCGAGCGGCGCTTCGACCTTCGGCTTCTACCTTGGCGCGGCCCTCAGCCTGTACGTCGTGTGGAACCTCGCGACTCTCGCGGGCGCCCTGCTCGGCGGTATCCTGCCCGATCCCGCGAGGCTCGGCGTGGACTTCGTGTTTCCGCTGGCCTTCCTGGGCCTGCTCGTGCCACTGCTCAAAGGCCGAATCGAGGTCGTCGTGGCGCTCCTCGCGGGCGGCTTCGCGTGGTTGTTGTCGAAAAGCTTGCCGGGCGGCCTCGTGGTGTTGATCGTGGGCATGGGAGGCTCTCTGCTCGGCGCGTGGCTCACGACGAGACGAAAGGGCGAGGCCTCGTGAGCGACACCCTCGTCATCCTCGGCATGGCCGTCATCACGTACGGCACGCGCTTCGTCGGCCTGCGGCTCATGAACTTGGAGTTGACGCCCTTCTGGCTGGCCTTCTTGCGTTTCGTGCCGATCAGCGTGTTCGCGGCGCTCGTCGTGCCGTCCGTCGCGGCGTCGAGCGCCGATGTCGGCGCTCGCCTCTTGGCGGCGGTCGGGGCGGGCCTCGTCATGTGGCGAACGAAGCAACTCTGGTTGGGCTTGCTGCTCGGCATGAGCTTGTTCTGGTTGCTGCGCGCGTGGTTGGTAAGCTGAGCGCGTGTCGCGGTTCGTCTTCTGGGAGCGTTCCATGCCGAGCGCAAACGTCGTCCTCGTGCGCGGTGAGGCGAACGTCTTGATCGACACGGGCTTCGGGTCGGACGTGGATGAGTTGGAAGGGTGGTTGATGTCGCAGGGCGTGCCGCCTTCACGCCTCGACCTCGTCGTGAACACGCACCACCACAGCGATCACGTCGGCGCGAACGCGCACTTGCAACACGCGTACGACGTCAGGATCGCCGCGCATCGCTGGGAAGCGGACCTCGTGAATCGCCGCGCGCCCGAGGCGTGGTCGGCACGGTGGCTCGACCAACCGGTCGAGCCGTACGACGTGAACGTCCGGCTGGAGGGCGGCGAGGACGTGCACGGACTCAGGGTCGTGCACACGCCCGGCCACTCGTTGGGCCACGTCAGCCTGCACGATCCGGCGGAGCGCGTGTTGATCCTCGGGGATACCGTGCATCACCGTGACGTCGCGTGGATCAATCCCTTCTTGGAGGGAGCGGGCGGCGTGGACCGCATGATCGGCAGCGTGGAGCGCCTCGCGAGCCTTTCGGCGGTCGTCGCGTTCACGGGTCACGGGCCGCCCCTCACGAACCTGGACGACGCGTTTCGCGCGGCGCTCGGCAAGCTCGAAAGCTGGATTCGCGACCCCGAGCGGATGTGGTGGCACGGCGCGAAGCGAACGTTCGCGTACGCGTTGATGCTGCGCGGCGGCTTGAGCGAAGGCGAGCTTCAGGCGTATCTGCTCGCGCGCGCCTGGGTGCGTGACTACGCCGAGAGCGCTTTTCGCGTCACTCGTGAAGAGTTCGCCGCCCTGCTCGTCGCGGAGATGCTGCGTTCGGGGGCCGCGCGGTGGCACGACGGACGGCTGCGCGCGACCACGCCGTGCAAAACGCCGCCGCCCGCTTGGTTGGAGGCGGTGTTCGCCCGCGCGTGAAGATCAATCGTCGCCGAAAGGTCGCGAAGCGCTTTGGCCGCGAATCGCGTCTCGAATCTCGGTGAGCAGCACTTCTTGGCGTGTCGGGGCGGCGGGCGCTTCGGGCTTCGCGAAGCGGTTCAGCATCGCCGTGAACGGGCGCACCACGAAGAAGTACAAGACGGCGGCCGTCAGCAGGAAGCTCAGGAGGTCGGTGAGAAAAGCCCCGTACTTGAAGACGCTGCCGTTCACGCTGACGCCGAGGCTTCGGAAGTCCGGGACGCCGCCGAACATGCCGATGACGGGCATGACGAGATTGTCCGTGAACGACTTGACGACCGTGCTGAACGCCGCGCCGATGATGAATCCGACGGCGAGGTCCACCAAGTTGCCGCGCAAGATGAACTCCCGGAATCCTTGGATCATATGCGGTTCCTCCTCGTGTTTTCCCGCCCAAGGTAACGGACCTCGCCGCGACCGGGCGACGTCCTGTGTAGTTCAATGCACGACAGGCCCGCGTTCGGCGGGCCCGTCGGTCGGATGATTCAGGATTCGGTTCGGCGTTCGTCAGGCTTGACCGCGCGCTTCCTTCACGGCGTGCGCGCTCATGCCGAACTGCAAGTTCCCGCCGAGCGCGTCTCCGAGGATGACGCGGGCGAGCTCGCCGAGCGTGGAGCCGCCCGCCTTGACGTTCATGCGAAGCTCGCCGGAAAGTTCGGTGAGGCTGACGTCGTCCAGCATGAGCTCGGTGCCGTAACGCAGCGTCGTCGGCGGAACGATCAGCAAGTCCGCTTCGCCGGGCTGGACCGCGTGCCGAAAGCAGCGTCCCGTCAGGAGGCCCGCCACGGTCGTGGCGACGCCGAAGGTGCGGTTCGTGATGGGCCGCACCTCGATTTCCAGACCTTCGATGGCGCGCAGCGGTTCCACGGCGAGATCGAGCGACGGCGCGAACAAGGTGCCCGTTCCGAGGATGACCTTGCGTGGCGCAATTCTGGCTGGCAAGTGCTCCGGCAACGCCTCGGTGAGGAAGTCGCGAATCATGCCGACGCCGTTTTCCAGCATCGGGAAGCCTTCGTACTCGTCCTCGGAGGGCAAGGGCAAGCCCGCGAGAAGATAGAACTCGTCGGAGGGAAACACGAAGCGGGTGCCGCGCTCTTCGAGCATCGTTCGGCGCCATGCCTCGGTGCGCTTCAGCACGTCACGCGCCGAGTCGCGGTCGAACGTCTCGACTTTGGCGAGGTTCGTGCGGTGGTCCGTCAGGCCCACGGGCACGACGGCCACGGATACGACGTTGGGACGGCTCGACAGGTACGCGAGGGTCTCGTCGAGGTACTCGCCGTCGTTGCGTCCGGGCACCAGCACGATTTGCGTGTAGAGGTCGATGGGCTCCAAACGCTCGATCATGTCTTGGATCTTCACGACCTCGGGGTCTTTCACCTTCAGCTTCCACCACTTCATGAGGTCGTGGCGAAGCGCTTGGTTGGTGGTGTGCACCGACACGTACAGCGGACTGAGGTTCTCGTCGAGAATCCGGTTCACGTCCGCGTCGGTGAGGTTCGTCAAGGTCACGAACGAGCCGTACAGAAACGACAAGCGGTAGTCGTCGTCCATGATGTAGAGGCTCTTTCGAAAGCCGCGAGGCATTTGGTGCACGTAGCAGAAGTCGCACTTGTTCGCGCACTTCTTGATGCCGTCGAACAAGACCTCCTCGAACTCGAGACCGGGATCTTCCCAATTCACCGTGAACGAGAAGGTGGGCTCGGCGTGTGATGTGATGATGTGATGGTCTTGCGGCACGGCGAAGAACGTCGGCGCTTGAGGTCGCGCGATTTCCAACGTCGCCTCGCCTTGCGTGAGCAAGTGACGGTACGCGAGGAGGTCCGTGACCCCCTGACCGTTGACGCGCAGCAATTGATCGCCGGGCTGCACGCCCGCGCGGTCGGCTGGCGAGCCGGGTTCGACGCTCTTGATTTGAGCCGGATAGATGTCCTGCACGATCGCCCCTTCCAAAGCGAGGATTGTATCAGGACGTCACGCGAGCAATCCGTGACGGCGTTACAGAAGAGTCACTCCACGCGCTTGAGGCTCACGGAGTAATTGGCGGTCACGGTGCGCAGTTTTCCGGAAAAGCTCTCGTTGACGAGGCTGCCGGTGAGTTGCGCGCTTCGACCGAAGGCGGCGTTCGCGCTGGCTCCGGCCGACGCGCCGAGCGCTCGTCCGAGGAGCGAGGCGCCCAAGCCAGCGTCCACGCCGACGTTGGCGTTCGCGCTTTGGCTGAGCGTGAGATCGAGTTCGCCGCCCGCCTTCGTAGGAATGAATTGACCCGTGACGCGGTAGTTGTCTCCGGCACTGACGTTCTCGAACACGCCCGCGGCGACGTTGGCGGTCTTGTCGACGTTGAGCACGACGCGGTACTTGGCGGACGTGAACGTGCCGCGACCTTCGCCTTCGAGCACGTACGTCTCGAACGTCTTCGGAGCGGCGGTCGGACGGGGCGCGCAGGCGGCGAGCGGAACGAGGACGAGCAGGAGGGCGGCGCGCTTCACGCGATTTAGCGTACACGGCGCTCGCCGCCCTTGCCTACCCTCTTGACCGCGGCTGGTTACTGCTGTTCGTTGCGTTGCTCGTGCGTCTTGTGCAGGCGCTCGCCCTTGACCTCGCTGCGTTCGTGCGCCTCGTGCGCTTCGTGTCCGCCGCCCGCGTTCGGATCGCCGCCAAGCCAATTGGCGCGCATTTCGGCGGCGGGCACGGTGAGGTGCACGTGCTGATCCACGCGCGCCACGAAGATGTCCTCGATCCAGTGGTGGTTGCCGTCCTCGTCCTTCGTCACCTTCAGAAACGCGCCGTCGATGCGGTCGACCGTGCCGACTTCCTGCCCGTCGTTTCCTCGAATGCTCATGTGATTTTGAATGGAGCGGCGGAAATCGCTGTCGAAGCGCCGCTCGGCGGCCCGCCGACGGTCTTGGTCGTTGCCTTGCTGATCGCTGCCTTTTTGGGACATAACGGTTCCTCCTGAGCCGGTTGTACAAGGCGGACGTGGGCGTGAAGCGTACAAAGAGGTGAAGGCGAGGCCATGGAAACGCCCCCTCTTCTTGTGCAAGAGGGGGCGGGCACGAAGAGCTCAGTCGTCCCAGCCGATGTCCCAGGCGTTCCAGCCCGCCGTGCGCGTGAAGGAGTTGAAGTTGTAGTTCAAGAGGTCCTTCTTGTGCACGAGGATGGCGCGCGATTCGTACAGGGGAATGGCGGGCACCTCGTCGAGGAGGATGCGCTGCATCTGCTGGTAAGCGTCGCGGCGGCGGTTCTCGTCGAATTCGCTTCTGGCTTGAATCCACAAGTCTTGGAAGCGTTGGTTTCGCCATCCGCCGATATTCTGCCCCGCGTATCCGTTGGCGCTCGTGGGAATGTAGTCGTCCTTGACGGACGTGGTGGGATCGTCGATGGCGAAGAGGGACGCGTCGAGCGCGAGCGGCTGCGAGTTCCAGGTGAACATGAAGCCGCCCTTCCACTTGCCGGCGACCGCGTTCGAGAAGTAGCCGGGGTCGAAGACGACGTCGGCGGGCGCGTTGTTGATGCGCACGTTGATTCCGACGGCCTTGAGGTCGCGTTGCACGAACTGCTCGACGCGTTCTCGCAAGCGGTTGCCCGCCGTCGTGACGAGCTCGAAGTCGAAGCGTTGACCGCCTCGCGTGAGAACGCCGTCCGCGCCGGGCGTCCAACCGAGTTCCTTGAGCAGGGCGCGGGCCTTGTCGGGATCGTACGGGTAGGCGTCGTCGGCTTCTTTGAGGTAGAAGGGGCTTTCGGAGTTGATGTAGACGTTGCTGATGCGGCCGAGGCCTTGCAGCACTTGATCGACGATCGCGCGGCGGTTGATGGCGTACGTCAGGGCTTGACGCGTGCGCTTGTCGTCCAGCCCGAGCGCCTTCACGGACGCGACGTTGGAGAACTTGTTGATGTCGATGTGCTCCCAGTTCGCTTGGGGAACGCTGTCGACGACGTAATTGTTCTTCGCGCGCTCCAGCGACCGCAACGTGTCGGGATTGCTGGCGAGGCCCGCCGAGGACACGGCGTCCACGCGGTTCGAGGCGATATTCGTGACGAGGGTGTTGTTGTCGGCGTAAAAGAGGTACGTGACCTTTTGCGCGGGACGCGCCACGGTCGGCTTTTGCCAGTAGTTGTCGTTGCGCGTCAACGTGAGGTTCTGGCCCGCCTTCCAGTCGGTGAGCTTGAAGGGCCCGCTCGTGACGAGGTCCTTCGCGCCGCGCGCGTTCACGAGGATGTTGTTCTGGAAGGCCTCGGTGAAGGCGGTGGCGGCTCCGTCCTCGCCCGCGTCCTGAGCGGCTTGCACGGCGCGGTCGTACACGGGTCGCCACTGCTTGGCGTTGAGAATCGGGTAGGTGTTGCCGAGGCTGTAGTAGAGGTACGGCGGTTCGTACGTCTCGACGAAGGTGCGGTCGTCGACCTTCTCGATGCTCCTGGGCACGCCTTCACGCGTGGGAACGGGCAGGCGCTCGTCGAGGTAGATGCGGTGGGACGTGACGACGTCGTCCGTGGTGATGGGCGTGCCGTCGCTCCACTTCAAGCCTTCGCGCAGCGTCCACCGAACGGTGAGGCGCGTGGGACGGCCGTTCTCGCGCGTGATCTGCACGCGGCCGTTCGCTTCGCTGGGCACTTCGACGGCGAGGTCCGGTTGCGGCCGACCTTCGTCGTCGACGTACACGAGACCGCGAATGAGGTAAGCGCCGATTTCCGAGGTGACGGACGAGCTTTCCGTGAACCAGTTGAGGCTGGGCGGTTCTTGTGACGAGCCGACGACGAGCGCGCGGTTCGCCGCGTTGTTGCCGCCGCCGCACGCGGCGAGGGCGAGGGTCGCCGTCATGGTGAGGGCGAGTCGAATGCTGTTCTTCATACGTGACTCCTGAGGGAAAGCGGACGCGGCCGTTTCCGAGCAAGCCCGTTATGCAAGAGGAAGCGACGGCACAAGGGAAAGCGGGCACTGTTTGAGGAGCCGTTGAGGAAAATCGGACCAGGCGCTTCACTCAACGCGACGACGCCATGAGCGGACGGTGGGGGCGATGAGGACGCGGCAAACGTGCCGCCTTTCCTACCTCCGCGTGAACGTCTCCTCTACACTGATTCGGTTATGGCGGCTTCGGAACGAGCAGTGACGGTGGTGGGCGCGGGCCTCGCGGGCAGCGAGGCGGCGTTGAGCGTGGCGAGCGCGGGCGTGCGTGTTCGCCTTTACGAAATGCGTCCTTTGAAGATGACGCCCGCACACCGCAGCGACAAGTTCGCGGAGCTCGTGTGCAGCAATTCCTTGGGCGGCGAAGCGGACACCAACGCGAAAGGCTTGCTGCAAGCGGAGATGCGCAGCGTGCAGTCGGCGGTGATGCGCGCGGCGGACGCGGCGAGGCTTCCGGCGGGCGGCGCGCTGGCGGTGGAGCGCGAGGTGTTCAGCGAAGCCGTGACGAAGGCGGTGCGCGAGCATCCCCTGATCGAAGTCGTGAGCGGCGAGGTGACGGAAGTGCCGAGCGGCATCGTCGTGCTCGCGACGGGGCCCCTCACGTCCGACGCGCTCGCGTCGGACGTGGCCAAGCTCACGGGCGAGGAGCACTTGAGCTTCTACGACGCGGCGGCGCCCGTCGTGGCGTTCGACTCGATCGACATGACGGTCGCCTTCAAGGCGGGCCGCTACGATCAAAGCGCGGATTACATCAACTGCCCGATGGACAAGGAGCAGTACACGCGCTTTCACGAGGCGATCGGCGAGGCGCGGGTTCACACCGGGCACGATTGGGAAAAGCTGGAGTTCTTCGAGGGCTGCATGCCGATCGAGGAGATCGCGCGCCGTGGCTTCGACACCCCGCGCTTCGGTCCCATGAGTCCCAAGGGGCTCGATGATCCGCGCACGGGTCGCTGGCCGTACGCGGTCGTGCAACTTCGCCAAGAAGACAAGGAAGGTCGCATGTGGAGCCTCGTGGGCTTCCAGACGGGGCTGAAGTGGGGCGATCAAAAGGCGGTCGTCTCGCTCATTCCGGGCTTGGAGAACGCCGAGATCGTTCGTTACGGCGTGATGCACCGCAACACGTACCTCAACGCGCCGAAGCTGATCGAATCGACGCTGCAGCTTCGCGCCGCACCGCGCATTCTCGTGGCGGGCGTGCTCGCCGGAACGGAAGGCTACCTGGAAAGCGCGGCGACAGGTTGGCTGGCAGGATTCAACGCCGCTCGCCTCGCGCGAGGCCAAGAACCTCTCACGCCGCCCGCCGAGTCGATGCTGGGCGGCCTCGTGCGCTACCTCGCGTCCGCGAATCCCAAGAACTTCCAGCCGATGAACACGAACTGGGCGCTCGTTCCCGACTTCACGGTGGAAGGCCGCAAGAAGCTCGGCAAGCGCGAGAAGCGTCCGCTGATGTACGCGCGAGGCCTGCAAGCCTTCGAGGGGTGGGCGCGCAGTGTCGGCACGTCCGATCTCGTCACGTCCTGAACGAACGCGGTCCCGTCACGAAGGCATCGCCGGGATCGAAGGCGGCGGCCTTTCGACGCGGGGCTGACACGGGTATGACACGAGGCGGCCATAACGAGCGTACGACCACACGATCGGCTCCCCGCTCTCTCGGCTCAGGAGGTCGCGCATGGAAGTCTTGGGAATGGTTCTCGTCTTCGTAGCTCTCGTCGCGTTCTTGTCCTCGCGCGTCGACCGACGCGGACGCCGCGTGAGGCGGCGCCTGTACGCCTCGAGCGGCTCGGACGGCGTCATCGACACGGGCTGGTCCGACGCGACGGGAAGCGACGGTTGCGACACGTCGAGTTCCGACGGAGGCGGCTCGGACGGCGGTGGATGCGGCGGCGAATAGCAAGTTCGCTCTAGACTGGTCGGCGTGACGTCTCGCGCCGATCTCGTTTCGTTTCTGCGCCGCTTGCAAGCGCGGCGCGACTTCCTGCCAAGTGAAGGCACGACCTTCTACCGCGCCGCGCACCTCACGGAAACGGGAGGGACCTTCACGCTCGAGCGTGCCGGGGAAGTCGGCGTGCTGAGCCTCTACAGCGAGTTCTCGCCGAGCGCCGAGACGACGCTGGCGGCGGCGTGCGCAGAGGGGCTCGGCCTCACGGCGGTCTACGTGAAGCGCCGTCCGCAGGAGGCGGCGAAGGTGGCGAACTCCGAGCGTGACGCGCTCTCCCCTTCCGAGCCGATTTGGGGCGAGGCGCTGGAGGAGGTGACGGCGCTGGAGGAAGGCGTGCCCTTCCTGATTCGACCGGGCGCGGACCTGTCAATCGGCTTGTTCTCCGACATGCGGCCGACTCGCGCTTGGCTGGCGAGTCACGCGGCGGGCCGAGTGCTGAACACCTTCGCGTACACCTGCGGCTTCGGCGTCGCGGCGAAGCTCGGGGACGCGGACGGCGTGAAGAACGTCGACGCGTCGCGCAAAGTCCTCGCGTGGGGTCAGGAGAATTACGCCTTGTCGGGCTTGGACGCGCCCGACGAGGACTTCATCTTCGGAGACGTGTTCGACTGGCTGAGCCGCTTCGCCAAGCGCGAGCAACTGTTCGACACCGTGATCCTCGATCCGCCGAGCTTCGCGCGAAACGAGGGCCGCGTGTGGCGGTCCGAACGCGATTACGGCGAGCTCGTGACGCTCGCGCGCCGCGTCGTCTCGCCCGGAGGGCGAATCGTGGCGTGCACGAATCACGCGGGCGTGAGCGAGCGCGATTTCGAGCGAACCGTGCGCCAGGCACTCGGCGAAGCGGTGTTGGAAGCGCGGTTCGGAGCGGGCGTGGACTATCCGAACGCGGCGCATCTCAAGGTGCTGGTGTTCGAAGTCACCGCCGCCGACGCCAAGGCGCGTTAAGCTCACGGCATGGCTCAGCTGATTCCCCTTACGACGCCCGAAGAAGTCGATTCCTTTCTCACCGAACACCCGACGAGCGCGATCTTCAAGGCGGGCACGTGCCACAAGACGATGCAGGGATTCAGCGTCTTGGAAACGTTCCTGAAGCGCTACGAACTTCCCGTCGGCTTCATTCGCGTCGTCGACTGGCGTCCGGCGAGCAACCACGTCGCGCAGCGAACGAGCATCGTTCACCACTCGCCGCAGTTCATCCTCTTCAAGAACGGCGAGAACGTGTTCGACGTGGACAACTGGGACATCACGCCCGAAGCGCTCGCGCCGGCGTTCGAGGCGCACGTGCCGCCTCTCGACGCGGAGGCGGGCGGCGTCGCGACGAACGTCGAGCCGTACAAGCTCCTCATGCGCCGCTATCTGAACGGCGAACTCAGCGATTGGCAATTCCAGGACACGTACATCACGATGTTCCGCGACGACGCGAGCTTGCGTTCGAAGCACGAGTTCGAGTTGCTCAGCCGCTTGTTCGGCGATCCGGACGCTTACCACGGCGGGCTGCATCAGCTTGGCGCGCCGCAAGCGCGCGGAGACTTGAAGGAGCGGGTGGCGGATCTGATGGCGCAGCTTTGACGGGCCTTCCACGTTTCGTGTGAAGAATTCGTCATCTGTAAGCAATTTGTAAGCGGCAACGCGGCAGCATAAAGGCACCCTCAGGGGGTGCCTTTTCTGTTGGCGTCGGTTCGTGTCCTGTGTCCTCCTCCCTCAGCACGGAGTCGGTGAGACCCGTTAGAATCCTGAAGAATCATGTCTCATGTGTGGCCCGAGGTTCCTCGAGAACAATCCATCTACGCGTTCCTGCCCACGGACTACTGGCCTTGGTCGGAAGTCTTGCAGGACCTCGCCCAGCGAAGCGGGATGAGCGGCGCGCTCGAACTGCGTCAAGGCGCCGTGCGTGCCCGTGTGCTCTTCGCCGAAGGCACGGTGCTCGGCGCCTACAGCGAAAGCGCGGACGCCGATCTCGCGACCCTCATGTGGATGATGCCGCGCGCGGTCGTGAGCCTCGTCTCCTTGTCGCCCGCCATCGCCCGGCTCGCGTGGCAATGCCGCGTCGCCGACGCTCAAGTCGCCAATGCCCCCTGGTCGACGCTGCGCGCCACCTTGAAGTTCAAGGCGTTCACGGGCGTCGTTCGCTCGAGCGTCGGGGATTCGTATTGGCAGGCGGGAGTGATGATCGGCGGGCCGGAACCGACGGAGCACGACGTCGTGACGTTGATCGCACCTTCGCTCGAAGCGATCAGCAACACGACCATCCTGGAGTTCTACAACCAAGCCTTGTCGATCACGGCGAAAAGCGTGGCAGCCGAAAATTTGTGGCGCGCGGCGGCGCTCGACTTGGCCGACGACCACTTGTGCCTCGATCCGTTCGCGCGTGAAGTCGTGTACGAAAACGGCAAGCTCGCCGTCACGCACGACCTCGCGCCCGAAGAGTTGCTGCCCGCGTTGCGAGACGCCTTCTCGCTGCTTTTGGACAAAGCCGGACGCCGCGCCGGCGACCTCGGACTCGAATCCTTGCGCGCCCACCCGCTGTGGGCGTTGAGCAGTCTCGGGGAGGCCTGAGGTGGAAGCCGCCAGCATTCCGCAACCGCGCTCCTTGCAAGCCGACGCCATGCTGCCCTTCGCGCTGTGGCCCGTTGCGGACCTCATCGACGGGCACCGCACCGTGAGCGCCATCGCGAACGCCTTGAGCCTCTCGGTCGGAACGGTGGTGTCGGCGCTCGGCGCGATCGAGCGCGAGCTCGGCGTGACCCTCACGGACCGCGCCGTCGTTCCGACGCCCGTCAGCACGCCCAGCATGACCGCCGCCGACGCCTTCGATATCGTCGTGGACGCCGCCGTGAACCTCGTCGGGCCGATGGGCGAAGTGATCGCCGAGGACGCCATCGATGAAGTCGGCGAGACCGCCTCGGCCGCCGACCTCGCGTACCGCGTCGCCCAAGACCTTCGTGAACCGCAACGCAGCACCTTCCTCGCCAAGGTGCGCGCGAAAGGAATCGCATGAAATACACTGTCGTACTGGCCAGAAGCGTTCCGATCGACTTGCGCGTCGAGCTCGCCGATCGCCTCACCAATCAATTCGGCCTGCCCGCCGAGCAATCACAAAAGCTCGTCTCGCGCAAGGCGGGCCGTTTGCTCAAGCCCACCACGAAAGGGCGCGCCGAGAAGCTTCTCGGCGTGTACCAAGCGCTCAACTTGCCCGTGACGCTCGAAGAGGTCGCCGACGACGACGTGACGTCCACAGCCGCCACGTCCTTCCCGACGATGCCCGCGCCGAGCGCCCCCTCCGCGTCCATCGCCTCGGCGAGCAGCGCGGCCGTGTTCGCTCCCGCCGCGTCCGCCGTCGTCGCGGAGCCCGTGACCACGGCGGACGTCATGCCGCCCGCCGCGATCGCCCTCGCCGAACCGCCCCCACCTGCGGCGACCTTCGCGTCGCCCGTCGTGCCGGTCATGGCCGCCCCGAGCATTTCCGACGTGGGCGCCGCCGTGCCCGCCGTGACGCAAACCCCGACCGTCGAACGCACCTTCACCGACGACGTTCCCGCCGAAGCCGCGCCCGAGACGAAGCAGCGCCGCTTCCCGCTGCGTCAGCGCGTGCTGCTCACGGCGCTGGTGCCGCTCGCCGTCTACGCGGTCGTCACGTCGATCGGCTCGGGCCTCAACACCCGACAAGTGACCAACCAGATTTCGCGTGACGCGGCCGCCGCCCTCGCGGCGTCCGTCGGAACGAGCGTGAACATCGATGACGTCAACCAGCTCGACACGCAGCTGCGCGCCTTGCTGCAGCAGCCATCGGTGGGCTTCATCGCCGTGAACACGCCCGACGGCCTGCAGTTCTTCCGCTCGAAGAACGAGGACGCCGACTTCCTCCTCGGCGAGAAGGTCAACCAGTTCATCGAAGTCAACCCGGGCGAAAGCACCTACACGTACAACGACCGACCCGCCGACCGCTACAAGCTGCAACTGCAACAGCTCAAGGACAGCGGTGTGGACACCGGCGACGCCGCCAAGTTGCTGGAGCAACGCATCAACGCGCCCGAAAATCAGCGCGTCATGACGACGCACTACGAAGTGCAGAACATCGGCGTGTACGAGCGTGACGGCAGCCGCGTCGCGGGCAGCGCGAAACCGGCGCCCGGCCAGACGCCGCTCTTCACGGTCGCCGTGGGCGTCATCACCAACGAAGTCGTGAACGCCACGAGTCGCGCTTTGTGGCTCAACATCCTCGCGGTCGCGATCATGGGCGCGCTCGCCGTGCTGCTCGCCGTGTTCACCGCTCGCCGCATCGTCCAGCCGATCGAGGAACTCGTGCAGGCCGCCGACAAGATCAGCCTCGGCCAGCTCGACACGCCCGTGAAGGTCGGGCGCAACGACGAGATCGGCGACCTCGCGCGCGCCTTGGAGCGCATGCGCCTTTCGCTGGAATCCGCGATGGAACGTCTGCGCCAACGCCGCCGCCGCGCCTGACCGGCACGCGAAGGAGCCGCCCGGGAACGATTCCGGGCGGCTCCTTCACGTTTTCTCGTGGGTTCAAGGCCAGTAGCGCGTCAAGGCGAAGTCCTGGTTGCTGTCGTTGCGCACGCCCACCGCCACGACGCGCGTAGCGGGAATTCGCTCGTCGGGTTGCAAGACGACGGCGCGCACCTCGTCCGCTTTGCTTCCCGGCGCGACGGACGTGACCGTCGTGCCGCCTTGACCGAACGACGCGTCGAGTTGTCCGCTCGCCGTGAGGCGCGTCACCGCGAAGTTGCCCGCCGAGGAACCGCCTTCGTACGCCCAGCCGCCCAGCACGAGCTTGCCGTCGCTTTGCACGGCGACGCCCGTCGCGGCGTCCCAATTGGCGGCGCTGATCGGCACGACTTGCTTGCCGCCCGATCCGAACGAGGCGTCGAACGCGCCGTTTTCGTTCAGGCGCACGATCGCCGTGTCGTTTTGGCGTTGCCCCGCGAGCACGAGCCGTCCCTGAGCGTCGACGGTCACGGCGTTGACCGTGGCGATGTCGCCGCCGAAGACCGTACCGAGCTTGCCGCCCGCTGCGAACGAGGCGTCGAGCACACCGGCCGTGGTGTACCGCACCGCCTTGAAGTCGCCGTCGCCACCTGCAGCGACTATGCGGGTGCCTTGCAAGGCCAGGGCGCGCACGGCGTCTCCACCGTTGCCCGACGCGACGGCCGTCGTGACCTTGCCGCCCGTCCCGAAGGACGCGTCGAGCGCGCCCGTTTGCGTGAGGCGAGCGACGGCGAAGTCGACGCCCGTCGTGGTGTCGACCGTCGCTTGACCGCCCACGACGATCGCGCTCGGCGTGACGAGGACGGCCTGCGCGCGGCTCTCACCGCCGAAATCCAAGGTCGCCAGGCCGTTCTGACCGAAAGAGCCGTCGCGCGCGCCCGTCGCCGTGAGGCGCACGACGCCGAAGCGCTCCTTGTCGGCGGCGCTCGTGACGCCGCCCGCCACGACGACGCGGCCTTGAGCGTCGATGGCGACGGCGCGGGCGATGTCAGACTTCCCGGCGAAGTCAACGACGACTTTGCCGCCTTGCCCGAACGTCGAATCGAGGGCGCCGTCCCGCGTGTAGCGCACCACGGCGAAATCGGACGAGGTCGTCGAGTTCATGGTGCTGCCGACGACGACGAGCTTGCCGTCGTCTTGAACGGCCATCGCGTACGGCACGTCCTCACCGATCCCGATCGGCGTGACGGCGATTCCGTTGGCGCCGAAGGTCGTGTCGAGGCTTCCGGCGGGGCCGCGCACGGTGACGGTGACGTTCTTCGTAACGGTTCCGCTGTTCGACGCGCCCGTGAGGGCCACGGTCGTGGGCTGGGAGTGCGAGGCTGTTCCGAGCGCGCTCACGGTGAGCGTCGCGCTCGACTGACCTTCGGCAATCGTGACGGGCGCGCTGCTCGCTCCGCTCGGCAAGCCCGCGAGCGACAGCGAGACGGGGCCGTTGAAGCTGCCTTGCCGAGCGACGTTCACCGTGACGGTCGCGCTCGTCCCGGTGATGACGGGCAGTTTGTCGGTGGAGACGGTGAGGTCGAACGCACCGCTGGCAGGCGGCGTTGGCGGCGGCGCGGACGTGCCGCCCGAACTGCAGGCGACGAGAGTGGCGGTGAGTAGGATGACGCTGGCGAGCGAGATGGAACGTTTGAGTTGCACGGGTGAAACCTCCTTGCCTTCTGGCGTTCGCAAGGTACGCCGCGAGGTCTGATCGCGGCGTGACTGGTCCGAGCGCGACCTTACACGCGAAGATGCGCTCCAGCACGAGGTTTTTCCGTTTTGGTCGCCTTCGCGGAGTTCGCGCGGGCGATCAGGCTTCGATCACGCGTGCAGCAATCCACCCTCGTAGATCGCGCGAATGGTGCCTTCGATGTCAGGTTCCTTCACGCTGAGGTCACGCACCCCGTAGCGCGCCGAGAGGCGAGCGATGACGGTCGCGGCGCTCACGTCCTGACGAAAGGCGAACACGGCGCGCACGGAATCGCTCGACACGAGCCGCGCGCCTTCCACCGTCGGATCAGCGACAGGCTCGGCGAATTCCACGACGAGGTGCCGCTCGCCGCCGAAACGCGCGAGGAGCGCCGCGAGCTTTCCATCGAACAGCAACTGGCCGTGGTCGATGATCATCACGCGCCGCGCGAGGCGTTCGACGTCGGCGAGGTCGTGCGTCGTCAGCAAGACGGTCACGCCGCGCGTTTCGTTCACGTGCGCGACGAACTCGCGAATACGCTCTTTCGCGACGACGTCCAGTCCGATGGTGGGCTCGTCGAGAAACAGCAACTCCGGGTCGTGCAGCAAGGCGGCGGCGAGATCGGCGCGCATGCGCTGCCCGAGCGACAAGGAGCGCACGGGCGAATTCAGGAAGCCGTCGAGGGCCAGCAGCTCCGTGAACGTCTTCAAGTTCTCCTCGAAGCGCGGCTTCGGAACGCGGTAGATGTGTCCGAGCAACTCGAGCGACTCGATGACGGGCAAGTCCCACCACAAGGTCGTCCGCTGCCCGAAGACGACGCCGACGTTCGCGACGAAGGCGCGCCGACTGCGCCACGGCACGACGCCGTTCACCTGCAACGTGCCCGACGTCGGCACGAGCAGGCCCGCGAGCATTTTGATGGTGGTGCTCTTCCCGGCCCCGTTCGGACCGAGGTACCCGACGATCTCGCCGCGCTCCACCTTGAACGACACGTCGGACACGGCGCGCACGACGTCGTGTTCTCTCGACAGGAAGGTTCGTAAGGCGCCGAGGCGTCCACCGTGACGTTTGGGCACCGTGAAGTGCTTGCTGAGATGTTCGACTTCGATCATCGTCAAGTTCCCGTGCTTTGATAGTGCTTCAAACCGAACCTCCAAAACAGTAGGGCGGCGAGGAAGACGAGGCCGCCCGCGAGGGGTGCGACGAAGGACGCGAATTCGGGCAGGCCGAACGGATCGGGCTTGTCGAGAAAATACAAGGCGGGATAGTAGTTCAAGAAGGCCGCCGGAATCACGAAGGTGAACAGTCGGCGCAACCACTCCTCGTAGATGCTCATGGGGTACACGATGAGGTTGCTGCCGCCGTACGTCAGGACGTTCACGGCTTCCGTGCCCTCCACCGTCCAGAAGGTCAGCGTGCCCCCGATGACGAACACCCCTCCGAAGAAGAGAATCATCCCGAGGGCGACGAGCGGCAGGTACAAGACTTTGAATAGCGTCCAATCGATCGGCGAGAGGGCGAGCGCGAAGCCGAACACCACGACGCCCGACGCGACGCGGCCGAGTCGGCGCAACGCGAAATCCGAGCCGAACACTTGCAGCGTGAGGCTCACGGGCCGCAGCAGCAGTTGATCCAAGGTGCCTTTGCGAATCTGCTGCCCGAACGAGGGCGCGTCGAATCCGCCGAACAGCATGTCCATGGAGGCGAAGGAGATCTCGACGAGGCCGTACAGAAACGCCACCTCGCCGAGCGACCAGCCGCCGACGCTTCCGAAGCGGTTGAGAACGAGCGCGAACGCTCCGAATTCCGTCGCCGTGAACATCATCGTGGACAGCACGTCGAGCGCGAACGACACGCGGTACTGCAACTGGGAGCGCACTTGGGCGCCGATCAGGCGACGGTACGTGGACCAGGCGTGCCGCACGTCAACCTCCTTGCAAAACGAGCTTGCGAGTCGCTCGAGATAAAACGAGGCGGGCGAGCAGCAGCAAGGCGGCCGCCCACAGGGCTTGGGTGAGCAACGCGAGCGTCAGGTCGCGGCCCTTCAGCACGCCGAGGTAGACTTCGACGGGCGTGTTCAACATCGACGGAAAGGGCGTGAACTTCGCCGCCGTCTGCAACCACTCGGGAAAAAAGCGAAGCGGCATCAGAAAGCCCGACAAGAACATGCCGAGCGTGAACGCGAAGCGTCCGATGCCGCGCGCGTCCGGCGACCAGAACGCGGCGAGGTTCACGAGAAAGCGAAAGCCGAAGGACACCAGCAAGGCAAGGCCCAGCGACAACAGCAAGGCCGCCCACGCGCGAAGGTCGGTCGGCACGAAAATATCGAACAGCAAGGCATAAATCGCCATGAGGGTCGCGCCGCGCAACACGAGGCCCGCGACGGCCCGCCCGACGTCCTGCGCGAGCCAGAAGCCGAGGAAGCTCACGGGCCGCAGAAGGTCCGAGGCGACCTCGCCGCGCGACACCGTGTTCATGAGGTCGTACCATCCGAAGATCGAGAGGTACGTGATCATCGCTTGCGTGAGCCCCGTGTAGGTAACGAGCGCTTTGGCGTCGAGGCCGTCCACGCTGCCTCGGTCGCCCAGCAAGGCGAGCAGCACGGACGCCCGCAGCAAACCGAAGAACACGTTCGTGACGAGCCCCGCGACGGCGGCCGCACGATACGCGAAGTGCCGTCTCACCGAGCGCCGAGCGATTTCGGCGAAGAGGATCGGCGTCATGGAGGAGGCGCTTGACATTGGGCAAGAATGCTACGTCACGGCCCCACTTGTGTGTATAGGCACAATGGCAGACGGCGACTTGGCGTGGTTCGACCAAGCCCACCACGCCACGGCAACGAGCACGCCCCAAAGCAGCACGACGATCAAGGCCCCGACGACGCTCTTGCCGCGCCGTGTCATGGTCGCGGCCTTCGCTCGGGCGTCGGTCATGACGTCGCCCGGAATCATGCGCAACGCCAACCAGAGGCCGAGCGGCACGAGGATGACGTCGTCGAGATACCCCAGCACGGGGATGAAGTCGGGAATGAGGTCGATGGGGCTCAGGGCGTACGCGACGACGAAGAGGGCGAACAGCTTGGCATGCGCGGGCGTGCGCGGATCGCGCGCCGCGATGGACAAGGCGAGGACGTCTCGCTTCAAGAGGCGCGCGGCGGTCTTGAGCTTGGCGATCATGACGTCGGCAGCAAGGGACGCAGGAGGTCGCCAAGGCCCGTTCCGATGGCGGCCAGAACGAACAGCAGGATCGGCACGACAAGACTCGCCGACCACACGGGGCCGCGCTGCAAGGCAGGAACGCCACGCACCCTCAGCCACGAGAACGCGCCGAAGAGGGCCAAGCCGCCGATCAGCAGCCCGGCGAAGCCCGCTCCCAAGCCGATGCGGACGTTCGAGGCCGCGCCGCCTTGCAACAAGTCGCTGAACGTCTCGTTGCCGAGCAGCAAGGCCGCCGCGCCAAGCGACAGGGAGTTGTTGAGGGCGTGGATGATCACGCCCGTCCAGAACGACCGCGTGAACTGCACGGCCCGCGCGATGACGAGGCCCAGGGGAAACACCGCGATCGCTTGGGCGGGCACGCCGTGTACGAGCGCGAACAGCAGGCTCGTGAGCAGCGCGCCGCTCAACACGCCCCGGTACTTCTCGTAGCCCGCGAGACCGAATCCGCGAAAGACGAGCTCCTCCACGAAAGGAATGAACAGACCGCCCGCGAAGAGCAGCAACCACAAGTCGGGCCCCGACGAGGAAAACTGCAAGTTGTAGTTTTGCAGAGCCTCGCTGCTGCCGGGCAGAACCGCCTGCATGAACACGGCGAGGCCGCGTGACGCGACGAAGCCGAGGCCGAACGCGCCGAGGGCCGTGAGAACGTCGGGCGCGGTGCGCCAACGAGGCGTGGCCGTGAATTCACGCAGCGCGGGTCGGAACAGCAGCGTGAACAGCACGAGCGACAGCACGCCGCCCGTGAGCAGCGCGAGGCCGATGCGACTCGGCAGCAAGGCCCCGACGAGCAACTGCCCGCCGAACGCGCCGACGACGTACGTGAGGATCGCGCGATTCGCGGTCAGAGGCGTGAGGGCCGACGGCGCGGCGGGCGCTTCGGAAGAGGAAGGCGCGGTCATCTCGTGAGCCTACAGGAAGGCTCGCACCTTCGAGCGTGCGAGCCTTCGCAAAGAAGGGAAATCCTCAAGCGGGCACGGGCGCCGTCACGACCTCGATAGCGCGAGCGAGCATCTCGTCGGTGATCTGGTGGTGCAGCACGAAACGCACCGAGTTCTCGGACAAGGCGTTGGCCTTCACGCCCCGCTCGGCCCACTCGCTCGCGCGGCGCGCGGCGTCGGGAACGGTCGCGTACACCATGTTCGTCTGCACGGACGCGAGGTCGACGGCGTACCCGGCGTTTACGAGCGACGACGCGAGTGCGCGGGCGCGGCGGTGGTCTTCGCCAAGGCGCTTGGGACCGTCGCGCAGGGCGACGAGTCCGGCGGCGGCGAGCACGCCCGCTTGCCGCATTCCGCCGCCCATCATCTTGCGGTACCGGTGCGCTTGGCCGACGAACTTCTTGCTGCCCACCAGAACGCTGCCGACGGGCGCGCCCAGGCCCTTCGAGAGGCACAGGCTCACCGAGTCGAAATGACGCGTGATGTCCGACACGGGCACGTTCAGCGCGGCGGCCGCGTTCATGACGCGCGCTCCGTCGAGGTGCAGAGGCAACCCTTCGGACGTCGCGACTTCTCGCGCGCCCGCGATGACGTCGAGTGGCAACACGGTGCCGCCCGCCTTGTTGTGCGTGTTCTCCAAGGAGATGAGGCCCGTCGGGCTTTGGTGGATGGAGCGGCGAATCGCCGCGCGAAGGTCGGCAGGATCGGGCACGCCGAGAGGCGCGTGCACGAAGCGCGGCACGACGCCCGAGAACGTCGCCATCATGCCGAGCTCCCACTCGTACACGTGCGCGCCCTCGGGCACGATGACTTCCTCGCCGCGTCGAGTATGCACCGCGATCGCGACTTGATTCGTCATGGTGCCCGACGGCATGAACAAGCCCGCCTCGAAGCCCAGCAGGCGCGCCGCTTCCTGCTGCAACTCGTTCACGCTGGGGTCCTCGCCGTACACGTCGTCACCCACGGGCGCTTCGATCATGGCGCGGCGCATGGCCTCGTCCGGCACGGTCACGGTATCGGAGCGAAGATCGACGATCACGGCGTCGCCTTTCCGTCGTCCACAAGAATGGTGACGGTCTTGATCTCGTCGGGCGTCACGTTCTCGCCCGCAGGCGACGAAGGATCGATCTTCTGCAAGCTCTGCACGACGTCGAGGCCTTCCACGACCCGCCCGAAGACGGTGTACTGCCCGTCGAGGCTCGGCGTGGGCGCGAGGGTGATGTAGAACTGCGACCCGTTGGTATAAGGATCTTGCGTTCTCGCCATGCCGAGGACGCCCGCCTTGTCGAACTTCAAGGCGCGGTCGAGTTCCAAGTAGTAACCGTAGCCGGGACCGCCCTGGCCCCAAGTGGCGCGCGGACCCGTGACCGTGTTCGGATCGCCGACTTGCGCGACGAATCCGTCGAGGACGCGGTGGAACTTCACGCCCTCGTAGTAGCGGTTGAGGGTAAGGAAAACGAAGGAATTGACGGTCTTCGGCGCTTGCTGTGCGTAGAACTCGATCGTGACCTTGCCTTTCGTCGTCTCGATTTCCGCGCGGTACGTCTTGGCGGGATCGATCACCCACTGAGGCGCGGTGAACTTGCGCACGGGCGTCTCAGAGAGAAAGGGAACGGGCACGAACGCCGCCGACGCCGACGCCGCGAAGGTCGCGAGCGACGCCGCCAAAAGAAGAGGAAGGCGCATGACGGTCATTCTAGCGCCCTCCCCCGTGCGTGAACGAAGTTCAGCCGTAAAGGTACTTGCTCCAGTTTTCGTGGAACGCCGAGAAGTACCCGGCGACGTACAACCCGAAGGTGGGAGCGCGCGGCGGCATGCTGAGGTGCAATCCCGCTTCCTCGGGTGTGCGGTTGCCTTTGCGCTGATTGCACTCACGGCACGCCGCGACGACGTTCTCCCAAGCGTGCCGACCGCCACGAGAACGCGGATGCACGTGGTCGATCGTGAGCTCTTGCCGCGAGCCGCAGTACTGGCAGGTGTAAAAGTCTCGGCGCAACACGTTGCGCCGATTGAAGGGAACGGGATGCGCTCGTGGGCGCCGCACGTACCTCTTGAGGCGAATCACGCTCGGAATGAAGATGGTGGTGCTGGGCGAACGCACGACGTCCTCACTCTCTTCGAGCACCTCGGCGATGCCGAATTGCACGAGGGTGATCGCACGTTTAGCGGACGCCACATGCAACGGCTCATAAGAAGCGTTGAGCACCAGCACGCGCGGCGCACCGAGCTTGTGCGCCACGTCGGGGATAGGCCCGGTCAGGTTGGCATTCACGGTCACAGTTTAAAACGCGTATAACCGTGAAACTGTTCGACTCACCCGTTTCAGGCTTTTATTTTTAGCTTCATCGATCATTAGGCGTAAAGGCTCGTACCAACGTGCTTATCACACGCGCAACTCGCGCAGAAATCCGAGAATGCCGTCGGCGATGTACTGCACGGCGAGCGCGCCGAGCAACACCCCGAGAACGCGCGTCACGACGTTCACTCCCGTGAGGCCGATGAGGCGCGCGATGACCGTCGAGAGACGCAGCGTGAGATAGCACAAGGCGAGCACCACGAAGGTCACGATCAGCACGACGCCCACCAGCAGGGGCGCGCCGTGCGCGTCCCCCACGAGAATCATGACGCTCGCCAAGGTTCCGGGTCCCGCGATGAGGGGAATCGCGATCGGGAAGACGGAGATGTCCTCGCGCGTTTGCGCTTCGGCTTCCTCGGCGGGCGTTTCCCTCGTGCCGCTCGTGCGCGCGAAGACCATGTCGAGGGCGATCAGGAACAGCAGCACACCGCCCGCCACACGAAACGCGTCGAGGCTGATGCCGAGATGCTCGAGCAGGGGCCGCCCCGCCAACCCGAAGGCGAGGATGATGAGGCCCGCGACGACCGTCGCCTTCACGGCGATCGAGCGGCGCTCGAAGCTGGGACGGCCACCGGCGAGCGCCATGAAGATCGGCGCGAGACCTATGGGATCCATGACGACCAGCATCGTCAGGAACGTCTTGTATCCCAGGATCGCGATTTGGGCGGTGTCCATCTCAAGGAGTGTACCGGATGGGCCGATCTCCGATTTACCTGCCCGCGTGAATGCCGAACGGCGGTGCCTTTTGCCAGGACGGCGGGTCGGGTGTCGCGCCGCGCGTCACGTCACCGGACGCGCCCCTATCGTGGCCGGAGAGCTCCACCGTCGTTCGTCCAGCATTTCAGAACCTTGGTGCCTCGGCAGCGTGGCGGCAAGGCGACGAGCGCACCTCCGCTCGGACCTCGTCCAGCTCCGAGGGAAGTTCAAGTGTCATTCCGTTCGACTTTCGGTTGCACGAAAGGATCGCTGAAGACGGCGCGAAGGCGCTCGTTGGTGCCCTTCGGAGCGACGACCAACTCGAGCTCGAGGCGTTCGAGGATCATGGCGAGATGGTCGAGCTGCAGGGGCAAGCGTCCGCTGAGGACTTGGTTGATATAGGTGGGAGTGACATCGAGTTCGTGGGCGAGCTGCGCTTTGAAACCGCGTGGCTGGCGGTTGATGTGCTCGTTGAGCGTGGCTCGAAGTTCGTCGAGCTTCATGCCCTCATCCTACCTGTCAGGCCATAGCTTCAAAATGGAGTGCGTGCTTCTCGCTTCCAGAAGATGAGACGAACGGCCAAGCAGTGAACGTGTGTCCTCGCGGTCGAACGAGTCTGAAGTCAGAGGGCTCCGCGGCGCATGGTCCGGCTCTTTCGGCAAGGCAACACGCTCGCTCGACGTTCCACTTCAGGCGCGACCGTGATCGTCCGAGCGTACGCTCAGACGATCACGGTCGCGCACGGTAGAACACGAGGGACACCGGCAGGTTCGAGCCGTTGGCGGGCACGAACTTGAAGTTCAACCGCTCCGATTGCGAACGCCACAACAACAGCGGACGCTCAGGATTCGTCAAGACGCCCGAACGCGGCACGCGCACCGTGGACGTCACGTCAGCGTCGAAGACTTGCAGCGCTCCTCGGTACAGGCCGCCACGCGGCGACAACGCCATCACGGTGTTCGCCGCACCCAGCACCTCCACGTCGTACAAAACGCCGTAATTCCCGGCGAGACGCATCGGTGTTCCCGTCAGGACGTCGGTGCCGACCAAGCCGGTGTCGGTCACGCCATCTCCGATGTTCAACCGAGCCGGAAGCGTGCCGAGCGTCACTTGGACGCGCCGTACCGCTCCGAGGAAGGTGCCACGTTGATGCAGGGCGTCCAGCGGCAAGATCGGCAAAGCCCCGAGCGTTTCCGGCGTGGGGACCGCATCGTCGGGCAAGATCACGAACGATAACTCCACCCGGCCGTCGGCTTCGATGTCCTGCACGAGGTTCACGCCTGCCCCGATCGGCAGGGACGGCGAGATGTACACCGCCGAGAATCGTCCTGGCAAAAGTTCGAACTGCGGGGAAGCCTCGGACGTGAAGTAGTCCAGCAAGGCGACTTGCCCGAGCGTGCCCTCGGTGCGAGAAGGTGCCGTTTCACCCTTGCCGAGCGAGCGGATCGTGACGGGCCGTGCATCCACGTTTCGCGCTATCACCTGCACGCGCGCCGGCACGGAGAGGCCGTTGACGTGATACGCGAGCAGACGCGCGCGCCCCGACACCACGTCTCGGTACAACACGCCCGCCGTCGACGGCTTTTCGGGAGAGTCGCTGAACAGCAACGGGAAGTTCTCGTTGGCGTCGCCGCGAATCGGCAGCGAAGGATAGCTGGCCACGAGCGAATCCGAAAACGTGTCTCCGAGCGCGGTGTGTCGAAGGGCGAATTGAAGCGGTGTCGCCACCGCCGCGCCCCGCACCTTGACGACACGCGTGTGCGGCGCGCTCATCTTGCCTTGGGCGTTCGTCACTTGCAGTGACACCACGTAGTCGCCCGGCGCGAAGAAGGCGTCTTGCCGTCCGGTCCACTCGCGTTTCGTGATCGCCTGTCCCTCGGGATCGAAGGAGTACTCGACGTACGTGACGCGCTCTCCGGGCGCGTACGTGCTTTTCTCGGGTGCGAACCGCGCTTGTGGCGCTCCAGGATCGAGGGTCGGCGCGTTCTGCGTCGTGATCGTGACGCGGGCGTTGTCGGGCGAAATGTCGAACGTCAACTTCGACGCGGTGCCGAGCCATCGAAGATCGACGAACGTTTGGCTGTCGACGAGGACCGCGCCGGATTCCTCCAGGGGGACGTCATTCACATTCACGGCGGGCAGTCCGAGCAGGGTGAGCGTCTCGACGAGCGGCACGAGGACGCGCCCGCCATCGATTCGCGGTGCGTTTTGCAGCGTCAGGGAACGGCCGTCGAGCGTGGCGGTCGGCGTGCCGGGCGTGACGACGAGTTGCCGCGTGGTGAGCGCGAACCCAGCGCCGGAGCCAAGCAGCAGAAGCGTCAACGCGACCTTGATCGAGCGGAAGAGCATGCCGGTCACCCTACACGCGGCGCGCTGACGACACGTGAGGGGGCGAAGTTCGCGTCAGTCCTCGCCCGCCAGCAAGGTTTCGCCGTGCTCCTGCAGAAACGCACGCATGCTCTCGGTTGGTACGAAGTCGGGAGGTGGCGCGAGCGGGCCGCGCCCGAAGTTCGTGCGGTCGTCGGAGTGTTCGCACCTCGCCGTGTACGCCGCGCCGTACACCAACGCCGCGCGGAAGTGCGCGCGTTCGTCACGAGAGAAAGGTCGTCCACGCGCGGTTTCGTACGCATCCAGGAACTCGTGCATCTGCTCGAGCGTCGGGTACTGGCGTTGCCCCACGCGAGACCAGTCCACCGTGAAGGTTCTCGCCGCGCCAGCCACGAGCACGGGCTCGGCGAAGCGGCCCACGCTGTCCCAGTCGTACACGGCGCACAACCGTCCTTGCCGTACTCGCAAGTGCTCGCGGCGCCAGTCGTGATGCCCTATCACCCGTCTGCCTGGATCCGCGTCGAGGAGCGCTCGCGCTCGCCGCGCCAGCGTGTCGATCCACGCCGCTCCCTGCGCGGTGGCGACGAAATCGAAGCGCGCGTCGTGCGGAATCGGCCACAAGCCGTCACGACGCCGCGCGAGCCAAGGCTCGAATTCTGCCCGCGACGCGAAGGGCTCGCACAACTCCACGAGCCACGCCAAGCCGCTCGCCATCAACGCGAGGTGCTCGGGGCGGTCCGGATCGGGCGGGTCGCCTCGTGCGAGGGAGGCTTCGAACGTGGCGCTTCCGTTTGGCAGCCTGGCGGGCGGCGCGAGCGGCTTCGGCGCCGGGAAGCCCGCGTCCGCCACGTGCGCTTGCAGTTCGTTGAGCGCCTTCAGGTACCTGAAGGGCGCGAACGCTCGGTGCAACTTCACCACGACTTCGCGGCCGTCACTGAGGCGGACTCCATGCACGCTTCCCACACTCACGCGGTGAAACAACCGCGTCGTGACGCGCGCACCCAGGAAGCGTTCGCACAGGAGGCTGACGCGCATCAGAACGTCACGGGAATTCACCGCACCGAGAACTTCGCGGGCCACCGAGTCGGCGGGCGACGGTGCCGTCACGAGCGCCTCGTGATCCGAGTGGCGAAGGTCCTCTCAGGAAAGTGACGTGCTGGCAGCATGGGGCTTTCAGTGTAAAGGCTGTCGACAATTCGTCATCGCGTCGCCGATTTTCTGATGGCGGCATCTTGTGGAAGGCCACTCCTCCCCGCATCACCCGCTTCGTGCGTCATGTGCCGATGTCACCGTGACCACCGAGTGCGCGCAAAACTTCTGCCGTTCGGCGGAGCGGCGGTCGGGTCTTCAGGGAGCCAATCGTTCGACGGTCGGCAGGAGCACGGGAATGAAGAATCTGCGCCACTTCAGGATCGTTTTCGGTCGCTCGAGCGGGCTCAGCCTCCGTTCGAGATCGGCTTCGGCGTGGAGGTGGCGAAGGTGTTCTTTCGTGGCTTCCAGAAGTTCCTCGGGGCGCATGCTCATTCTCCCTTCTCCAGTGCCGATCGGATCGGCGTCTATCGTGCTTGACGTACGGACGTGGAACGTTGCTCGTGCTGTCGATCAGAGTTCGACGCGGACTCGGGCGTTGGGCTGAATCGTCAGGGTCGTCTCGGCGGCGAAAGGATTCGGAAAACGGACGGCCCGTTGGACTCAGGAGGGCTCTACCTGTCTCGGCACGGGAATCGCGCTTCAACCATCTGCAATGACTGTAAACCCATGATATATAGATTGTCAATTACGCTTTTCTATCTAGTGAGTTTAGCAGTGACCGGAGCCGGGATAGACGAAAGAGAACACTGCACCTCCACGTGAGATGGCAGACGCGCTCCTCCTTTCGACTTCGAGCCGACCGTCTTCTCGAACCTCGAGCGAGCCGTCGAGCGGTCAAAATCGAATTCCCTGTCAGCACGAGCACGAGTTCCGACAGGACAGAAGCGCCAAGAATCGACTCGGTGCAATGCCAAAGCCCACCACGCGACTTGGAGGAGGGGCACGTCGGCTTGCTCGACGACAATGTCCCGACCTCGTCTTCTCTTGGTGGCGACGCGCCGAGAGACGTCAGCGCGCTCGGCCGCAGAAACGACCGAGCGCGTCTTCACCCACCATCTTCGTGGAGTCGGAATTGTTGGGCCAAATCGAGACGAACGAGGCAGGACGGTCCGCAGGGGAAGGGCCGCTCGCGCTCAGCGTTCCCGAACGCCAACGCCCGCAAGCGGTTTCGCTTCGACTTCGGGGGCACGCGGCGTCTCGGGTTGAGGACGAACGCTCTTCAAGTTGAGGTTCGGCAACGCGAGGGTCACGAGCAGCGCGACCGTCATGCCCAACCCGGCGAGGAGGAACACGTTCGTGACCGCGTCGGTCAGAACGCCGCGCATCGTCGCGAGGATTCGTGCGAAGCCAGCCTCGCCGACGAGGGGCGCGACGGCAGCGTGGAGCTTGGCGAGGGCCGAGGGGTTGCTGAGGATGTTGGGATCGGCGACGGCCACTGCGAGCGAGCTCGGCAACGCGCGGGTGCTGCTCGCGAGAAGCGTCGGCAGGGCGTGCAGGTGGTTGGCTTGCACGGCGCCGAAGACGGCCGCGCCGATCGTGCCGCCCATGTTGCGAAAGAACTGGTTGGCGCTCGTCGCCATGCCGAGTTGCGCCCTGGGACTGCTGGTCTGCACCGCGAGCGTGAACAGGCTGCCCGTCGGCCCGAGGCCGAGCCCCAGCACGATCATGAGGCCGACGACGACGCTCGTGGCCGTGTCAGGCGTGAGACGGGTGCCGAAGAACAACGCGCCCGTCATGACGACGAGGCCCGCGAGAATAGCCGGCTTGTAGCGGCCGACGCGGCTCACGATGAAGCCCGCCACGGTGCTCGTGACGATCATGCCGAGCATGAGGGGCGCGAGGACGATGCCGGAATTCGAGGCGGACACGCCCCGCACGCCTTGCATGAAGAGCGGCAGGTACAAGATGGCGGCGTACAAACCGGCGGTGCTGAAGAATCCGGCGATGTTCGCGAAGGTGAAGGTGGGGTTGCGAAACAAGTTCAGCGCGAGAATAGGGCTGGGCGTCCGCGCCTGCCAGGTGACGAAGGCGGCCGTGCACGCGGCGGCGAAGGCGAGCAGGCCGAGGATCTTCGGGGAGGTCCACGGATCGGTCGTGCCGCCCCAGGTCAAGGCGAGCAGCAAAGGCACGACGGCCGCCGTCAGCAGCAAGGCGCCGAGCACGTCGATGCGCGCTTCGCCTCGCTCGCGCTTGGCCGGGAAGAAGCGGGCGATGAACCAGAAGGCGAGGACGGCGACGGGCACGTTGACGAAGAAGACCCAGTGCCACGACAGGTGGTCGGTGAGGAAGCCGCCGAGCAACGGGCCGAGGACGCTCGATACTCCGAAGACCGCGCCGTTGAGTCCTTGGTACTTGCCGCGCTCCGTGAGGGTGAACAAGTCGCCGATGGCGGCGAAGGCCATGCTCATGAGGGCGCCGCCGCCGAGGCCTTGCAACGCGCGGCAAGCGATGAGGAAGCCCATGCTTTGCGACAACCCGCCGAGGGCGGACGCGAGCGTGAACAAGGCGATGCCGAACAGCAAGACGGGTTTGCGGCCGTACAAGTCGCTGAGCTTGCCGTACACGGGGATGGAGACGGTTTGCGCGAGGGTGTAGGCGGTGAAGGCCCAGGTGTAGACGTTCATTCCGCCAAGGTCGGCGATGATCCGTGGCAAGGCGGTGCCGACGACGGTGGTGTTGAGAGAGGCGAGGAACAGCACGAGCAGGACGCCCGCGAAGGCTTGCATCTTGTCACGGTGTGTCATTCAGTCGTTTTCCCAGCCGAGGCGAGTTTCGAGGCGTGCGAGGGCTCGGTCGGCGTCGGCGAGTTCTTCGGTGGGGACGCCGCCGAGCAGTTCGTTCAGCCGAGTTCGGGCGAGCGCGCGCGCTTCTTCGAGGGTGTGTGCGCCGCGTTCGGTGAGGACGAGGCGAAAACGGCGCAAGTCGTCGGGATGCCCGTGGCGTTCCAAGAGGTTGGCCTCCACGAGACGGTCGATGAGGCGGCTCGTGGAGGGCGGCGGGCTGCCGAGGCGAGCGCTGATGGCGCTCGGCGAGTCTTGGCCGAGGGCGACGGCGCTCAGCGCTTGGACTTCCTTGGGATGCAGTCCCAGGGTCTGTTCGAGGCGGGGTTGAAGCGCCACGTGCAAGTGGCGGTAGAGTCGTCCGACGCGTCGCATGAACGCGAGCGAGTCGATATCGGAGAGGACGTCCATGAAGGCACTCTATCAGATGATTCCATTTGGAATTATTTGTTTTGGAATGATTGAGGTATGATGCGGCATGACCCGTCCTGACACGCTCTATCGCCGTATCCTCGTCGCGACCGGCGGCGCGCCGCACTCGCAGCGCGCCGTGGAGCGGGCCATTGCCCTCGCCGCCGCCTTCGACGCGCCCCTGCACGTCGTGACGGTCGTACCGGTGACGGCGAGCCCGCTCTTGAACATGGCGGCTTCCCTGCCGGGCAGCGAGATGCTCGAAGCCGACGCCCTAGAGAACGAACGCGTCGTACGGGAACGTCACTTGGGAAGTGTCGCCGCCCAGGCGCGTGCGCGCGGCCTGACCGTCAGCGAGCACCTCGTGCAGGCGGCTCGGCCCGCCGACGCCATCGTGCGTGTCGCGAGCGAGGTTGGAGCCGACCTCGTCGTGATCGGGCGTCGCACGAAGGGTGTGCTCGGCGGCGCCCTCGTTGGCAGCACCGCCGACGCGGTCAGCCATGCGGCGCCCGTCGACGTCCTCGTGGTGCGCTGAGAGAGCCCCACGGCGAACGGCGGAACCCTTGCAAGGGTTCCGCCGTTCGCTTCGCGCGGACGTCAGCCCGCGACGACGCCGAGTTCGCGCCCGACGAATTCGTAGGCGGCCAGCGCGAGGTCGAGGTCGTCACGCGTGTGATCGGCCGTGACGATATTGCGAATGCGCGCCAAGCCCTTGGGTACGGTGGGGAAACCGATGCCGACGGCGAACACGCCGCGTTCGAGCAGCATTCGACTCGCCGCGAACGCCGCCGCCGCCTCGCCAAAGATGACGGGCGTGATGGGCGTTTGCGAACCGAAGGTGTCGAAACCGAGGCGCCGCAACTCCGCCTTGAAGTAGCGGGTGTTCTCCCACAAGCGCTCCATGATCTGCGGCTCGCGTTGCACGAGTTCGATCGCGGCGAGAAGGGCGCCGACGACGGCCGGGGGATGGCCCGTGCTGAACAGAAAGGGCCGCGCCTTGTTGATGAGCAGGTCGCGCAGGTCGTGCGTGCCCGCCGCGTAGCCGCCGACGACGCCCCACGCCTTGCTGAGAGTGCCAATCTGGATGACGTCGTCGTCGTGCTCGAAGCCGAAGTGGTGGACGGTGCCGCGTCCCGCCTCACCGAGGACGCCCGAACCGTGCGCGTCGTCGACGTACGTCACGGCGCCGTGACGTCGCGCGACCGCCACGATCTCGTCGAGAGGCGCGATGTCGCCGTCCATCGAGAACACACCGTCGGTCACGACGAGCTTGAGGCCGTCGGTGGGATGCTCGGCCAAGACGCGCTCGAGATCTTGCATGTCCTTGTGCTTGAAGACCTTCTTCGTGGCCTTCGCGAGGCGCAGTCCGTCGATGATCGAGGCGTGGTTGAGCTCGTCCGAGACGACGAGATCGCCTTCTTGCAACAAGCTGCCGAGCACTCCTTGATTGGTGGTGAAGCCGCTTCCGAACACGAGGGCGCTTCCGGTTCCTTTGAAGGCCGCGAGCTTCTCTTCGAGTTCCTCGTGAATCGAGAGCGTTCCGGCGATCGTGCGAACGGCGCCCGCGCCGACACCCCACGTGCGCACGAACGCCTCGGCGCGCTCCTTGAGGAAGGGGTGGTCGGAGAAGCCGAGGTAGTTGTTGCTCGCCAAGTTCACGACGTCACGGCCCGCGACGCGCGTGCGGGCGCGCTGTGGAGCTTCGAGAACTCGGGGCGAGATGTGCAGACCGCTGGAGCGAAGCCGATCGAGTTCGGCGCCGATGCGAGAAGTCAAAGAGGTCACGCTTCAGTCTAACGAGCGTCCGTGAGTGAGGCGAATGAGGCGGTTATTTAACAAGAGCGTCATGAGAAACCGCTTATAATAACCTTGTTTTGATGTCGAACTTCGTATACAGCATGGTGAGTGAGGCGTTGGCGCGCGTAGTGTCCGAGCGGGCGGCGGATCATATGCTGCGGGCCGCCTTGCATGACTCGGGCCTCACGCCCGACGACGTGACCGCCGAGGAGATGCAGCGCGTCATCGTCGGTCCCCTTCAGCAGCGCCTCATAGCAGTCATGCCGCCCGCCCGGGCGAGTGCGGAGCTCACCCTGCTCGCGTCACGTCTGCAAGCCTCGTATCCCAAGGCGCCCACCCTCTTTCCCGAAGCGAGCGGTCCCGTGTGGGACGACGCCACCTTGCAAAGCGCCTCGTCCGCCCCGATGTCGAGCGCGCCCGTAGAGGCGAGCGCCACGCCCACGCCCGCCACCTCCGACGACGAAGTCGACGAGGAGTTCGAGTTCGATCTCGACGACTTCCTCCTCGACGATCCGGAGGACGCGGGCGGCGGCAAGTCGTACGTGCTTTCCCACCCGTCGGGGCAAGACGAGCTGTTGTCCGACCTCGCGCGCTTCGAAGGTGTCGTGGGCGTCGTGGTGTGCGACCACACCGGCAAGGTCGTGCGGTCGCGCGTACCTCGCGGCTCGGACACCCTCGCGCGGCTCGTCGCGCACCTCCCGGTCATCACGGCGGACCGCCCCACCCGCCTGATCTGCGCGGACCTCGGTGCACACACCGTGTGCGTCAAGACCCTCGACGTTCACCTCGTGGGCGTCCTCGCGAGCGGCAGCACCAACCTCGGACGTCTCATCGTTGAATTGTCCGCTCTCAAGGAGACCGTATGACCAAGGCCCGTCACCTTTGGACGCTGGCGTTGCTGACCGCGCCGCTGGCGCAGGCGCAGGGCGTCGACGCGTTCGCACGGCAGTACCCGGACATCACGTCCGCGCTGAGTTCGGCGCTCGCCGACCAGCGGTCGGACCCGAAGCGCAGCTTGGCCGACATCGACCGCGCCCGCGCACTTTTCGCCAATGTCGCGCCCACGCTCGGCACGTCCCCTCTCGCGGGCGGCATCCGCGACGCCTTGCAAAACGCGCGCATCGCCATCGCCCGTTCGCCGGTGGACTTGGAAGCGCAGACGACGCAAGTACGCGGCCTCCTGCGCAAGGCGTTGCACGACGAAAGCCTCGAAGCGCTCGGCCGCGCCGAGACAAGCGGCGTCGTGGGTGTCGGCGTGCTCGCCGACGACGTCGGAATGAAGGGCGCCGCGCGTGCGCGGGTCGTGTCGGCGGCGCGCGCCAATGACGTCGATCGTGTACGCCTGCTCTTCGAACGCGTCGCCTTGAACAAGATTCGATCGTCGCTCGACGCGGTCAACCCGGCGTCGCGCGCGGCGGCGTACTTGGAAACGGCGCGCGCCACGAGCTGGTTCAGCCTCGTGCAAGACTCGCCGCGCGCGGGCGACTTGAACAGCCGCGACTTCGTGGCGGCCCTGCAAAGCCTCACGGCAGGTGACACGGCGGCCTTCACGCGTCAACTGAGCGACTTGCGCGCGAGCGTCGCGCGCTTCACCCAAGCCGCGCAGCGCTCGAATACCGCCCAGCCTGTCACGGTGCCCGCCCAGCCGAGCACGGAGCCCGCCGCTTCACCGCCTTCGACGGCGCCTGCCGCGACCACTCCGGCGGCGCCCACCGCCCCCGCCACCCCGACCGCTCCCGCCGCGAGCCCTTCGAGCGTCGACGCGCTGTTCGCGCCGCTCGGTCTTGCTCTCACGGCGAGCGGCCACGGCGATCTATCGGGGGCGCGCGAGCAAATCACCGAGGCGTTTCGCGTCCTCAACGCGTTGCCCGCGAACGTGCGGAGTACCCCGGAAGCGACCGCGCTCGCGCAGGATTTGGAGCGCTTCTCCGCAAGCGCCCCGATTCGGGTGAACGATGTGCGCGCCCTGCTCGGGAGCGCCTCCAACCTGCAGCGCGCCGCGACGAACGCCGCTCCGAGCGCGCTTGACGCGACGTCGTCCGGCGTCGCGCGCGTATGGACCGGATGGCTGTCCGGCTTGGTATTCATCGTTCTGGCGCTCTTGGCGTTCTATCCGCTGTACCTGCTCAACCTCGCGTTCGGCGGACGCAATCCGTATTGGCGCGCGATCGGGGCGGCCCTCACCTTGCTGCTGCTGCCCGCGATGCTGGAAGGCGTGGCCAGCATCGGCTCGCTACTGCACGGCCTCACCGGCGCGGGATTCTTCGGATTCCTGACGAACTTGAGCTTGTTTCAACATCCGCTCGGCCAGTTCGTGTGGGCGCTTTCGCTCGCTTTCGCGATCGGCTTGTCCACGTGGGGCTTGCGCGGCATTTGCATGCAGTTCGGCTTGCTCGCCCGGCGCGGTCCTGCCGAGCCCGCCCGTGCCCAAGCGGCCGTCGAGTGGGACGAGGAACTTTGATTTCGCCGCTCGCCTCGACCACACTCGAACGTGAAGGCCTCGAGAGGAGGTAGACGATGCTGTACCGTACGCCCTTACGAATGCTGAGCGACCTCGTGTCGCCCAAAGCCCTGGAACGCATCTTCGACAGCGGCGCCCGCGCGCGCGGCAAGACGCTCGCCGACCTCAACCACACGGACATCGCCGACCTTCTCAAGCGCGACGTGTTCAAACGCCTGCAGCTCAGCGTGCCCGCGCCCCTCGCGAAAAAGCGCGTGCAAGACGTTCTCGACGCGCTCGACCAAGACAGCAACAAGAACACCGCGATTCGCAACGAGGACTCGATCCTCGTTGCCTTGGAAGGGTCGGCGAGGCGTTTCTCGCTGTACTTCGACTGGCCCGAAGTCCAGAAGTTGCGTGCGCTTTTGAACGTGGCGCGCAACGAGATGGACGCGGGCAAGAGCGTGCCGGGCTTGCTCGACGAAGGCATGGGACTCGTCGCGACGCTGGAGCGCCGTCTCAGTGAAGGCCTCGTGACCCAAGCGCAGGACATCGCCGAGCTGAAGTCGGAACTCAAGCGCTTCTCGGGCATCGGCGGACCGAAGCTGCGACGTCTCGAAGGTCTCATCGCGCAGGTGGAGGAAGCGCAGGTGCAAGACACCTTGTCGCCTGCCGAAGTGGAGCGGGCGCGGCGCCTCGCGCTGGACTTGCGAAAGCTCGTCGAGTCGAGCGTCGTCGCCGACCTCGGAACGGTTCCGGCGAACGAGTTGCCCGACGCGAGCTTGCTCGCTCCCGAAACCGCCGAGCGCCTTCGGGAGCTCGACCGGGAAAGCGAGGCGCGCGATCTCGCCGACCTCGCGCGCGACCAGGCGGTGCTGCTGCGCGTGCGCGCCGACCTCGCGCGTCAATTCGAAGGGCTCGCGCAGCGAGCGGCGGAAGGCCAAGTGCTCGGGCCCGCCTTGCCCGCCTTGAGAGAGGCGTTCGCGAGAGAACACGCGGTGGTCCTCGCGCACGAGCGCGAGCGGCTCTCGGACCTCGGGCGGCGTCTCGAAGCGCTCGGGGAAAGCGGTTCCTTCGGCGCCGCGCGTTCGGACGCTCGACTGGCGCTTCAAGTGGCGCGCGGCACGCTGGAAGGCGGCGCGCTCGCTCCGGACGAACTCGCCCGCCTCGAAAGCATCATCGGGACGTTGGAAGCCAGCGCGACGCAAGTCATTCAGGACGCCGAGCGCACCGAGCGCCTCTTGGCGCTCACGCGCGACACGTACGAGCTCGAAAGCGCGGCGCGCGCCGTACGCGGGGCTTCGGAAGCGCTCGCACCACGCATCGTGGAAGCCCGAGCGGCCTTGGAGCGCGGCGAGGTCGTGTCGCTCGACGACTTGTGGGCCGAGCTCGATCAGCGCATGGCCGCCTTGGCGCGCGAGCGCGACGAGCTCGACGAGCGCGCGGAAAAAGTCGTGCAGGAGTACGACGAGTACCGCAACCTCGCGGGCGAGACGATCGTGAAGCTCGGACGACTCGCCGACTTTCTGCGGCGCTCGCGCCGCCTCGGCCAGTTGTCGATCGAGGCGCGCGCGAAGTACGAAAAAGCGATTGTGCAAGCCGAAGCGCTGCTCGGCGAGGCGCGCGCGGAATTTCAAGCGGCCCGTGAACTCACGAGCACTTTCGGTGCGGACGCTTTGTCGGACTTGCTCGGCGTGTTCGACGCGAGTGGAGGCGGTTTGTTCGGCGAGCCGACGCCCCCGCCCGCCGATCCCCTGGCGAACGCGCTGGAAGGCTTGCGGGCACCGGGCGGCGAGTTGGCCTTGTTGCGCGGTGAGCGCGTCACGTGGGGGCAACTCGAAGACCGTTTGCTGAAGGCGGCGCGTGACCTCGCCGCGCTCGTCGCGCGCTCCAGCGGCGCGCAACTCGGAAGCCTCGACTTCGAGCACGGCTGCCTGTTCGTGCTGCCGCTCGACGGTGCGGCGCTCGTCGCCCACATTCCGAGCGAGGGTGACGTGGCGGCGTGGCGCGATCACCTCCTGACCTCGAAGAACGTTTTACGAGCGGGATGAAAATCGGGGAGTCCTTGTTCTTGCAAGACGCGGAGGAGACGCGCGCGCTCGGCGCGTCCCTCGCGTCGGCCTTGCCGCGCGGCGGCCTGCTCTTCTTGGAAGGTGAGCTTGGAAGCGGCAAGACGACCTTGACGACCGGCTTGATGACGAGCCTGAAATTTTCAGGTGAGGTGTCGAGCCCGACTTACGCCCTCATGCAGATTTACCCGACCGCCGAGGGAGACGTCGTGCACGTCGACGCGTACCGTGTGAAGCATCCGGACGAGTTGTACAGCATGGACTTGGAACGCCTCGTGGACGACAGCCGCCTTAGCATCATGGAGTGGGGACAGCTGTACTACGACGATTTTCCGCAAGCTTGGCTGCTGCGCTTGACGTACGACGGAGACGCGCGGCGAGCGACGAGAGTGCGTTGAGCGCGAGCAAGGGCATCTTCAGCCCTTGCTCGCGCTCGCGTCTTCAGCGGGCGAGGGCGGCGACGCGAGCTTCCGCGTTGATGCGCGTGCGCAAGCCGTCGGCGTAGTCGCACAGCGAGCGCAGCACGTCGGGAATGTCCGCGCGCAGGTAGTACTGACCGCCTCCGAGCGGGCTGAGGGCCGCGAACGGCGGGGCGCTCAGCGTGTCGAGGACGCGGGCGAGTTCGGCGCCGTTCACGCCGCTGCCGAGGCGTTCGGCGAGGCGGGCGCTCGATACGACGCTGTGCGCCGGGTGCTGCGAGAGGGTCATCAGCACGAAGGAGAACACGCCGCGCGCGCTGAGCTGCGCGCTGACGAGTTCGGCGACGGACGCGGCGCTCTCGAGGTCGAAGTTGCCGGTGTTCCAGTAGCCGCGGAGTTCGAGCGGCGTGAGGGGCGCGAGGCGCGCGCTTTCCACGAGGGACACGAGGGCTTCGTGCGTGAGGCGTGCGCCGACGGTACGCTCGCCTTCGGGCACGAGCAGGGCGCGGTACTCGGCGTCTTCTTGCCACGCGGGCGTCGTGGTGATGTCGCTCGCCGTGGCGATGAGGACCGTGTATCCCTGCGCGCCGAGTTCGGCGCGCAGACGCGCGAGGTTCGGGGCGCGCCATTCGAAGCGGTAGCCGACGAGGCTGGCGAACTCGCGAAGCAAATCCTCGGGAGAGCCCGCCGAAGCGGTGGACTCTTCGGATCGTTCGAGCGGGCGGGGAGCGACGGCGACGGGGGCGACCGCGACGGCCGCGGGCACGGCGACGGGCGAAGCGATGGGGGCGGGTCGTTCGGTGGCGCGTGGCGCGGGCTCGGCCGTCACGTCAGGCGTCGAACGGCGCTCGAAGCGCACTTCGCGAACATAGGGGCTTTCGCTGACGACCACGCGTTGCGGCGGCTCGGGAGGGCGCGGACGCGCGCTCGTCACGCTGCGCTCTTGCAAGGGTTTGACTACGCATTCCACTTGGTAGCGAGCTTCGGCGAGGGGCGTGACGAGCAGCACGTCGTTCACGCCGAGATTATGCGCACTGTAGAGGTCGCGCAGACCGTACACGCGGCCTTGCTTACGGTCCACGCGGGCCGCGTACTCCTGCCCGCGATCATCGAGAAGGGTGACGGATCCGTCGAGCGGGAAGACGGCCTCCAGGTATTTGAGCAAGCGAACGCTGCCTTCCGAGAGGCAAGGGCGGGTGATGATGTAGCGCACAGAACCTTTCATCCGAATCCCCCATTGCAACGAGGAGCAGCCGACGACCACTCCACGATGAGAACTAAGTCAAGCTCTCATTACGATAGCAGACTTTCGTGCGTCAATAGCGACGGCTTTACTTCTTCTCGTGCGTTTTGATTTGGCAGAACTTCCTTTATCATTTCGCACTCAGCGTAACGAAGGTGACTCGAAGTACGACATTGCGCTTCCGTCGCTATAGTGAAAGCCAGGCAGAGCCGCAAGAAGGAGATTCAAGGAGTGTTATTCGGCGCAAACGGCGCGTTCGGGCCCAAAGACATCTTCGACATCGCCCTCGTCGCGACCATCATCTACCAAGGGTACGTGCTGGTCAGCGGCACGCGGGCCGTGAACGTCTTGCGCGGCGTCGTCATCTTCGGCGCCGCTTGGCTCGCCTCCGATCTCTTGAACCTCACGACGCTCAACTCCATCCTCAGCCGCGTCGGTACCGTCGGCCTCTTCGCCCTCGTCGTCGTCTTCCAGCCCGAGTTGCGCGCCGCCTTGGAGCGTATCGGACGCCCCAGGTTGCGCGAGCCCGGCGGACTCGGCCCCACCTTGCAAGAACTGGCGCGCGCCACCGAGCGCATGTCCGAGCGCAAGACGGGCGCCCTCATCGCCATCGAACGACGCACGCCGCTCGGCGAATACGCCGCGACGGGCGTCACGCTCGACGCGCGCCTCTCCACCCCGTTCCTCGAAGCGCTCTTCGCGCGCAACGCTCCCTTGCACGACGGCGGCGTCATCGTGCAAGGCACGCGGGTCGTCGCCGCCGCCTGCCTCTTTCCCCTGCAATCCAGTGACGGCTTGTACCGCCGCTACGGAACGCGCCACCGCGCCGCCCTCGGCTTGTCCGAGCTCACGGACGCCGTCGTCGTCGTCGTCAGCGAAGAGCGCGGCTCCATTCGCATCGCGATGGCCGGTCGCCTCTCGCCCGAACTGTCGAGCGGCGAGCTTCGCGAGCGCCTGCGCGAACTCGTGTACGAGGATCGCCCGTGAAGCAACCGCGCTCCTGGCTGGCGTACGCTACGCGCCGAACCTTGCACAACTTGCCGCAAAAGCTCGCCGCGCTCGGCGTCGCCGTCGCCTTGTGGTTCGGCGCGACCGCCGATCGACGTGAAATCGTCGAGCGCTCCTTCACGACGCAACTCCAAATCGTGGACGACACGCCCACCACGCTCGGCAGCGAGCGGCGCAGCGTCACCGTCCCGAGCCGCACCGTGCGCGTCACGCTCAGCGGGCCGAACTCCACCTTGCGAAACCTCGACCCGACGGCGATCGACTCCACCATCAACGTCACGAACGCCGGCGAAGGAGACTTCCAAGCGACGATTCGCGTGCGAGCACCCGACGATCTGCGCGTCGTGCGCTTCTCGCCCACGGTCGCCAGCGGCTTCATCGACACCACCATCACGCGCACGCTTCCCGTGCGCCTGTCCGTCACCACGCCTCCCGACCGCGCCCTTCCCACGTACGGCGTCACGCCGAACGCCGTGCAAGTCACGGGTCCCCAACGCGTCGCCGAAAGCGTCGCCAACGTCTACACCGTGCCCTTGAGCTTGGCGCGCGGCACGACGATCGAAGCGCGCCTCGTCGCGCTCGACGCCAGCGGGCGTCCCATCACGAATCTGCGCCTCAATCCCGCCACCGTCAGCGTCACGCGCACCGACGAAAGCGACTTGCCCATCAAGACCTTGAGCGTCACCCTCGCCGATTCTCCGCGCGAATTCGAAGTCGTGAGCGCCGAAGTCGACCCGCCGAGCGTACGCGTCCTCGCCGACGATGCGACCTTGGCGCGCCTCACGCGGGTCGTCGCCCGCGTGCAGTACCGCGAAGGGCAGTACACGACGCGCGCGAATCTCGCCTTGCCGACGGGCGCGCGAAGCCTCGACATGGTGACGGTCACGCTCGACGTTCGCAGAAGGGGCGCCAATCCCTGACAGGTCTCACTGTCCAGCCGCCTTCACGCTCGATACAATTGGGAATACTGTGCCGAACACCATCTACCCTATTCGTTTGTATGGCGACCCGATCCTGCGCGGCAAAGCGAGGCCGATCGCGGATGTGAACGCGCCCGTCGTCGTTCCGGGCTTCACGGCCACGAGTTTGCGTGACGTCGCGCGCAACATGCTGGAGACGATGTACGAAGCGCGCGGCGTGGGCCTCGCCGCGCCGCAAATCGGCCTCGGCGTGCGAATGTTCGTCGCCGCCGAATACGAGGACGACGAAGAGGAGCACGAAGGCAAGGAGCCGCCGCTCAAGTCGCGCGTGCTGCACGAGTACGTGATGATCAATCCCGTGCTCGAAGTGCTCGACAAGCGCAAGGAACTCGGGCAGGAAGGCTGTCTGTCCATTCCCGGCATCTACGAGGAGGACGTGCCGCGCTTCCGGGAAGTTCGCATTCGCTACACCGATCTCGACGGCAAGGAGTGGATGGGCGAAGCCGAGGACTACCTCGCCAGGGTCTTTCAACACGAAACGGATCACCTGAGCGGCAAGCTCTTCCTCGACTACCTGCCGCAAGCCGTGACGGACAGCCACCGCAAAGCCCTCGCCGAGATGCAGCGCAAAGCGAAGGCGAAGCTGCGCGAACTCGAAGGCCGCGCGTCTTGAAAGTCGCGTTTTTCGGCTCGCCGGCCTTCGCGCTCCCCGTCTTCGAAGCGGTGCGCGCCGAGTTCGACGTCGTCCTCGTCGTCGCCCAGCCCGACAAGCCCGTCGGACGCGGCTTGAAGCTCACGCCGCCTCCGATCGCCGCTCGCGCGCGCGAACTCGGCTTGTCGCTCGCTCAACCACAAAAGCTGCGGAAAAACGCCGAGTTCGAAGAGGTTCTGCAAAGCAGCGGCGCCGACGTCGCCGTGACGTGCGCGTACGGCAAGATCTTGCCGGGCTCCCTTTTGCGGTTGCCACCGCACGGCTTCCTCAACACGCACACGAGCCTTCTGCCGAAGTACCGAGGCGCGGCGCCCATCCAATGGGCCCTCATCGAAGGCGAGACCGTCACGGGCACGACGATCATGCAGACGGACGAAGGCATGGACACCGGGCCGATTCTGCTGCAAGAAGCCCTCGCGATCGAGCCGAACTGGACGAACGTGGAGCTCGCGGGCGCCTTGAGCGAGCAGGCGAGCCGCCTCATCGTGCGGGCCTTGCGCGACCTCGACCACCTCTCCCCCACCGCGCAAGACGACGCGCTGGCGACGCACGCGCGCATGCTGGAAAAGGCCGACGGCGAGCTTCGCTGGACGGACGCCGCCCAACGCGTGTACGACCGCTACCGAGGCACCTTCGGTTGGCCGGGCAGCTTCACGGCCTGGAAAGGCAAGAGCCTCAAGGTGAACACGCTGAGGCCCGCGAGCGGTCGAGGCGAGCCGGGTGAAGTCCTGACGCTCGGCGACGGTCTCGTCGTCGCGTGCGGGGAAGGCGCGGTGGAACTCCTCACCGTGCAGCCCGAAGGCAAGAAGCCGATGAACGCCCGCGATTGGTGGAACGGTGCGGGCGGCAAGCTCGGGGACCGCTTCGAGTTCTCCTCGTAACTTCCTTCCCGCTCGTCGAGACCCGGTTTCCAAGCGCCGCGCTCGAAGCTTCTCGCGAAAGGCGGCGAGCACGCCGATCTACGGCAAAACACTCGCCGCCGTGCCGCCTTCAACGTCCGAACAGCACCCGTGACAGCAGCGTGCCCCTCAACATCCACGCCACGAGGACCGGGACGCCGAGCGCGACGATGGCCAACCCTATCGCGGCCCCGGCCAGCGTCGTCCCTCCCGTCGGCAGGTGCGCCTTGAGCAAGGTCAGCAACGCGGGGTGAAGCAAGTACACTTGCAAGCTCACCGTTCCGAGAAACGAGAGCGCGCGCCCACCGCGCGTCTTGACGAGCGCGTGCGACAAGCCGAACACCACAAGGGCCGCAGAAACCGTATACGCGGTGTTGGCGGCCGCGTACGCCAACGTCCCGACTCGCTCACCATCGAGGAGAGTCACGGCGAGCGGCACGAACCACAAGAACGTCACGAGCGCCGCGAGTGACACGGGCCGCCACGTGCGACGCCACCACGCCGCGACGTCGACGTTCTGCGCGCCGAGCGCCACGCCGAGCGCGAGCGCCGGAAGGTACCACGCGACCATCGTGCCGGGAAAGCGAAGGTGAAGCACTTGGCGATTGAGGGCGAACACGGCGAGTTGCACGGCGAGCGCCACGCCGAGCGTCACCCGGAGAGAGGGCCGCTTGCGGGCGAGTGGCAGCGCGAGCGGCAGCACGAGGTAGAACTGCAAGGCGATCAGCAGGAAGTACAGGTGAAAGTACCCCTTTCCGTAACGCAGCCAGATCCACCAGCGCTTGGCGTCGAGAAGCACATCGGGCGCGTCCTGACGCGTGGCAACGCGGAAAAGAACGTACAAGACCGTCCACACGAGGTACGGTCCGAGCGCCGTGCGGGCGCGCGCCGCGTAGTAGCGGCGCGCATCGAAGGCGTGCAGGGCTGAGCGCGTCAGCACGAGCGCCGTCACGAGCAGGAAGGTCGGCACGACGAACAGCAGCGAACGGTTCAGCACGGCCAACGCGGTGTGCGCCACTCCGGGCGCCGCGAGCGGCAAAGCGAGCCCGCTGACGTGATGCACGACGACCGCGACGATGGCGAGGCCGCGTGTCACGTCGACGGCCTCCAAGCGCTCGATTTCGGGGCCATCGGCTTGCCTTTCGGCGGCGCGGAGAGGGCGGGCGGGCAGCACGTTCGCCGGTCGCTCCATGCGCGTTCACTTTACGAACGGGCGCGATTCGACGGGTGGAGTGTACGTGAACGAATCCAAAGATTCGAGCGCGCCCGATCGACGACTCGACAAGGATGGGCGAAAGGTCGCCTCGGCATCGGGAAGTGAACGCGGCCCTCCTGGAATTCCCGCTCTTCTGACACGACGGCGCTCGTCAGAAGGGCAGCTTGGCGGACTGCTTCCACTTCAAGGTCGCCCAACTCGGCAAGCTCACCCATCCCAGCACGACGAACGCGACGGCGGCGACTGCGAGCAGGCTCAGGAACGCCGCCGCGTCTCGCCACACGGCGCACGCGAGCAAGAAAGGCACGGCGGGCGACGAGGCGGCTTGAATACTCGCGCGAATCGCGCCTTGAAGCGGGGACTGCTCGTCACGCCGCGTGCGGTCGGCGAGAAACCAGGTCACGACCGCGAGCAGCAAGGCGATCACGACGAGACCGACGAGGCCGACCGCGCCGACGTCCCCACGCCCGAGGACCGCGCCGAGCAGCAAGCCCGGCACGGCGTACAAGGCGAGGGTCGTGAAGTACGCTTCTCGCAAGGCGAGGGCGAGTTCGCCGAGCGTCGGATGCTTGCCGAGGGCGCGCGAGCGGGAAAAGAGCTTCATCCTTCGGCCGTGTGCGGCACGGGCCGCGCCTCCACGACGACCGCGGTCACGCCGCCCACGTCGACGGTCGCGCCGACCTCGACTTCCTTGCGAAGCTTCACGAGGACGCGCTCGCCGATGGACGCGCCCGTCGTACCGACCGATTTGCCGTTCGACGTGACGTCCGCGAACGAGGGAAGGTCCGCGCCTTGCAGCGCGGCGAGTCGGAAGCGCGTGTTGCCGCGCGCTTCGAGGCGGGCCATGATCTCTTGCCCCACGTAACAACCTTTTCGGTAAGAGATGGCGGGCTCGAGCCCGACTTCCTGCAAGAGGTTTCCTTGCAAACGGTCCTCGTGAACGTCGGGAATTCCGGCGAGGACGCGCGCGCGGTTGAGTTCGTCGAGCGAGACGGGCTCGCCGAGGTGAGGCACGACGCGCTCGAGGTGACGCGTCAGGACGTGCACGTCCAGTCCAGGGCGGCCGGTGCGGTTCACGCGAGAGGCGAGCGCCGCCGTGCCTTCGAGGTCGAAGCTTCGCGTGTCCGGTCCGTTGGCTTGCCAGCCGGGCAAGTCCTCGGTCCACACGTGCAGGGTGCTCAGCGTGTCCGACAAGTCTTCGAGTTCGACTTGATCGAAGATGACGTACTTTCGGAGTCGCTCGGCGAGTTTCGGGGCTTCCCCTGAAGCGAGGTGCAGGTACACGTCGTCCGTACGCTTGTACACGCGAGCGTGAAATTCGATTTGTCCTCGCACGTTCAAGAAGCACGCCTCGACCATGCCGGGCACGGAGGCGCGCTTCAAGTCGTTCGTCATCTGCCCTTGCACGAAGTCCACGCGGTCGGCTCCGGTGAGGCGCAGTGAGCTGGAAGGAAGGTGGGTGAAACGCATGACCTCAGGGTAGTGCCTGTGAAGTCGTGGGAAAGAATGCTGGTTTGCCCTTGCGCGAAGCTTACCGTGAAGGCATGTTCGAAGCGTATCGACGGCCCGGCAAGAAGCGCATTCGGTTGTACCTCGGCCTGTGGGCGATGCTCGTGCTCACGAGCGTGTGGAAGCCCGAGGGGCAAGATCTCGGAACGGTGGCGACGCTGAAGAAGTCGCGCTTCGCCCGCGTGATGTTCATGGACGTCGGTGCGTTGTCGACCCTCGGGGCCTTGTACGCGGTCCTCGCCGGAAAGTCGAGGGCGCGCTTCCCGGCCGCCTTGGCGAGCCTGTTCGTCGGTTCGTTCGCGTTGCTTCCGTATCTGGCGTACGAGGACTGGCGCGAACTCAATCCGGGGTCGGCCCGGAACGAGTCGGCTTGATCTCGTCGTCGCGAATGACGCGCTCCTCGTTGTCCTTCTCGAACAGTTCCTTTTGGGCGCGGGCTTGCGCGTCGGGATTGTGAGTTTGCTGCTCCTCCTTGACTTTGTGGCTGTAGCGCTGAAAGAACACGAGGGCGAACACGACCGACGCGAGCGCACCGCCGAACTGCAGCGTCTCGAGCGGTTCTTCCCAGCGAATGAAGTGCTCCAGGAAAGTCACGGCGAGAATCACGATGACGACGCTCACGACCTTGCTTTCGAGGTCGGACAGGGTCTCGACGCCGAGGCTGAGCGTGAGGTTGAGGGGCGCGATGAACAGCGAGTAGAGGCCCACGCCGATGATGTAGAACACGACGGCCTTGAGCATCGTGGAGACGATCTCCAGGAACTCCACGGTGAGCGTCGTCGCTTGGAAGTTGCCGCTCAGCACTTCTCGCCACGCGCCCCACACGCCTTGCGCGGCTTGAACGACGCCGAGCAGGAAGAGGGACACGGCGACGAGCATCACGGCGACGACGGCCACAATCACGATGAAGCGCGACCGTCCGATAATGTGGCTGAGCGCCGTCGGGGGCGTTCCGGCGTTGCGCGCGGCGGGGCGCGATTCGGGGCGGGTCATGTCTTCTTGGTACGCGAGTTGCGCGGGCCGCGCACGAGGACCCGGCACACTCTGAAGGTCGCATGATCGGGCGGCGAAGGATCACAATGGCCGTGTGAATCCGACCGTCGGGAGGAAGTGGGCGGCTTTGGCGTTGTCGGCGCTCGGCTCGCTGGCGTTCGCGACGCTCGCGCCGCAACGTCGAGTCGTGCAAGCGAACGGCGTGAGCGTCTCGGCGACGGTCGTGCGCGTGCCGCTTTCGCAGTACGAGGTGCGGGTTGCGACGGCGGGGTCGCGCGTGCACTCGAACGCGTCCCTGCTGAGCATCGCGACGGCGGCGAAAGCGGAATGCGCGATCAACGGAACGTTTCTCGCGGCGTACGCGGGTGAGACGGGCGAGCCGTACGGCACGGTGGTCGTGGAAGGGCGGGCCTTGCACCTCGGTTCGAGCGGGACGCGCTTGGACGTCGGGTTCGACGGGCGGATGCGGTTCGTACGCGAGGACTTGCGCATTCGCGGCGCGGTCGGATCGTCGTCGTGGTACGCGTACAACCTCAACGTCACCCCGAGGACTTCGAACTACAGTTACGTCTTCACGCCGGACTTCGGTCCGCGTTTGACCTTCGCCCCCGACGCCGCCGTGGTCGTTCGCGGCGGCGTCGTGACGCGTGTGACGCGGCGAGAAGCCGTCTTCGTGCCCGCGGACGGCTTCGTGATCGCGCTCGACGGCGTGGAGGTCGCGCAACTCGCCCATCGCTTTTCGGTCGGGGCGAGCGTGACGTACCGCGTCGTGGACGCGGCGAACGGCGAGTTGAACGTTCGGTTCGGCGTCGGCGCGGGGCCGCTGTTGGTGTCGGGCGGGCGAGTCGTGGCGAATCCCGCCGCCGAGGGATTTCGGGACGCGAAGGTGTTGACGGCGCGCACGGCGAGGTCGGCGGTGGGCTTGACGGCGAGCGGCGAGTTGCTCCTCGTGACGATGGCGAACGCGTCGATCGCGCAGACGGCGAGCGTACTGCGGTCGCTCGGCGCGATCGACGCGATGAACCTCGACGGAGGCGCGTCGAGCGGTCTCGTGTGCGGCGGGCGCGTCGTGACGCCGTCGGGACGCGCCCTCGCGAACGCGATCGTGGTGAAGGCGAAGCCGTGAGGAAGCTTGACGTTTCGTTCATTCATCGGAGGTTTGTCTACGTGGAAGCAATTCCGATAAAATGACCTCGAAGGAGAAATTGTGAGAAAATTTGCGATGCTCGCGACGCTCGCGCTCGCCGCCTCGGCGGTGGCGCAAACAGCCATTCCCGAAGGAGTGGCGCGTGTTCACTACCAACGTGCCGACGGCAACTACACGGGGTGGGGTCTGCACGTTTGGGAAGACACCACCGAGAACGTGGCGTGGGACAAGCCGCTCGCGGCGAGCGGCAAGGACGCCGACAGCGTATTCTTCGACGTGAAGCTCAAGCCGAACGCGAAGGCGCTGGGCCTGATCGTTCACAAGGGCGACGACAAGGACCCCGGCGCCGACTTGTGGGCCGACCTCTCGAAGGGCCGCGAGTTGTGGATCAAGTCCGGCTCGACCCTCGTGAGCTACGCCAAGGGCGCGGCGGGCGTGGATGCCACGAAGAAACCCGAGGCGCAGACGGTCGCGCAAGCGGCGCCCGCCGCCAGCGCGGCGGCGAGCACGGCGACCCAGACGCCCGTCAAGGAAGGCTTCGCGCGCATCTACTATTTCCGTCCCGACGGCAACTACGACGGGTGGGGCCTGCACGCGTGGGAAGACATCACGGTGAGCGTCGACTGGGCCAAGCCGCTCACGCCGACCGGCAAGAACGAAAGCGGCGTGTACTGGGACGTGCCCCTCAAGGACGCGGCGAAGAAGGTCGGCTTCATCGTCCACAAGGGCGACGACAAGGACCCGGGCGCCGACCTGTTCATCGACCTCTCGAAGGGCCGCGAAGTGTACGTTACGAGCGGCAAGGCCGAGTTCGCGTATCAAAATCCGCGTCCCAGCGCGCCTGCCGTGCCCGCGAACGCCGTCCGCGTGAACTACTTCCGCCCCGACGGCAACTACACGGGGTGGGGTCTGCACGCGTGGGAGGACACCACCGCGCAAGTCGAGTGGACCAAGCCGCTCAATCCCACCGGCACGACCGACTTCGGCGTGTACTGGGACGTGCCGATGAAGACGGACTGGGCGAAGCTCGGGTTCCTCATCCACAAGGGTGACGACAAGGACCCCGGCCCCGACATGTTCGTCAACAAGGCGGACGGCAATCAAGTCTGGATCGTGAGCGGTCAAAGCACCATCTACAAGCAACGGCCCGACACGTCGGTGCGCACCGTCGGCGACCTCACGAAGATGCAGGCGATTTGGGTGAGCCGCGACACGCTCGCCGTGAAGCCCGAACTGCTCGCCAACGGCGCCCTCGTGAACTTGTACTACGCGCCCGCCGCGGGCCTCAAGCTCACGCCGACGGGCGTCACGGGCGGGCAGAGCGTTCCCCTCCTCCCCGTCGACGGCGGATTGACGGCGGCGCAGCGCGCCCGCTTCCCCCACCTCGCCGGGTACGCCGCCGTGCGCGTGCGATCCGAGGACGCCGCCAAGCTTCCCGAGATCCTGCGCTCGCAAACCGCCGTGTCGTCCACGGGCCTCGACGACAAGCTCGTGGACGTGACGGGCACCCAGATCGCCGGGGCGCTCGACGACTTGTACTTCTACGGCGGGCAACTCGGCGCCACTTGGCAAGGCAACGTTCCGAGCCTGCGCCTGTGGGCGCCGACCGCGCAAAGCGTGAAGCTGCACTTGTTCGACGCCGCGACGGGCGGCACGGCCCGCGTGACGGACATGCGCCGTGACGGCGGCACGTGGACGATCACGGGCGCCAACGACTGGAAGGGCAAGTACTACCTGTACGAAGTCAACGTGTACTCGCCGTACACCCAGAAGGTCGAGCGCAACCTCGTCACGGATCCGTACTCGGTGGCCCTTTCGCTGAACTCGGCGCGCAGCCAGCTCGTGAACCTGAGTGACGCCGCGTTCAAGCCGAACGGCTGGGACGCCCTCAAGAAGCCCGAACTGCGCTCGGTGAGCGACCTCACGCTGTACGAGTTGCACGTGCGCGACTTCAGCGCCATCGACACGACCGTCCCGGCCAATCAGCGCGGCACCTACCTCGCGTTCACGCAGCAAGGCGCCAACGGCATGAAGCACCTCAAGGCCCTCGCGCAAGCGGGCCTCAAGGCCGTGCACTTGCTGCCGACCTTCGACATCGCCACGATCGAGGAGAACAAGGCGAATTGGAAGTCGCCCGGCGACCTCGCGAAGCTTCCGGCGAACTCCGACGCTCAGCAAGCGGCGGCCAACGCCGTGCGCGACCAGGACGCCTTCAACTGGGGCTACGATCCTTACCACTACAACGTCCCCGAAGGCAGCTACGCCGTCAATCCCGACCAGCGCACCTTGGAGTACCGCACCATGGTCGCGGCGCTCAACGGAGCGGGTCTGCGCGTCGTGCAGGACGTCGTGTACAACCACACGAACGCGTCGGGCCAAGCCGACCGCAGCGTCCTCGACAAGATCGTGCCGTCGTACTACCAGCGCCTCAACCTCAACGGCGTCGTCGAAAACTCCACGTGCTGCTCGAACACCGCGTCCGAGAACCGCATGATGGAAAAGCTCATGGTGGACTCCGTCGTGTTCTGGGCGAAGAGCTACAAGATCGACGGCTTCCGCTTCGACCTCATGGGTCACCACATGGTCAGCAACATGCAAGCCGTGCGCCGCGCCCTCGACGCCCTCACCCTCGACAAGGACGGCGTGGACGGCAAGAAGATCTACGTGTACGGCGAGGGCTGGGACTTCGGCGAAGTGCAAGGCGGCAAGCGCGGCGCGAACGCCACGCAAGTTCGCCTGTTCGGTCAAGGCATCGGGACCTTCAACGACCGCATCCGTGACGCGATTCGCGGTGGCAGCCCCTTCGGCGGTCTCCAAGAGCAAGGATTCGCGACGGGCCTCGTGACGATTCCGAATGGGCAAGCGGCGAACACCGACCGTACCCGCCTCGCGCGCCTCACGGACTGGATCAAGATCGGCCTGACCGGCAACCTGCGCGACTACCGCCTGGTCAACGGCCAAGGCCAGACCGTGACGGGCGGGCAAATCGACTACAACGGCGCGCCCGCCGGGTACGCCGCCAGCCCGCGCGAGTCGATCAACTACTCGTCGGCGCACGACAACCAGACCCTCTTCGACGCGATTTTGCTCAAGGCTCCGGCGAACGCCACGACGGCGCAGCGCGTTCGCATGAACGACCTCGCCATGAGCGTCGTCGCGTTCGGGCAAGGCATTCCCTTCTTCCACGCGGGCGAGGAGATGCTGCGCTCCAAGAGCTTCGACACCGACTCGTACAACTCCGGCGATTGGTTCAACGCCATCGATTGGACGGGCAAGGACAACGGCTTCGGTCGCGGCTTGCCGCCCGCCGAGAAGAACGGCTCGAACTGGGATCTGTACCGTCCCCTGCTCGGCAACGCCGCCTTGAAGCCCACGGTCGCCGACGTCACGCGCGCCACGGACCACATGCGTGAAATCCTCGGGATTCGCGCGTCCAGCAGCCTCTTCCGCATGGAGACCGCGCAGCAGGTGCAGCAGGGCCTGACGTTCCTCAACAACGGCCCGAGCGCCACGCCCGGCTTGATCGTCATGCGCCTCACGGGTCAGACGAGCGCCACGAATCCCTACCGCAACGTCCTCGTGGTGTTCAACGCGGGCGCAGCGGCCGTGAACTTCAGCGACGCCTCCTTGCGCGACTTGAACCTCGAATTGCACCCGATCTTCGCGAAGTCCACCGACGCCATCGTGAAGCAAAGCCGCTTCGCCAACGGCACGGCGAGCGTGCCGGGCCTCACGACGGCCGTCTTCGTGGGCCGCTGAGCTTCCCCCCTTTCGAGCCCCTCTCCTCGCGCGAGGAGAGGGGCTTTTCATGGTCGCGACGCGAAGAACAAAAAAGACGCTCCTTCAAGCGTCCATGGCCTCACGCTGCGCGTTGATCTGACGATCTCGGCCGGCGGTGGCGCGGCGTTCCTTCTACGAGACGCGAAGCTCGTAGCGCGCGGCCTCGAACGAGCCGACGCGCCACAAGTCCGTTCCGTACCGACGAAAACCGAAGCGTTCGTAAAAAGCGCACAGCCTCGGGTGAGGCGCGCAATCGAGGCGTACGAACGAGCAGTTCGCGTCTCGAGCCCGCTTCAGCGCGAACCGCAAGGCGGCGGACGCGGCTCCGCGACCCGCGCGGTCGGGGTGCGTCGCGAGCTTGTGGACGTAGAGCGCCTCTCCTCTGAGAGCGTGCGGCCAGAACAACTCGTCTTCACGCTGCAGCAGAAACGCTCCCACGACTTCTCCGTCCTCCCGAGTGACGTGCAACTCCCCGGACGTGACGAAACGCGCGAGGCGCTCGCACCGGAAGTCTCGGGGATCCCACAACGGCTCGCCACGTTCGATAAGGAAGCGAGCGGCGGCTTGTAAAACGTCGCTCGCGGCGCGCACGTCGTCGTTCGTGGCAACTCGAACTTCAAAGCGAGAAGTCATGGCGCGCCTTCAACGAAAAACGCGCCCTTTCGGACGCTGATAAATACAAGTTACCAGGGTATGCAGTGAGAATCATGAAATTCACGGCGTTCGCTCCGTCAAGGCGGTTCCCACGCCGAGCGCGACGTAAACGCCGCCCGTCACGTACTTTTGTCGGCGCGCGAACGCCCGCCGTTCGCGTAACTTGTCTCCGAGCGTCCCCGCGAGCAAGGCGTACGTGCTGTCCGTACACGTGGCCAGCAGCGCGAAGAGCGCGCCGAGCACCAGAACCTGCGGCGCGACCGGACCGCGCTCGGGACGCACGAACTGCGGCAGGAACGCGAAGAAAAACAACGCCGTCTTCGGGTTGAGGACGTTCACGAGCGCGCCTTGCCAAAAGATGCGCGCGAGCGGACGCGGCTCGGGCGTGACGACGGCAAACGCTTCCGAGCGGGCGAGCAAGGTGCGAAGTCCCAAGTACACGAGGTACGCGGCGCCCGCCCACTTCACGACCGTGAACGCGACGGCGCTCGACAGCACGAGCGCCGAAAGACCGATCGCGGCGGCAACGACGTGCACGAGCGTCCCGATTTGCACGCCGAGCGCGGACGCGAGACCCGCGCGACGTCCCTGATGCGCGCTGCGCGTCACGATGTACATCACGGCGGGTCCCGGCACGATCAGCAAGGCGAGCGCGGCGAGCGAGAACACTTCGAGTGTGGCGAGGTCCGGCATGACTCAGCTTGAACGGCGCGTCCAGGCGAGGCAACCCGGGTGTCTAAACGAAAAACGCGTCCTCTCGGACGCGGACGACCGAAGAATCCACGCGGAGGCAACGAGAAGGAGACTCGTGCGGCGAGCGTGCCTCCTCGCCATCCGAGGATCACGCTTGCTTTCTTAAGATGACGGCATGAACGAGCCTACGCTTGAACTCAGCCGTCTCGACGAGAACTTCACCGACGACGACACGACTCGCTGGCGACGCCACGACTTCGAGGAAGGATGGCCGAACCGCTTGGAAGTCGGCGAGGTTCGAGACGGCGCGCTGGAATTCCGTCCCCTGACCAGCATCTGGTGGGCGGCTTTCCACGCCCCCTTCTGGTTCAAGGAGGTCACGGGCGATTTCGTCGTCACGACGCGGGTGAACATTCACGGATTGTCGACCGCGTTTCCCGAGCGAATCGACTCGGGCTCGTTGGCGGGCCTGCTCGTCCGCGCTCCCGCTTCCGGGTCGGCCGCCACTTGGCGGCCGACCGACGAGCGATGGCTCTCTCTCACGACGGGTCTCGCGTCGGGTCCGGGCGGACGCGGACCGAGCATGGAAGTCACGACGACGACACGCGGGCGCTCGGGCATCGAATGGTTCACGAGCCGCGCTCAAGCCGTGGACCTGGGCATCGCACGCGTCGGGACCAGCGTCGTGTGCACGCACCGCTTTCACGACGGCCCCTGGGCATTCACCCGCACCGAGGGCGAGAAGCTCGGCGAGTACGGCGACATGCCCGCTTCGAGCGTGAGCGTCGAACGTCCCGACCTTCCCGAGACGTTGCAAGTCGGTGTGACGGCCATGACGGATTGGCCGACCATTATGCGTGAGTACGCGGGACTTTCGCAGGAAGCGCCCTTCGCGGCGTTCAACTCGCTCGCGCTCAACACGGGCAGGCAGGAGCTTCTCGCTCGATTCGACTTCGTACGCTTCGCCCGTCCGGCCGCTTCCGCCGACGTTCGGCGTCGCCATTCGTCGACGTGGACGGCCGACGAGTGGCGAGCCGCCCTTCCCTGATCGCCCCACGACGAGTCGGGCCCGACCTCGTCCCGCCTTTCCCGATGACCGGACCGTGCTCCACGCTGGAAGGACGTTGCCGATCGCGTTTCCGGCAGGCCGAGGCGCCTTCGAGCCATCGCCGTGAACAGATCTTGGAATCGGGCCCGATCCCCAGAAAGGTGGCGCCGCTTTCACGTTCATGACGAATTCGAAGAAGCGCCTTCTTCGGCCAGTTCTCGGCGCGCCCCCTCGAACTCGTGCAGCGTCTCGGCGTCGAAGAGCACGACTCGCACGTCCAAGTCGAGATTCGCCGTCGCTTGCTCGAGCGCGCGAAGAGCGACGCGCGCCGCTTCTCGCGCGGGATACCCGTACACGCCCGTGCTGATGGACGGAAAGGCGACGCTTTGGCACGCGTGCCGAACGGCCAGTTCCACGCTGTGCCGATACGCTCCCGCCAGCAACTCGTCTTCGCCCGCGCGACCTCCTCGCCAAATCGGGCCGACCGCGTGGATAACGTACTTCACTCCTTGCCGTTCGAGGTCGAAGGCGGGCGAAATCACCGCCGAGCCGGTCGGACATCCGCCGAGGGTTCGAATGAAGCGCAGCAACTCGGGTCCGGCCGCGCGGTGAATGACGCCGTCGACGCCTCCCCCACCGAGGAGTCCCTTGTTCGCGGCCGTCACGAGAGCGTCCGTGCGCTGTTCTACGATATTGCCTTGCAGCAAAGTGATCGGCATGCTCGCAGTCTACCCAGCGTGAAGTGACGTTCAGCGAACCGAAAGCCTTCCGCGCGGCCTTCCCGTGCAAGGTGAGAGGACGAAGGAGGCGAGGAATGAACGACGAACGCGATCAACGCAACGAAGCCGAGCGCATGCAAGAAGGCCTCGCGCGCCAGCAGGACCACGGCCGCAGCGGGGCGGGCGGGGCGGGCAGCACGAACACCCCGGGAAACACCACCGTCGGCAACGATTCTGTCGGAGGCGAGGGCGGCGGGGCCGTGACGGACATCGACGACACGGCGGGCACCAGCACCCCGAGTTGAGACGGCGCGGCGACATGACCTGTGATCGCCATCCGCCGAGTCTCGACGACGAGACCCTGGCGTACGTACAAGCGGTGTTCGACCTCGTTCGTGCGGGCGACGCCGAGCGGCTCGCGAACTTGCTGCGCCGAGGTTTGCCGGCCAATCTGCTCAACCAGAAGGGCGACAGCTTGCTGATGCTCGCCAGCTATCACGGACATCACGCCGCCGCGCGAGTCCTCTTGGAGCACGGAGCGGACCCGGAGCTTCGCAACGACGCGGGTCAAACTTCGATCCTCGCGGCGGCCTTCAAGGGCGACGTGGAGATGACGAGGTTGCTGCTCGCGCACGGCGCGAACGTGGAAAGCACCATGCCGGACGGCAAGACGACGCTGTTCATGGCAGCGATGTTCGGGCGCGACGAGATCGTCGACGTGTTGCTCGCGCACGGCGCGGACCTCCACGCACGTGACGCTCGCGGCATGAGCGTCTCGGACGCCGCCTCGTTGATGGGCGCGGACGACACGGCGGCGAAGTTACGACGTCGGATGCAGGAGGGATGAGAACACCTCGGGGGCGTTGTTCCAAAGGGTCCGCGTCAGGAGGCCGAGTCGGCAGTTCCACTCCTGACGCGACGCTCGTTGGGCCTTCTTCACGTACGGCAAGGCAAAACCCATAAACTTGTCTTGCCTGATGCATTCTCCTTCGACGTCCGACTTCACTCGATCGAATGCGAGTGGTCAGCTTGCCCGACCTCGCGGAGCGAGCCTCTCGCCTACCGCGGGCTACATGCTGGCCGTCGGCTTGACCATGCTGGCCTTGCTCGTTCGGCTGCTCTTGTCGTTCGTGCTGGACATGAACGTTCCGTACCTCGTGTCGTTCTTCGCCGTCATGGCGACGGCCATCTTCGCGGGATTCTACCCGGCATTGCTGGCGACGGTCGTCAGCGCGGTCGGGGTGAACTACTTCATCATGGCGCCGGTGTTCCGGCTCAACTTCGCCATGTCCACGTCAGACATGGTGGGGTTCGTGCTGTTCGTGCTCGTCGGGGCCAGCATCGCATGGCTGGGCGGCGCGCGCCTGAAGGTGTTCGAGCAACTGCGCGAGACGGCCGAGGCGCTTCGCGAGCGTGAATTGCAACTGCGCAGCCTCACCGACAATTTGCCGGGCGCCATGACGTACCAAGTCGAACGCGAACCGAACGGGGCGTCACGCTTTTTGTACGTCAGCGCGAACGTGGAGCGCCTCAACGGCGTGACGCCGCACGACGTGTACGCGGACGCGAACGCCTTGTACGGCGCCATTCTTCCTTCGTACCTGCCGAGCTTGCTGGAAGCGGAGGAGCACTGCGTGCGGACGGGCACCCCGTTCGAGGTGGAAGTGCCGATGCGGCACTCGAACGGCAGCGTGCGCTGGTTTCACATCTCGTCGTCCGTTCGCACGCTTCCCGGCGGGCGGCAGGTGTGGGACGGCGTTCAGTTCGACGTCACGGAGCGACACGAAGCGCAAGAAGCGCTGCGGCGCCTCAACGCCGAGCTCGAGGAACGCGTGCGGGAGCGCACGGCGCAACTCGCGCGCTCGAATCAGGAGTTGGAGCAGTTCGCGTACGTCGCGTCACACGACCTCAAGGCGCCCCTGAGGACGATCACGAGTTACCTGCAGTTGCTGCAACTTCGCTACGAGGGAAGGCTGGACGAGAAGGCGGACATGTACATCACCTTCAGCGTGGCCGCCGCAGAGTGGATGAACGTCCTCATCGACGACCTGCTCGCGTACGCCCGCATCGGTCGGGAGCGCAAAGCCGAACCGGTCGACGCTCAGGTCGTGTTGGGCAACGTCGTCGAAAGCTTGCAGGACAGCTTGCGGCAAAGCGGCGGAAGGGTCGAGGTGGCCGCCCTGCCGACCATTCTGGCAGACGAGACCCAATTTCGGCAGATGATGCAGAACCTCGTCGAGAACGCCTTGAAGTTCCGCTCCGAGACGCGCGCGCCGGTCGTGCACGTCTCGGCCTCGGTGGAGGACGGCATGGCGCACTTCGAGGTGGCCGACAACGGCATCGGCATCGACGGGGCGTACTTCGACAAGATCTTCCAGGTGTTTCAGCGTCTGCACCGCCGTGAGGACTTCTTGGGAAGCGGTGTGGGCCTCGCGATCGTGAAGCGCGTGGTGGAAGAGCACGGAGGGCGCATCTGGGTGAAGTCGGAGGTGGGCGTGGGTACCACCTTCCACTTCACGTTTCCCGTCGCGCCCGCCCGCAGCGAATCCGCGCTTCAGCGGCGCCAGATGTAAGGCGTGGTCGTCGTGATCGGCAGAAAGCCGCTGCGTTGCAGGATCGGGCGAGAGAACTCCGTCGAGTCGCTGTGCAAGTAACGCACGCCGCGGCGCAAGGCGGACTTGGCGCGCTCGGCGGTCAAGGCGCGGTAGATGCCTTTCCCGCGCCACTGCGGCAAGGTCCCGCCACCCCACAATCCCGCGAACTCGCTGTTCGGTACGACTTCGAGGCGGCCCGTGCACACGACCTCGTCGTCCGTCTCGGCCACCCAGATCTCTAGGAAGTCTCGCTTCGATTCGAGGCGGCGCACGAAGTCGTCCACGCCGAACGCGAAGCCGAACGCGCGGTCCTGGGCGCGCGCGGCCCGCTCGATGTCCGGCATCGGGTCGGGCTGGTCGTCGATGCGGCGCAAGCGAATTCCGTCGGGCAAGGGCACGTTCCCGGCGAGCAGGCGCGCCTCGCCGAGCATCACGGTCTCACGCTCCTCGGCTTGAAAGCCGTGCGCGACGAGACGCGCGGGCAAGTCCTCGGGAGCGTCGTGCCCGCGCGTCTTCCACTCGAAGTGGGTGATGCGCTCGTCCGACGCGAAGTGCGCCACGGTTCGCGCGACGAGGTCGTCGAGGGCCGCGCCCGTGAGGCCGCTGAGGTCGCGGTACGTCACGAAGCCGCGATCGTCGTACTTGGCGCGCCACAAAGGTCCGTCACGGTCGAAGCTCGTGGAGGCCATCACTTCGGCTTGCTCTCGTAATTGCGCGTCGTACGCGTTCAGCAGGCGGCGCTTCATCTCGAGTTCTTGAGCGTGTTCGTTCGAATGAGTCACCGAGCCAGCTTAACGGCTCCTTCCGGCGCGACGCCTCCACATAATGGCGGAGCGAGCCTGAGGCTTCCCCGGCGAACAACACGCCATGCGTCCTCTTGCGAACGAAGGCGAACGCGAGTCGAGTCGTGCTGCGCTGAGATCGCCTGAAGGTGCGGCTCACGGACACGAGGAGGTGGGCCCGTAGGCTGACGTCATGCCGCCGAGCCCGCTTGCCTTCTCGCCCCTCGCCTTTCCCCGCCCGATTCTGCATCCCGACGTGTACCGCGCCGAGAAGGCGATCGGCGACCTCGCCGATTTCGGCGTCGTGACGCTCGCGCCGGACGGGCGGGTGTACACGAGTCGCCGCGACCTCGAAGGAGCGTTTCACGCGAAGTTCTGGACGCCGCGCGAGCGGCTCGCGGCGGGCTTCGATCTCGGCGGCTTGCTGCGGTCGGTCTTGCCGACGGTGTTCGACGGGCAAGGCGCGTCGTGTCACTCGGAAAAATCCGGGCCGTACCGCCGCGTGTACAGCAAGCCCGGCTTCTCCTTCCTGGGCGCCGACGTGTTCTTGCCGAGCGCCGAGGACGGAGGCGTCTTCGAGAACAAGGACGCGGGGCACGGCGACACGAGCTTCGTGTACGTCGGCGGGTGGGGTACGCGCGGAGGCGCGGTCGACGCGGGCTTTCAGCACGGACGCTCGGCGAAGAGCTCCTCGGACGACTGGGCGCCATTCTTCCTCGTGCAGCAGCCGGGCGGGCCCTCGGCGAGCATCGTCTCGCCCGAGCGCCAAGACGGCGGCGCTCCGTGGCGTCTGGCGGGCGGCACGAACGCGAAGCTCAAGTTCTGGGTGACGCGCGACGCGCAAGGCACGATGCTGCACCTGTTCGTGGGCGGCACGACCAGCCAAGACGGCAAGGAGGACGCCCTCACCCTCAGCGCTCCCATCGACGATTCGTACGCTTGGGATCCGAGGGGGGGGCGCAACGTCTTGAAGCGAATGACGACCATCGGGCAGACGTTCGGCCAAGAGAACCTCGCGAGCGGCTCGCACTTGCACGGCGTGCATTGGCGCGGCTGCACCATCGGCCGCACGGAGGCCGACGCGCGGCCGTGGACGTCCGAGCAGACGGGCGGTTACTGCTCGTTTCCCGATCCGAAGACGCCCGAGGGCGCGCGGGCCGACGATCCTTCCCAGCCGAAGTGGCGCGTTCAGTGGGTCAGCGCCGCCGAGGAGACCGACTCGGTGACCCTCAAATGAGCAGCGCTGGGCGTCTCGCCGTCTTCACCCTCGGGGCGGCCTTGCTCACGTCGTCGCCTGCCCGCCTCCTGTCCGTCGAGGCGCCCGTTCTCGTGCACTTCGGCGGACTCGCCCTCGTGTACGCCAAGGACGGTCTGCCACGCCTCGACGCGAGCGGCACGCTGCTCGTGCCCGTCGCTACGACGTGCGCGCTCGTCGGAGCGACGTGCGAACGCAAGAGCTTGACCTTGCGCGCGACCCTCGGCGACGTCAGCGTGCAGTTGCCCGTGACGGACGAGGCGGGCAACGCCTTCGTGCCGTTGAGGCGCTTCACGAACGGCCTCGGGCTCGGGGTGGCGTGGCAGCCGAGTCTTCACGGCGCCGTCGTGAGCGACGCCGCGAATCGGGGAGATCTCGCCTCGATCGCCGATTACGACGTTGGAAGCGCAGTCTCGCCCGTCGGGCGCCTCTGGGCGCGCTTCGAGCCGAAAGCGAACTCGCGCCTTCTCGACCTCACCGTTCGCGCGGAACGCGGCCTGCTCACGATCGAGAGCGTCTTCTCGAAGCTTTCCACGGGCGCGTTGGCCGTCACGGGCGCGGCGGCGCTCGGCACGCCCGACAACCCGAGCGTAAAGTTCGCGTGCGCCCGATCCGGCTCGAGTTGCACGGTGACGATCGACCGTGATGCCTCGTACGCCCTCGTTCGGACACGCCGAACCGAAGCGCCCTGAACGACAACCGAAGCGCAATGGTCATCTGTGGCACAATAGAGGCGGAGGCAGCCTCATGGATGGACGTCGTGGCAAGGCAGGCCGATTCGTTTCCTTTTCGCCGCGCTTCACGCGAGGAACGTCGTGACCGCCGCTTGCGTTCGCGCGACGAGCTTGTTGTTCCTGCTCAACGGCGTCATGTTCTCGTCGTGGATCGTGCAGGTCGCCGAGGTCAAGGCGAAGTTCGGCTTCACCGACCTCGAGCTGAGCGTCGCCCTGCTCGCCGTGGTCGGCGGCAGCGTTCTCGCGCTGCCGCTCGCGACGCGCCTCACGGACCGGGTTTCCTTGGCGCGCCTCGCGCTCGCCTCGGCGCTCGGCGGCGCCGCTGCACTCGCCCTCGTCGCCGTCGCGCCGAGCTTGGCAGTCCTCGCGGGTGTCCTCGGTGCCTTCGGGTTGTTCTTCGGAACGCTCGACCTCGTCCTCAACGCGCAAGGCGTGCGGCTGGAACAGCAGACGTCTCGGGCCTTGCTGTCGATGCTGCACGGTTCGTACAGCCTCGGGTGCGTCGTGGGCGCCTTGCTCGGCGCGTGGCAACTCGCGTTCCACGTCGGCATGGCGGCGCACCTCGCCGCCGTCGCCGTCGCCGTCGCCACGATCGCCGCCGTCGCCACGCGCTTCCTGGACGGGCGGTTGCGCGACGAAGCGACGATCGGTGAAGCGAGCGCTTTGCCGGAAAGCGCCAACCTCGTGCGACGCGCGCTGTGGGCGCTTGGAGGGCTGGCGTTCCTCGCCGCGCTCATCGAAGGCGCGGCGGGTGACTGGGCGGGCGTTTACGTTCGCGAGCACGTTGCGGATTTGGGCAGCGTGACCGCCTTGACGTTCGGGGCGTTCGCGGTGACCATGACGTGCGGTCGCGGCCTCGGACACGTCTTCGAGAATCGCTTCGGGCGCCTCGCCGTCGGGCGTTTCGGCGCGGTCGTCGCCGCGAGCGGACTCGCGCTCGCCTTGCTCGTTCCGCGTCCCCTTCCCGTGATGCTGGGGTTCGCGCTGCTCGGACTCGGCGTGTCCGTCCTCGCGCCGCTCGCGTTCAGCGCGGTGGGCAGCCTCGTCGGCTCGAACGCGGCGGGCGCCCTCGCGCGCGTCACCGCGCTGTTCTACGTCGGTTACCTCGTCGGGCCGCCCGTCATCGGCGCGGTCGCGCACGCGTCGTCCATTCGGCTCGCGCTCGTTTTGGTCGTCGCGTGCGCCGTCCTCGCGGCGATCTTGGCCTTCGCACTCGGGCCTCGCGCGTCCCGCCGACCTCGCTGGTCGAACGCCTTGGAGTGACGCGCCCGGTCAGGAGGTGCTCGGCGCGGCCTCGCTGGCAGTCGGCACTTCCCGCTCGGCGGGCGCCGCTTGCTCGCTCGAACTCGGCAGCCAACGGTAGCCCACCAACCCGCCCACGACGGTGATCGCCCCGGCCGCCGTCAGCATGGGCACGACGCCCACGAGTTCGCCGAGCGTGCCGCCCACGAGGACGGCCGTGACGCCCATCAAGGCGTTCGTGGTGCCGAGCGCTCCGTAGACGCGTCCTCGGTAGGCGTCGGGCGTCACGCGTTGCAGCAACGTCGCCGCGGCGACGTTTGACACGACGAGGGGCAAGCCCATGAAGAACAGCAGCGCCAGCGCCACCTCGAACCTTGTCTGCTGGTACACCACGATCATCATGGCGCCGACGAGCATCGTCACGAGGCCCACGGCCGTCTTCGGCGTCAACTTCCTCGCGATTCGTCCTGCCATCGTGCCGCCCAGCAGGGCGCCGACCGCGAGGGTGGTGCTGAGCAGGCCTATCTCTTGCGGTCCCGCCCCGAGGCGGTCTTTCACCCACGGCACGAAGAACGGGTCGATGAGGCAGCCGCCGAGACTCGTGACGTTCATCGTCACGAACAGGACGCGCAGCGCGGGGCTCGCCGTGACGTGTCGAACGCCTTGGCGCCACTCGCGCCCCATGTCCCGCCACGACGTCAGCAACGACGCTCGCGTGTCGGTCGCGTCGCGAAGCGCACGCGGTCGGGGCGTCAGTCGTGCGAACAGCAGGGCGGCGAGCAGGAAGGTCACGCTGTCGAAGAGGATCACCCCGTGCAAGCCCGTCCAGCCGACGAGGGCCGCGCCGACGAGCGGTCCCGCGACGCGGGCGGTCGTCACGCTCATTCCGAACAAGGCGTTCGCCTGCGGCAGGTGCTCGTCGTTCACGAGCGAGGGCAGCAAGGCTCCGGCAGTTGGCGTGACGAGCGTGGCGATCGTGAGTTCGGCGAACATCACGACGTACGCGATCCACATCCAGCCGGGATGCGGCACGAGCAGCAACGCCAGGATCACGCCCGCCTGCAGCAAGTGGCTCACGACGAGGACGCGCTTGCGGTCGAGTCGGTCGGCGAGCACGCCCGAGAAGGACGAGAAGAGCAGGCCGGGCAGGTAGAAGGCGAGGACCAGCGCGGCCGTCGCGAGGGTCGAGCCGGTCTTGTCGTACACGAAGAACGGCAAGGCGACCATGAGGGCTCGATCTCCGACGAGGGAAATCAGCTCTCCGACGAGGAGAAAGCGGGCGTCACGAGTTCGAAGAACGTCGAGCATAAGCGTCCCTTCCGGAGTTCGCGGAAAACTCCTGGTGAATCGAGGGGCGGCCCGCGTCGGAGCGCGCCTGGAGGTGAAGTTCGGCGGGCGCGGCCCGAGCGTCCGTCCGCCTGAACTCACGGTGCGATGTAGGCTGGTGAAAATGACACGTGAATCGTCACCTAGCGTTTGGCAGCGTCTGGAAGATCCGGACGCCGCCCGGGTCCTCGTCGATCCGGACGCTCGGGCGTTCTTCACACCTTTCGTGTGGCGCGAGCGGCGCGTCGGGGACGTCGCCGAGGAACTCGGCGTGACCGTGAACGCCGTCTTGTACCGCGTGCGGCAGTTCCTGCGTCTCGGCTTGCTGGAAGTCACGCGGATCGAACCGAGGGCGGGACGCGCGATTCGCTACTACCGCTCGACGTCCAGGGGGTACTTCGTGCCCTTCTCCTCGACCACCGCCGAGACCGTTCCCGAGTTGTACGAAGAGACTTTGGAAGGAGCGCGCCGCGCCGTCATGCGCGCGCTCACCCGCACGTGGAGCAGTCTCGCCGACGATCCGCGCTGGTTCGGGTTGTACACGTACGGCGACGAGAAAGGCCTGCAGTCTCACGTCGTCCTGCCCGTGCCGCCCGACGACCCGAAGAGGAGCCCCGAGACGTTCATAGCGTGGTTGCTCAGCGACGAGGCGCCCGCCGTGTGGGACAACACCGTTCCGATCCGCCTCGCACGAGAAGACGCCAAGGCCTTTCAGCGGGACCTCGCGGCTTTGAAGCACAAGTACGACGAGCGGCGCTTGAGCGAGGGCGGCGAGGAGTACCTCTTGCGCCTGACCTTCACGCCCACGTGAAGCGCCACGCGTTACAGTACGGAAGCGGCAGGAGCATTCACCTTACCCTCCAGAGTCGAGCAGCGGGGAGGAACAGGCATGGACGGCAATCTTTCGGGCGGCGATACGGCCTTCGCGGGCTCCATTCCAGAGGTGTACGAGCGATTCATGGGGCCGATGATCTTCGAGCCGTACGCGGGCCATCTCGCGGCGCGCGTGGACGATCTCAAGCCGCGCCGCGTTCTCGAGGTCGCGGCGGGCACGGGCATCCTCACGCGGGCGCTCGCGCGCCGATTGGCCCGGGACGTGGCGCTCGTGGCGACCGACTTGAACGAGGCGATGTTGAAGGAGGCGGCGCGAATCGGCACGCCGAGGCCCGTCGAGTGGCGGCAAGCCGACGCGCTGCACCTGCCGTTTCCCGACGCGTCGTTCGACGTGGTGGCGTGTCAGTTCGGCGTGATGTTCTTTCCCGACAAGGTGCAGGCGTTCTCGCAAGCGTGGCGCGTCCTGCGGCCGGGCGGGCACTTCGTCTTCAACACTTGGGACCGCTTGGAGCGCAACGCGTTCGCGAGCGGCGTGACGCGCGCCCTCGAAGACCTGTTTCCGGACGCGCCGCCACGATTCATGGCGCGCGTTCCGCACGGCTACCACGATCCCGACCGAATCGCGGAGGATCTGCGGCACGCGGGATTCACGAAGACGCCGCACCTCGCGCTTCGTCAGGAGGTTAGCCACGCCGACTCGCCGCGGATGCCCGCCGTCGCCTTCTGCCAAGGCACGCCCCTGCGGCACGAACTCGAACCCCGTGGCGTCGCCCTCGTGGATATCACCGACGTCGTCACCGAGGCGCTCGCTCGTGAGTTCGGGAACGGCTCCATTCGAGGTGAGATGAACGCGTTCGTCGTTCACGTCGAGAAGTGAGCGTCAGACCCCCTCTGCGTCGCCGCGCGCCGCCTTCTCCTCGTCGTCGTTGCGAGGGCCGCGCAGCGTCCATGTCAAGGCCACCCCGAGAAGCGCACCCACGAACGCGCCGAGGACGTGCGGCGCCGCCTCTCCGAGCCGCGCTTCGAGCAGGGCCGGCCCGACGATGCGCGCGGGATTCATCGTGACTTCCGAGACGGCGTTCGTCGTGAAGTGGTTCAGCGCCACCACGGCGCCTACCACCAAGCCCGTCTCCGGTCCGACCGTCGCCTTGCGTTTCGCCGTCGCCAGCACCACCAGCACGAGGAACGCCGTACACGCCACGTCCAGCCCAAACGCCCCGGCCCACGGCACCCGCTCGTGCCCTCTGGGCAAGAACGCCACGGCCTGTACCACGCCCGCCGCGAGCGCCGCTCCGAGCAGTTGGGCCGCCCAGTACATCGGCACGCGCCGCCAAGGAAACGAGCCGCGCGCCGCGAACGCCAGCGTCACGGCCGGGTTGATGTGCGCGCCCGACACGTCGCTCAAGGCGTAGATCACGGCGAGGACCGTCAAGGCAGGAACGATTGAGAAGGCCGCCGCTTCGGGCAGCAAGCCGGACCGCGCGAGTACGCTCGCCCCGAGGCTCGCGAAGGTGAGCGCGAACGTTCCGACGACTTCCGCGGCAACGCGGCGAGCGACGCGGGAAGGATCCGTGGAACGCTCGAGACTTCGAGAGGGCTTGGACGTCATGACATCACGCTGACAGAGCGACCCGAGATGTATCCTGGGCTACGCTTCAGGGGCCTTGAGTTTCAAATTTGGCTTTGTGGGGAGGCCCGTCGTTCTCTCGGCGATGTCGTCTCCGACGTTCGAGCGGTCATGTTTCCGGGGCTTCGAAGAAGCGATGGGCAAGGACGTCGCGTCGTCTAGACGGCCCTTCAGAGCGTCATGCGGATGAGTATTCGTTCATTTCTGCGTGAAGGGGGAGGTGCTAGGATTTCCCAGTGCAGAGAGCCCTCGGCCGTCATCTCGATGTTCTTCTTGCCATGGCGACTCTGCTGGTCAGCATGGCACTTGCCTCATGGCCGATCGAAGTCCTCGCACCCCTCCGAATCGCCTTGGGATTCGCTGTCGTCCTACTGATTCCAGGTTACCTGTTGTCGGCCCTCTTGTTCGCGCAAACGAGCGACGTCACGCCGTTGGAACGGTTCGTGGTCATGCTCGGCTTGTCGGTGGCGTCCGTGACGCTGATCGGTCTCGCGTTGAACTACTCTCCTTGGGGCATCCGTCCAGGCTCGATTCTGTTCGGGATGGGAAGTTGGTGCGCGCTCTTGGCGGTCGGCGTGATCGTCCGACGCTTGTTCGTGCCTCAGCACCTGCAGTTCTCCCTCAGCAATCAGCCTCGCGTGTTCGGACAGGGAGGAAAATTGCTCGTCGGCATTTGGATCGGCGTGGCCGCGGTCGTCCTGCTCGTCTCGTGGCTGCGGCCTACCGCCAAGTTGACGGAGTTCTACGTGCTGGGCGAGGGCCAGTTGTTGCGGAATTACCCTCGCGACGTACAGCCCGGCCAAACGTTCGTCGTCAACGTGGGGATTCGTAATACCGAGGGAAGAGATCGAACGTATGCCATCAAAGTCAATTGGGAAGACCGAGCACGAGCGCCCGTGACGATTCCGAACGGTGGGACGTGGCAACGCCCACTTCGTCTTCGTGCTCCCGCCGGAAGCGCCGGTGACGAATTGCAGTTGGCGTTGTTCGTGGATGGCCAGCGACAGCCTTACCGTACCCTCAAGCTCAGCATGAGAACTGGAGAACAGCCGTGAGCGTAATCGACACCTCGGAAAAATACGCGCAGCGATCGTCTCTCGCGCTGCTGCTCGAACTCAGCTTGTACATCCTGATGATGATCGCGGCAGAATCGTTCGCGGCGGGCCCAAGTCCGTTGCTCGGCTTGTGGCTTCATGCGTTGACCTTGATCGTCCTGACCGTGCGCGCCACTTTATTTCGGGTCAAGCACGCCGAGGTTCTGATCGCGCTTTCGCTGGCGCCGCTCATTCGTCTTCTGGCCTTGACCATACCGACGCAACAGCTCGGATTGGACACGATCAATGTGTTTCCCATCGTGAATCTTCCATTGATCCTCGCTGCCCTCCTGGGCATCCGCGTGTTGAGCTTCAAAGCCAAGAACGTCGGCTTACGGCTCAGTTGGCGCGACGTGCCACTTCAGTTGCTCATCGCCTCGAGCGGTTTCCTGATCGGCTACGGAGAACGCCTGATTCTTCAGCCGCCCGCCTTGGCCGCCGGCTTCGAGCCGCGTCAGTTGATTTGGCCGATGTTGAGCTTGATGGTGTTCACGGGCTTGAGCGAGGAACTGCTCTTCCGAGGAGTCATGCAGCATGCCGCCGTTCGGCACTTGGGTCCGCGAGTAGGCGTCGTCTTGATTTCCGTGGTGTTCGGTGTCTTCCACTTCGGGTGGCAGTCTTGGCTCGACGTCGTCTACGTGACACTTGTCGGCTTGTACTTCGGCTGGCTCGCACACAAGACGAGAAGCATCGTCGGAATTTCGGTGGCTCACGGCATCGCGAACATCATGCTGTTCGTCGTTCTGCCTTTGCTCGGGAAGTAAGCTCGTGCACTCGTTTGTGTTATAGTATCTTCAATCTCGTCTCACAAATTCTCATCGAAGAATTTGAGAAAGCGTCGTCGGAGGAAGCATCATGAGGAAGAACCTCGGTTTGGGCATTTTGTTCGCGGTTGTAACCGGCGGTTCGGTCGTGGTCGCCGCTCAACAAGCAAAAATCACGAAGAACTTCGAAGCATTCGATCCCTTGTGCCAACAAGATCTTCGGAAGAGTGCGACGGTCGCGCTTCTCATTCGCAAACTCGCCGACGTCTCACGGCTTCGTGGAGCTCAGGCACGCGATCCGAAGGACCTGCTCGGCGAGATGGCGCAGCAACGCCTGATCGGGACGTCCATCAACAAAGCGCTCCTTTTGGCGTACGATCGTCGTTCGATCGACGCGAAGACCGTCTTGACGTTCGCTGCGGACGTCGCGAACGGACGAGCCGACTTCTCAGGAAATGTCGATGACGCCCTACGGGTTCTGAAGGCCAGCTTTATCCGCTACGACATGCTCGAGGCGTTCATTCCCAAAAACGAGCTCGTCAACAACTGCGCGATCGCGAAATTCATCGGACAGAACATGAACGAGCTGATCGCGTCTTACGGCGCTTCCGCGACGCGTACGTCTCTTGGAGAGCGCACCGACTGACGTGAAGCGAGCGGTGAGGGCACGTTCCCTATTGGCACTTCCTGTGCTTGTCGCAGGAAGTGCCTTATTACACTTGTCTTGGCAGGAATTCCAGGCGCAACGGACTGCTTTCCTCGCCGGCAACGAGTTGGATCAGGTGAACTTGACGAACGCCCGACGGTTGTACGCCGCCTCGTTGCGGTATCAACCCCGTGACGCCGATACGCTGCGACGTTCCGCCAAGCCTTTCCTGCTGAATACACAGTTCACGCACGATCAGCAAGATGGTCGTCGAGCCGTGGAGAAGGCGAAGCAGGCCGTCGAGCTCAATCCCTTGGACGCCCGCAATCAGTCCACGTACGCCGCCGCCTTGCTGGCTCAAGGCCACGTCGCCGAAGCTCAGGCGCCACTCCTTGCCGCGACTCGCCTCGATCCTTACAACGTTTCCATCTTGTACGACGCCGCCGCCTACTTCGAGCGCATAGGGCAACTTCGCCGTGCCCGCACCTTCTACCTTCGAGCCCAACATGTCCGACCTGACCCACTCTTCGATCGTGCTCTCCGCCGACTCTCCGCCCCTTGATCGAACCGAGAAGGCGGCGCGGTTATCGAACCGGGCCGCCTTCATCTGCCTGCTCGCTGCCACCATCTACACGCCGCTCACGTACGGAGGCTTCGTTCCCGAAGGTGCCTTCGGGCTCCGGATGTCTTGCATCGTCGGCCTGACCGCCTTGCTGACCTCTGCCGTGCTACGAGGCGTTGCAATCCGAATGTCTCTGGGCGCGCTCCTGCTCCTTGCCTTTCTCCTCCTCGCCGGGATAAGCGCCGCCTTCAGTCCGTACCAGTACGGCAGCTGGCGAACCATGGCCGATTTGAGCACGTACGCTTCGGGGTTTGTTTTGGCCCTCGGGACGCTTCGTACGGCCTCCCGCAGGCGCGGGTGGCAACTCGTGCTCTTCGCGACGGCGGCTCTTCTGGGGTTGTACGGCGTTCTGCAGTGGCTGGGGTACGACTTCACGGCTCGGCAAATGGCTTCGCGCATTCCGAGCTTCTTTTTCAACAGCAACCACTACGGGGGGTACCTGGCCCTGGTGCTTCCAGCTGTCTTTTGGGCAGCCCTCCGTTCCAAAGGTCCCTCGAGCATCTTGTTGTACGCGCTCACCTTGGTGTTGCTGTTCAACCTCGCCTTCAGTTTCTCCTGGGCGATCGTACCCACGGCGATCGCCTGCTTGTTGCTCATCGTGTTTCGCACGGCGAAACGACCTTTACTGAGCGTCATGGCGCTGGTCGGGATCACGTTGGGCTTGTCCGGCTTGGGAGTAGCCGCCCTTCGCGTCCTACCTCAGTTGCAAGGCGGCACCGCGCAAGCCCGCATCTCCAACTTGGTGGAGACCTGGATGACACGCAGCGTCGAATCGCGCGTGTTGATTTGGCGGGGAGCGGCTCGCCTCGCACTCGACGCGCCCGCGCTGGGTGTCGGACCGGGGAACTTCGTGTATACCTTTCCCTTGCATCGCTCGCCCGTGCACAACTCGTTTGCCACGGCGATCACCCACGCCTACGTCGGATACGCCCACAGCGACTATCTTCAAATCGCGAGCGAACTCGGCCTGATTGCCTTGGCCTTGTTCATCGCCTTCTGGTCGGCAGTCCTGATCGCGGGACGGCGACGTGCCGAGACGCTGGGACTTCGAGTCGCCTTGCTGGCGACGCTTTGCTACGCGTTCTTCGACAATCCCCTGACACTCGTGCCCGCCAGCGCCTTCCTCGCCTTTTGCTTCGCGGGCCTCATTCGAGCGGAAAGGACAAGCTCTTGAACGTATTGATCGACGCCACCGCCCTTCAATCGGAGCATCGCGCGCGAGGCGTCGGCGCCTACGTTCGCGAACTGATTCGGGCCATTGAGGCGCTCGATCATCCTCGCGTTCGAGTCCACTACCTCGTGTCCACCGTCGAGCGCGGCTTCACGGCCAGCCTTCCCACGGACCGCACGATCGCCGTGTACCGGCCACACCGTCCCGCACAGGTGTATTGGTTCTACAACGAACTGGCCTTGCGGCACGCGTTGCTGCACGTACGCCCGCACGTCTTCCTGGCACCCGACTTCAACGGGTTGGTTCGCAATCCGTACGGCAAGACGGTCGCGGTGCTCCACGACCTCAATCACTTGGCGATGGGTGTTCCGCCTCAGCAAAAGAGCTTGAGCTTGAGCGAGCGTCTGAGTATGCTGCGCTGGAACGCGTATCACAAGAAGTTGCGCCAGGCGGATCGAATCCTCGCGATCAGCGGAAACGCGAAGCACGATGCGGCGTCCAGGCTGGGCCTTCCCGAGACGAGAATTCACGTCGTACATCACGGCGTCGACCACGAGCGGTTCAAAGTGCCGCATGCCGAGACGGCAAGCGCGGACCACCCGCCCTACTTCATGCACGTCGGAGCGAGCAATTCCAACAAAAATCAAGCGAGACTCCTGGAGGCGTTCGCTCTCGTCGCTCGGACACACCCGACGGTGCGCCTGTACTTCGCGGGTCCCTGGATGCCAAGCGACTTGGTGTGGCTCGAGGCGGAGACAGCCCGCCTGAACTTGCACGAGCGTGTGCGGCACCTGGGCTTCGTAGCCTCCGACGACTTGCCGGGGCTCTACGCCAACAGCGCCGCGTTCGTGTTTCCCTCTTTGGAGGAAGGCTTCGGCCTTCCAGTGCTCGAAGCCATGGCGAGCGGCGCGGTCGTGATCACCTCCAACACCTCGGCTCTTCCGGAAGTGGCGGGAAATGCGGCGTTACTCGTCGACCCTCACAACGTGAAGTCGATCGCGGAGGCGATGCGACGCGTGCTGCACGAACCCGAAACGGCGCGTCGCCTTCGCGCGGCCGGAGTGGCGCACGCACAGCGCTTTTCGTGGAGCGAAACGGCGCGCCGCACCCTGGAGTTCTTGGAGTCGATCGCATGAAAGTCGGAATGTTCACCTACGGCATGGCGGACCGCCTGACGGGAATCGGGCGGTACACCGTCGAGCTCACGCGGGCCTTGCGGCGGGTCGAGCCGACCCTCGAGGTCGTTCTCCTCAATCCCTATCCTGCGTCACCTTTGCCGTGGTACCGGGAATTCGAGACGTACGACGTTCCACATTTGGCCAAGGCGCCGCTCGCCGCGACCCTCGGCAACTTGGAGTTGCGCCTTGCCGCCGACCGCTTGAAGTTGGACGTGCTTCATGACCCGTGCGGCATCGCGCCCTTCGTGGCGCCGCGTGGACGGCATGCCCGAGTCGTCACGGTGCATGACGCCATTCCCGTGATCGATCCCAGCGTACAGCCGCCTTTCACGCGTGCCGTGTTCAAAACCCTGATTCCGGCGGCTCGCTGGACAGCCGACGCGATCATCACGATCAGTCAGTCTGCCGCGCACGACCTCGAACATCACCTTCGTCTGCCACGCGAGAAGCTTCACGTCACCTTGAACGGCGTCGCACCCCCGGTAGCTCGAAGCGAACAGGACGTACGTGCGGTTCTCGACGCCCTCGACCTCGACGAACCCTACTTCCTCTACGTCGGAGCGCTCGATCCTCGCAAGAACCTTCAGCGGGTACTGGAGGCGTTCGCGGCCGTCGAGCGCGAACAGCCAAGCGCGCGACTCGTCATCGTCGGCGGAGCGAGATGGCAAGCCACTCCGATCGTGGAGCGCGCGAAAGGCATGAGGAACGTTCGTTTGACAGGTTTCGTCAGCGACGCCGACTTGGCAGCGTTGTACCAAGGAGCGACGGCCCTCGTGTTTCCCTCGCTGTACGAAGGCTTCGGTCTGCCGATCCTAGAGGCAATGACGTACGGAACGCCCGTGATCACGTCGAGCGTCAGCTCGATGCCGGAAGTGGCTGGCGACGCGGCGCTGCTCGTGAATCCCCTCGACGTCGAAGCGTTGGTGAACGCCATGCGATCCTTGCTGACCCAGACAGCACTTCGAGCGGAGTTGAGTCGGCGTGGATGCGAGCGGGCTACCCTGTTCACGTGGGAGCAAACGGCGCGGCAGACGCTGGAAGTGTACGCCTCCGTCTTGAATCGTAGGCACTGAATCGACCGCCGGACCTGGCACCGGAGGGCCTCGATTTCTCCCTCGCCGCTGGGCCTTCCTGCTTCTCTTTTCTCAGCACCTCGACAGTTCAAGGGACCTGATCACCCTTGGAACAGGTGACCAGGCCCCTCGATCGCGTCTTCAAACAAAGCGCTCGAGTTCCGGGTGGGCCTTGAGTTGCTGCACGACCTTCTTGATGTCTTGCGTGCGGTCCTTGCGCACCACGAGCGTCACTTCCGGCGTTTGAACGACCACGACATCCTCCAAGCCGATGGTGGCGACGAGCCCGTTTCCATTGCTGGTGTAGAGGATGGCGCCGTCCGTGTCCAAGCCGAGATGTCGGCCGACCGTGACGTTGGCGGCCGTCCCGCCCAGCAGACGCTCCAACGCGTTCCAATCTCCCAAGTCGTCCCAATCGAACTGCGCCGGAATGACTTGAACGTTCTGAGCCTGCTCCAAGATGGCGTAGTCGATGCTGATCTTTTGCAGATGCGGGAAGACTTTCTTGACGCCGCCTCGCTCTTGCACCGCGTCGGCAAGCGTGTCGTACAAAACGGGTTGGTAAGCGCGGAAGGCTTCGAGGATGGCTTCGACGGTCCACACGAACATGCCGCTGTTCCAACTGTACAGGCCGCTTTCCAGGTACGTCTCGGCTGTCGCGCGGTTCGGCTTCTCGACGAACCGTGACGCGCTGTAAATCGGGATGTCGCCATCGAGCGCGAGCTCTCCGCGTTGCACGTATCCGTAGCCGGTCGAGGGAAACGTCGGGGTGATGCCGAGCGTGACGAGGGAACCGAAGTTTTCGGCTGCCTCACGCGCCCTCAGGATCACGCGACGAAACAGGTCCAGGTCGCCGATTCGGTGGTCGGAGGCGAAGACCCCCATGACTGCCGTCGGATCTTCTCGTGCGATTCGAAGGGCAGCATACAGCACGGCGGGTGCGGTGTCACGGCCGATCGGTTCGACGATGAGGTTCTCGGCGGGCAGCTCTGGAAGTTGATCGAGGACTTGAGCTCGGTACTCCGAGCCCGTCACGACGTGAACTCGCTCCAACTGGTAAACGGGATCGGCGAGGCGTTCGGCCGTGGCTTGCAGCAGACTCTTGCCGCTTCCATCGAGAGAGAGGAACTGCTTGGGTTTGTTCTTGCGAGAAAGGGGCCAAAAGCGCTCGCCGCTGCCTCCGGCGAGGATCACTGGATAAAACGCGCGAGTCACGCGAACCTTCGGCTGTGTTGGAGAATGCGGAGAACGTAGATCATGAGGCTCCTTCGGCACGGCTAACGGGTGCGACAGCATATTGTAGTGGAAGCAAGAAAGTGAGGATCTCGGAAACTTTACGGACGCGGCAAATTTATAACTGCGGACGGGCTTGCCTATTTCGAAAGAACTTGCTCGACGAAGAGAGGCGGCCCCAATAACCTCAGAATAGTGAAGAGGGAGGCGCTCCCTGTTGATGGGGCCTCCCTCGAAAAGCAAGAACGTTTCGAACCAAGAGGAAGGAGTTTCCTTCCTCTTGGTTCGGCGAGTTTTTAGTCGAAGTCTCCAGTATCGGCGCCACCAGAGCCGGTTCCACCCGTAACGCGCGTCATGTCATGCCAAGTTCCCAGGAACTCCAGCTTCGGCGCTTCGTACGACTCCATCTCGACAGATGCGGTTCGCACCGTCTTGTTTTCGCTTCCTTGTTCTACCACGGCCTCACTCTCCTAACGACTTCAATATAAGCTGAGCCCTCTTGAGGGACGATTACGGAAGGGTTGCGGACGAGCATGCGCTCACAGCCACGTTGTTGCTGTCGACGAAGCGCGCCCACAGGGTCGTGCCAGCCGGCTTGTTGATGTTCGTCGACCACGCACCCGTGGCATCCAGGATGACGGAGCTCCGGGGATCCCATACGTTCGCGTTGGCCTGGCAGTCAGCAAGGTTGAGGAAGTGGTTGATGACCAAGTTGGCGTAAGACGCGCCCATGCCTGCCTTGACGACGCCGCCCGCGTAGCTTTCCGACTTCATGTTCTGTCCGACCGAGTACAGGCGCCATTGCGGCGCAACGACCGCGACGTCGGTGACGTTGATCGTCACGTCTTGCGCTTGGCTGGTCAACGAACCGTCCGTGGAACGGAAGCGGATGACGTACGAGCCGGACTGCGTGAACGACGGCGTCCAGTTGAACGCGCCCGTCGTGGTGTTGAACGACGCGCCCGTGGGCAGGTTGGCTTGCGCCACGCCACCGATCAGGTACGTCGCCGTGTAGGTGGGCGTCGTGCCGTCCGGGTCGCTGCCGCTCACCGTGAAGTTCAGCGCTTGGCCTTCGTTCACTGCTTGCGGGGTGGTGATGGTGTTGAGCGTCGGCGCTTGGTTCACGTTCGCGACGTTGATCGTCACGTCTTGCGCTTGGCTGGTCAACGAACCGTCCGTGGAACGGAAGCGGATGGTGTACGAGCCGGACTGCGTGAACGACGGCGTCCAGTTGAACGCGCCCGTCGTGGTGTTGAACGACGCGCCCGTGGGCAGGTTGGCTTGCGCCACGCCGCCGATCAGGTACTCAGCGGTGTACGAGACGGTCGTGCCGTCCGGATCGCTGCCGCTCACCGTGAAGTTCAGCGCTTGGCCTTCGTTCACTGCTTGCGGGGTGGTGATGGTGTTGAGCGTCGGCGCTTGGTTCACGTTCGCGACGTTGATCGTCACGTCTTGCGCTTGGCTGGTCAACGAACCGTCCGTGGAACGGAAGCGGATGACGTACGAGCCGGACTGCGTGAACGACGGCGTCCAGTTGAACGCGCCCGTCGTGGTGTTGAACGACGCACCCGTGGGCAGGTTGGCTTGCGCCACGCCACCGATCAGGTACGTCGCCGTGTAGGTGGGCGTCGTGCCGTCCGGGTCGCTGCCGCTCACCGTGAAGTTCAGCGCTTGGCCTTCGTTCGCTGCTTGCGGGGTGGTGATGGTGTTGAGCGTCGGCGCTTGGTTCACGTTCGCGACGTTGATCGTCACGTCTTGCGCTTGGCTGCTCGTCTTGCCGTCGTTGGACGTGAAGCGGATGGTGTACGAGCCGGATTGCGTGAACGACGGCG